>CAYMMK010000040.1:0-22116 GCA_964391575.1 uncultured Limnohabitans sp.
GGGTTTCGCCACGGGTGAACAGGGCCGAACCGTGGGTACGGGGCAGCACGCTGTTCCTGATCTCGATGGGGCGCACAGTGCGGGTGTCGCGGCCGTCGATGCGGGGCTCACCGGCCAGGATCTGGCTGCGCACGATACGCGCTTCGATTTCGAACAGCAGGCCATCGACCTTGACCGGGTCGAACTCGACACCCTGTGCGGCGAGGCCGGCTTTGGCAGCGGCGTAGGCTTCGCGGCACGCCTGCGTGCGAACTTGCTTGTTGCGCTGCTGGTAGGCCGCGCGCAGTGGCTCTTCGGCCAGCGCGGCCAGCTTGCTTTCAAAGTCGGTGTCGCGTGCAGGTGCCTGCCAGTCCCACACGGGCTTGCCGGCGTCTCGCACCAGTTCGTGAATGGCGTTGATGGCCGTCTGGCTCTGATCGTGGCCGTAAACCACAGCGCCCAGCATGATGTCTTCGGACAGTTGGTTGGCTTCGGATTCGACCATCAGCACGGCCGCTTCGGTGCCGGCGACCACGAGGTCGAGCTGGCTGTCCTTGCGCTGGGTCTGGCCCGGATTCAGGACGTATTCACCGTTGATGTAACCCACGCGGGCGGCGCCGATCGGGCCATTGAAGGGAATTCCGGAAATCGACAGGGCCGCAGACACGGCGATCATGGCGGCAATGTCGGCGTCGACCTCGGGGTTGAGCGACACGGTGTGGATGACCACATGCACATCGTTGTAGAAACCTTCGGGAAACAGCGGACGGATCGGGCGGTCGATCAGGCGGCTGGTCAGGGTTTCGAGTTCGCTGGGCTTGGCTTCACGCTTGAAGAAGCTGCCCGGGATCTTGCCAGCGGCATAGGTCTTCTCGATGTAATCGACCGTCAGCGGAAAGAAGTCCTGGCCGGCCTTGGCGTTCTTGGAGCCCACCACGGTGGCGAGCACAACGGTGCCGTCCATATCGAGCAGCACGGCGCCGCTGGCCTGGCGGGCGATTTCGCCCGTTTCCATCTTGACGGTGTGCTGACCCCACTGGAAGGTCTTGGTGACTTTGTTAAAAAGTGACATGTTCATTTTCCTTGGGAACATATAAGGCGCATGAGGCTGCGCCGGGGGCCCGGAAAGCGGCTGCTCTGAACACCATGCCATTCCACAAATCCTGGTCTGCAAGGCTTGTGGAATGACACAGCGCGGGTTCGATCAGTCCGACATCCGATGTTTCAAGAACAAAGCGCCTGAGCCACGGTGGTGAACTCAGGCGCCTTGCATCTTGTTGTGCAATTACTTGCGCAGACCCAGTTTGGCGATCAGCGCAACATAACGGTCAGCATCCTTGGATTTGAGGTAGTCCAGAAGCTTGCGACGACGGCTCACCATCCGCAACAGGCCACGGCGACCGTGGTGGTCTTTGGCGTGCTGCTTGAAGTGGGGCGTCAATTCGTTGATGCGTGCGGTCAGCAGAGCGACCTGCACTTCGGGGGAGCCGGTGTCATTGGCACCGCGGGCGTTGTCCTTGACAACTTCAGCTTTTTTGGAAGCAGCGATCATGGTTTTTCCTTGTGACGCCGGCCTTTCGGTCAGCGTTGATTGACTTGCGCCAGCGGCTGGAAGGGCTGCGGGCGTGCGCTTTGCACCATGCAAAACCTGCGGATTATAGCGTGCCGGGGATGGGCTGGGGTAGCCGACACTCCTCATGCTGCGCCAGGGCGCAGAAATCGGCGCATCGGCTACCCCAGCCCATCCCCTAACTTGGCGGGAGATTAATTGGGGTCAGATCCCAATGAATTCTTGGCCAGCCAGTCTTTGAGGCGCCCGACGCCCTGCGCCAGCCGCCCGAGGTCTTTGGACGCAAAGCACCAGCGCAGCCAACCTGCCGCTTCGGGGGCAAAGGCTTCTCCGGGGGCCAGGCCGAGGCCGGCTTCGGCCACCAGTCGCTTGGCGGTCTGCAGGCTGTCGGGGTGTCCTTCGAGCCGGAAGAAGGCATACATACCGCCCCTGGCTGGAGCGACCTGCACGCCAGGGAGGGTCTTGAGCAGCGGCACCAGGGTGTCCCGGCAGCGCTTGAGGTGAGCCACCACACGGGGGGTGATGTCCTGGTTGTGCAGCAGGGCTGCGGCTGCCGCGCGCTGGGCAAACACCGGGGCGCAGGAGGTGTTGAACTCGATGAGCTTGCCGATCGAGGGCGTCATGGCGGCGGGCATGACCAGCCAGCCCAGGCGCCAGCCGGTCATGAGAAAGCTCTTGGAAAAACTGTGCACCACCACCAGCCGGTCGTCAGGTGTGGCAATGTCCAGAAAGGACGGTGCGCAGGCGTTCGGGGTGGGCTCGTAGTACAGACGTTCGTACACCTCATCGGCCAGAATCCAGGTACCGGTCTGGCGGCAATGCGTCAGGATGGCCTGTTGCTCTTGGCGTGAAAGTGTCCAGCCGGTCGGGTTGTTCGGAGCGTTGAGCACCAGCACCCGGGTCGATCCAGTGACGGCGGATTTCAGGGCCGCCATGTCCAGCACCCACTCGCCAGCTTCAGGTCGCAGACTCACGCACTGCACATGGGCACCCAACACCTTCGGCTGGGCCGTCAGGTTGGGCCAGACGGGCGTGACGGCCACCACCCCGTCGCCCGCATCGACCAGCGCCTGAAAGGCCAGCATCAGCGCGTTCACACCGCCCGAGGTGATGGCAATGCGGTCCATGCCGATCGGGCCATGCAAGCCGCTCATGTAGCCGGCCACCGACTGGCGCAGCTCCGGCAAGCCCAGGTTGTGGGCGTAAAAGGTTTCGCCCTGATGCAGGGAGTCGATAGCGGCCTGCCGCACCACCTCGGGTGTGACTTCGTCGGACTCGCCAAACCAGAAGGCCAGCACATCGGAACGCCCCATGCCCGCATTGGCCACCTGGCGAATGCGGGACTCTTCAAGGTCAAGGATGGTCTGGCGCAAGTAGGCTGGGGTCTTCATGAAATGATCGTAACCCGTCATGAGAGCCCGGCCTGTCACCTCTTGGCGAAAGCTCCGCACGGGCCTAAGATCTGGGCACAAGATTTTTCAGGGAGACTGTCATGAACGCATGGTTGTGGGGCGCGTGCCTGCTGGCTGCGGCTGGTTTTTTGGGCAGTCCGCCCGTCTTGGCCCGGGAAACCCCCGCCAATCCCTCTCGCAAGGCCAAAGCCCCGAAGGCACCCAAGCCCGCTCCACAGGCCAGCCCGGGCGAGAACCGTTCGGAGCGCGACAAACGCCTGCTGCGTGAATGCCGCGGCAAACCGAATGCCGGGGCTTGCGAGGGCTACGCCAGTTAGCCCCACCACCCGGCCAGTCCGCTGGCCCGCCTCTCGGGTCTGGCCACGGCCGCCTCCAGCAAACCGGCCTCGGCCTCGACCAAGGTGAATTGCGTCCGGGCCCGCGTGACACCGGTATAGATCAACTCGCGCGAAAGAATGCCAGCGCCCACCGCAGGCAACACCAGCGCGGTGTGTTCAAACTCCGAGCCCTGGCTTTTATGAACCGTCATGGCAAATGCCGTTTCGACCTGGGGCAAACGCATGACACTGACCGAGCGCACTGCGGGGCCATCAAAGAACCAGACCCTCGTCGAGCCCTCGGGGTCAGGCAGGGCAAGGCCTACATCGCCGTTGAACACCCCCAGCTGGGCGTCATTACGCAAGACCATGACCGGGCGACCGTCAAACCATTCGCCATTGACCTGGAGCAAACCCGCATCGGCCAGCGTTTTCTGGACCGCAGCATTGAGCCCCTGGGTGCCCCATTCGCCATGGTGCACCGCACACAAAATCCGGAAACGGTCAAAGGCCTCCAGCACTCTGCGCACCCAGTGGGTATGGGCCTGCTCGCCCTGCCCTGCCGGACCGTGCTGCATCAGACGCAGGCAGTCCGCGTAGCCGGGCCTTTCCGGGCTGCCCAGCGCCAGGATCTGCACGACACGCGCCTGGCCGGGTGCCAGCGCATGCACCGGCTGTGCACCAGGCCCGGCCCGTGGAGAGACCAGGACCGCACGGGCTGCAGCGCCATCGCCCTGGTTCACCGCCAGCGCCAGCTGGCCAATGGCGCCCTGAAATCGACGGCTTTGGCGCAACATGACCGTTTGCTGCGCCAAAACCGGCGCGGCCTGCTCCGGCATCAGACACTCGGGGGGCAGGCGCTGGCCTGTCACGGCCTGCACAAACTGCGCGGTGACCACGCTGTAGCGGCCTGCTGCAGCATCGCGGCACAGCTCGCCCAGCACCGCACCGGCTTCCACAGACGCCAGCTGATCCTTGTCGCCCAGCAACACCAGCCGCGCCGTGGGCGGCAGCGCCAGCAGCAAGGCATCCATCATTTCCAGATTCACCATCGAGGCCTCGTCGACGATGAGCACATCCACATCCAGCGGGTGGGCCGCGTGGTGGCGGAACTGGCGGGTGTCGGGCCGTGCGCCCAGCAGCGAATGCAACGTGCGGGCCGGGCCCATGCGGGCCATCAGGGCGTTCAGGTCCAGGCCGCTGCCCGCGGGCACCTGCATTTGCAGCGCATCCAGGGCCTGGTCGATCGATTGTTTCAGACGCGCTGCCGCCTTGCCGGTGGGTGCGGCCAGCGCCACGCGCAGGGGGCTGGCCTCTTCGTGCAAGGCCAGCAGCAGTGCCAGCAGTCGGGCGGCGGTGTAGGTTTTGCCCGTGCCCGGCCCACCCGTGATGACCGACAGGCGGGCACGCAGCGCCACGGCGCAGGCCACCTTTTGCCAGTCGATGGTCTGGGGCGCTGGCGGATCGGGGACAAAAAAGCGGTCAAGCCAGCTGCGAGCCCTGTCTTCGGGCACGATCATCGATTGGCTGGCACGCGCCAACAGACCCTCGCCCACCCGTTGCTCGCACATGGCGTAGCGGCGCAGGTAGAGCAGCGGCGACTCCATGGAGCCGCCCAGCACCAGCGCCTGGCCCTGGTCGGGCGCTCCAAGGACGCGCACACAGGGGCCTTGCAATGCCGTCTGCCAGGCGGCCACGGTGCCTGGCATGTGCGCCCACAAGGCACGCAGGCCTTGCGGCCCCTCCACGGCTGCCGCGGGCCAACCCAACAGATCGGCCGGCGCGGCGCACAGGTCAGGCAAGGGCAGGCAGGTGTCGCCTCGGCCTTCCACCTGGGCCAGCAAGGCGGCCGCCACCAGCAATCCGGGGCTGGCTCGGGCATCCAGCCGCAGCAGCTGGGCCGACAGCGCACTGTCGATGTGACGCAGCAGGCCCTGCTCGGTCCATGCGTTCAGCCATATCAAAGTCTGCGAGGGGGTCAGCATGCTTCCTCCGCGTGCAGCATGGCGTCCAGGCCGTCCAGCAGTTCGATTGGTGCAGGCAGGGTGCAGCAGCCGCCAGCAGGCCCGTCGATGCCGCGTAAAAACAAGTAGACCGCGCCGCCCAACTGCTGCGCCGGGTGGTAGGCCTCGCCCAGGCGGGCCCGCAGCAGGCGGTGCAGCGCCAACATGTAGAGCGCGGCCTGCACTTCGTAGCGGTGATGGGCCATGGCCTCGGCCAGGGCCTGCGGCGTGTAGGCCGCGTCATCAGGCCCCAGGTGGTTGGATTTGTAGTCGAGCACCCAGTAGCGGCCTGCGTGCTCAAACACCAGATCGGCAAAGCCCATCAGCATGCCGTGCAGTTGCGCGTCGGGCAGCTGGGGACGGCTCACGCCGGGCAGCAGGTGCTGCTGGCACAGGGCGTCCACCTCGCGAGCATGCAGCCGTCCGGCAGGCAGCCAGAATTCCATCTCGGGCAGCACCGTGCGCAAGGCATTGAGCGCCGCAGCAGGGCCGCCCAGGGGTTGCGTCACCACACGCCCAATCCACTGCACCACACGGTCAGCCTGGTCCTTGTACCCGGCCCGCTCACAGCGTTGGCGCAAGCGCTGGGCGCGTTGGGCATCGAGCTCAAATCCCTCGGACGCCAGCCATTCGAGCTGGTCGTGCAGAAAATTGCCCGCGGTCGGGCCCTTGGCAAAGGCGTGCCAAGGGGCCAGCGAACCCGACGGGCTTGCGGGCATGGTCACACCCAGGGCGTCTTCAGGCGGTTCATCGTCCGCCGGTCGGGGCGTGGCCATTGGCCACTGGGGCTGCGAGGACAGATCCCGCGCCAGACGCGAGAAGCTTGCAATCGTCCATGATTTGTCGATACGGGCCGTGCAGCTCAGGGCCTCGCGCAGCGGGGTGGTCGGGGCCGGCCGTTGCCAGCGCGACAGGGGCACCCAGTCAGGGGCGGTTTGCAGACGGACTGATAGCCGCCGGCCCTGCGCATCGGTCTGCAGCAGTTGCAACCTGGCCAGCCATTCGTGGGCTTCGAGGATTTGCCCGGTGCCCAACAGATGGCCTGCAGCGCTCAGGTGGTTGCGACATTCACGGCTGTTGCCGGACTTGACCGGGCTCCAGCCCACCCACAGCGCGTGCTGCGCACGGGTCAGCGCCACGTACCACAACCGAATGTCCTCGCGCAGGCGGTCGTGGTCAGCGCCCTGGGCGTCCTGCCTGTCAAATGACAGCGTCCAGTGGCGATCGGCTTGACTTTCTCCACGCTGCAATACGGCCGCCGTGTGGGCCTGGACTTCGCGGTGGCTGTGCGCGAAGGGCAGACACACCACCGGGTACTGAAGACCCTTGCTGGCATGGATGGTGATGACCTTGACCAGGTCGTCGTCACTCTCCAGGCGCACGGTTTGTTCTTCGGTGTCGCCCACCCCCCCCACCTCGACCTCTTCGATCTGCCGAGTCAGCCATCGGATCAGCGCCTGCTCGCCCCTGTGTTCGCTGCTGGCGGTTTGCAGCAGTTCGGCCAGATGCAGCACATTGGTCAGGCGGCGCTCACCGTCGCTGTGGGAGCGCCAGCGACCGGCCAATTGCAGCACATGCAGCGACTGGCGCAGCATGGCCAGCACGCCCTGCCCTTGCCAGACCAGGCGCAACTCGCGCATCTGCTCGGCCCGCTGGTCCAGCAGCTGGTCCTGCGTGGCCAGCGCGTGCAGCTCAGAGAGCGACAGACCCACGGTGCGTGTGGCCAATGCGGCGCGCACATGGCGCATGTCCTGCGGCTCGGCCACACCGCGCAGCCACAGGCACAGGTCACGTGCTTCGTCACTGGCAAACACCGAGTCACGGTCCGACAGGTACACCGAGGCCACGCCCCGCGCACGCAGAGCGTCGCGCACAGCGGCTGCTTCTTTGCCGGTACGCACCAGCACGGCGATGTCCTTGGCCTGCAGGGGCGAGTCTGCCTGGCCGGCAACGGCGAAGCGGGCCTGCGGATCGCCCAGCCAGGCCACGATCTGCTCGGCACAGACAGCCGACAAATGGGTCAGCGCATCACGCGAACTGCGCAAAGTGTCGTCGTGCACCACGGTCAGGGCCGCAACCTCGCCGTCTCCAGTCATGAGCACTTCGCTGCGACCGCGGGCCGCAACAGGCAAAAATGGCAAGGGGTCGTCCTCGCCGCGCCGGTAACCGAAAGCGTCGGGCAGCATCATGAACCAGCGGTTGACCGCATCGACCAGGGCCTGGGTGGATCGGAAATTGGTCCCCAGCATGTGGTGCCGGCCCGAGGTCGCCCGACGCGCAGACAGGTAACTGTCGATGTCGGCCCCGCGAAAGCGGTAGATCGATTGCTTGGGGTCCCCGATCAGCAACAGCGCGGTGTCCTGGGGGTTGTCCGCCGGGCGGTAGATGCGTTCGAAAATACGCAACTGAAGCGGCGAGGTGTCCTGGAATTCGTCGATCATGGCCACCGGGAACTGCTCTCGCAGGCGCTGCGCCAGGCGCTCTCCTGTCTCGGGGTCGGCCAGCGCCGTATCCAGTCGCTGCAGCATGTCGGCAAAACCGAACTGGCCACGGCGGCGCTTGAGTTCGGCCATGCGCTGCAGCACGTGGGTACGGGCGTGCAAACGTGCTGCGATGGCAGGATCGGGCAGGTCAATCAAGGCCTTTTGAAGATCGGCAAAGGCCTGGGATTCGGGCGGCAAGTCCACCGGTGGCAGGCCGGGTTTGCGGCAGGCCAGCAAACCTTGCGGCGTGAGGCGGGCCCAGCCCGTGTCCTTCATGTGGCTCCTGAGCGCAGGGGCATCATCCGGCCCCACTGCCCATGCCTTGAGAACAGACAGCCACTCGGCGCATTTTTTGGCGCTCAGCTTGCGGCCGTCCCAGCAGGACTTGTGATGCTCAAGCTGGGCCTCGATCCAGCCCCGCAGGTTGTCGGCCTTTTCGTCCCAGCCTTCCTTGAGGGCCTGGAGCTGCGCCTCGCGTTGCGCCTGGGCGGCGTCAAACACCTGGGCCAGCGTACCGGCTGCGGGGCTGTCCAGGGGGACAGCCATCAGCGCGATCATGTCCTTGTCGAGGGCGGGCACGTCACGCCAGACGCGCTGCAGCTGCTCCACAAGCGGCACGGCCATGGGATACAGGTGCACGCGCCAATAGTCCTGAACGGCCTGCAGGCGCAGCGCCGCTTCGTCGCCGACCAGGTTTTCCTCGAACAGGCTGCCGCTGTCGAAAGCGTGCTCGCGCAACACCCGCTGGCACCAGGCATCGATCGTGAAGATGGCTGCGTCATCCATGGCCTGGGCTGCCAGTGCCAGCCGGTAGGCAGCCTGCTCGCGCGCCTCGCCCTCGGGGTAGGCGTGTTTGAGCTGCACAATGAAGGCATCGCGAGTGCCGGTCGTGTCCCGAAACACCTGCGCCGCCTCGCTCAACCGGGCGCGGATACGGTCCGAGAGCTCGCGGGTGGCGGCGCGGGTGAAGGTCATCACCAGCACATCCTGCGGCAGCATGGGACGCATCGGGGCGCTGCCCTCGCCGCCATGGCCCAGCACCAGACGCAGGTACAGCGCTGCGATCGTCCAAGTCTTGCCCGTGCCAGCGCTCGCCTCAATCAGGTGGCTGCCGCGGAGCACAAATCGTTCGGGGTCCAGCGGGTGTGCATGGCTCATGCCGACGGATCCTCCGTGCGTTCAGAAGCATCGTCCAGGACTTCGATGTCAGCCTGCTGGGCCCAGTCCCTGAGTGGCAGGTAGACCGCCTGGACCAGGCGCTCGAAGGCGCCGGTCTGCAGCAGATCCCCCAGCGTGGGGTAGGTGCGTGCCAGGGCCGGGTCGCGGTCGCGGTCGGCACGCTGGAAATCCGAGCCCTCATAGGCATCGGCCATGGCGTTGAAATTTCCGGGATCCTTGAGCCACTGCACGGCCACGCCCGCAGGCAGCGGCAAGGGCCAGCGCATGCCTTCATCCCAGGTGGCCAGCAGCACCTGCAGCTGATCACGGGCAGCCTGGGGGTGTTGTGCGGGCACGCGCACCACAGCGTTGCGGCCCACCACCACGCAGCGCAACGGTTGGTTCATGGCCGCTGAGGCCAGAGACTGCAACCAGATGTCGATGATTTTTTCAGGCCGTACTGTCGCCTTGCCTGCTGGGGTCAGGCTGACCAGCTTGTGGGCACGCAGGCTCAGCGAGAGCAAGCCGGCCGTACCGGCCCGCACGCCGCCCAATGCATCCTGCAGCCCAACCTGCGGGTGGGCCAGATCGACCAGCACGCGTGCGGCGCAGACCGGGTAATCCTCGCGCTCGCGCAGGACGGCGGCCAGCTGGGTCTGCAGAATATGGGTGAGTTTCTGCGCCTCGAGCGATCCCACCCCGGCCAGCGGCAAGGCCCCGGCCTGGCGCAGTTGCTGTACCGTACGCGCCACATGGGCAGGCAGTTCGTCTGCGCTCAGCTGCGCAGGCGCATGCTGCAGTGCGTGATCGAGCAGCCGGTGCAGATCCAGCCCGTCCAGGCCAAACAATTCTTCATCACGCACGGGACTGCGCACTTCCTGCAGATGGACTTGCAGCCGCTCACGAAAGAAGGTGCCGACGGGCTGGCGCAGGAAACGCTCGAGCAGGGCCAGCGTGATCACCGGGGCCTGGTCGTTGACGGCCCTCAGGGGTGGCAACAATTCGACGGGTTTCGACCCAGAGGCTGTCTCGGGGCTGCCTTGAGACAGCCGCTCACGCTGTGCGGCCCGCCACTCCCTGGCATAGGTCTGCAAGTGAGAGTCGGGCTCAAAGTAAGCGCGGCTGAAAGGCTGCAAAGGGTGAACCCTGGTCAGCCCCTCGGCGGTGCCTGTGCCCCACAACAGGTCGATCTCGTCACGCAGCTGTGACACCAGCACCGACGGGGGGCGTTCGCTGTTGTCGCGCACGCTGCGGCCGCTCCAGCTGACATACAACACCTGCCGTGCCGACAACAGGGCTTCGAGCATGAGCTGGCGGTCGTCATCGCGGCGCGACCGGTCACCAGGCCGGGCCATGCCCGGCAGAGCCATCAGGTCAAAGTCGGCCCGCGGTCTGCGGCGCGGGTAATCACCTTCATTCATGCCCAGCAAACAGACCGCCCCAAACGGAATCGCCCGCATCGGCATGAGCGTGCAAAACGTTACGCCACCGGCGCGAAAACGCTGCTCCAGCCGGGGCCGCTTCAGTGCCTCCATCCAGGCTGGGCGGACCACGGCCAGCGGCACGGTCTGGTCAAAGCCTGCCTCGTCACAGGCATGTACCCAGTCGGTCAAGGCTTGTTGCAGGGCTTCCAGGGCATTGCGGTCGGTGTCGTCACGCGGCTTGAACAGGGCCTCGAGCAAGGTGCGACCGCGCTCGGCCCATTGCGCAGGCGTACCGTCCTTGGAGCTGGTCTCCCACCAGTCGATCAGCGCCTGCAGCAGGTGCGCAAGCGATCCGGCCATTTCGGCCTCCAGACCGCCGACTTCGGCATAGGGAGAAATGCCATCCCCGCCGACTGGATCAGCCCCGCAGGCGTAGCCCATGAGCATGCGCTGCACCCCGAACAACAGCGAGTTGGACTCCCCGCAGACCCCCAGACCCAGGCCAGCGCGGTGCTGCCGGGACAGTCCCCAGCGGATGCCCGAGCCTGCCATCCATCGCGTGAGCGTGGCCAGGTCGCCCTCACCCAGTCCGAAACGGGCGGCCAGGGCCGGAACTTCCAGCAGTTCGATCAGCTCGCTGAGGGTGCAGCGCTGCTGGGGCAAGGCCAACAGCCACTCGACGGCTTGAATCAGGGGGCTGTGGGCCTGCGCACCCAGGTCGGCAATGTCGAAGGGGATGAAGCGCGCATCACCTCGCCTGTACTGGCCAAACACGGCGCGGATCGCCGGGGCCATGACTTCGATATCGGGCACCATGACCACCACATCGCGTGGCGCAAGCGGCTGCCCGCCAGGCGGGGCGTGGAACCACTGCAGAAGCTGGTCATGCAGAACCTCCAGTTCGCGCACCGGGCTGTGCGCCACACGGAACACGATTGATGCATCCCCTTGCACCAGAGGGTGCGGCCGCTCGCCCCCGACAGAAGGCTCCAGATCGCGGATGCGCTGCTGCATCTGGGTCAGCAGGCGGGTGCCATCCGCTCCAGGAATATCGTCAAAAAAATCCAGACGCTGCAACTGTGTGAGCGTCAAGGCCGCCTGGACATCGTCAAACGCATCGAGCAGACGAATGAAGTCTCGACCCTGCCGCCCCCAGGCCGTCAGCAGGGTGGGGGCATGCAGGTGCATGCGGGCCAGCGGCTGATCGGCCAGTGGGCGGGAGCGGTCGGCGTGGCGGCGGCGCCGGCTCTGCAGCCACTCCCTTCCGTCGATGATGTCGCCCCAGTGGTAGCGGCACGGGTTGGGCACTGCCAGCAGGACCTGGCTGTGTCTGGACAATGCGGCCAGCATTTCCAAGAGCTGGGCGGGCATGTGGCTCATCCCGAACACCGACACTCGCCGCGCCACCGGATGAACCCGCAGCGAACCTGCCGGGTCATCCAGGAGACGCTGCAAGGCGCGGGCATGTACCGCCGGACGGGTGGCCTGGCGCTGGCCCTCGTCCAGCGAGGCGAGCACGCGGCGCCAGAGTTCGGCCTGCCAGCGCTGGTCCTGCGGCAGATCTGCTCGCCCGTCGGGCTTGCGCAGGCCATCGTTGCCCTGGGCCCAGTCCTGCAGCCAGTCGGGGCGGTAGATCTGGTACTGATCAAACAGATCGGCCAGACGGCTGGCCAACTGCAGCAGGCGGTCAGGCTCTTGACCCCGCAGAAAACCCGCCACTGGCTTGAATACCGGTTCGTGCAGGCAACCGGGCAGCAGGGCCATCAAACGCCAGGTCAAAGGCAGTTTGTCGAGTGGCGACTCGGGGGGCACCTCCTGGGAGCCCAACACCTGCCGGTAGGTGCGCCACAAAAATCTCGAGGGCAGTTCCACGCGCGTGGCGGCGCAGACACCGCTCTGGCGGGCCATCTCGATCTTGATCCACTCCGCCATGCCGTTGCTTTGCACCAGCACAACTTCGCCCTCCAGCGGCAGCAGGGGGTGGGCTCGCAACCAGCCCGTGAGGGTGTCGGCCAGCACTTCGGCACGGTGGCTGTGCAGGGCAATGAAGCCCGGTGGGATCAGGTTGGAGGACATGCCAGGAAAATTCACGCTGCGCCCAAGAGCATACCCAGAGTGTGCATCGCGGCAGGCTCATGGCATGGGCCTGCGGGAGTGGTTTTTTGAGGGCACTGCGTGCAAACCCTTACCCGGCAAGGCCTGCAGGACTTGTTGATGCCCTTACCCACACCTTTGGGCACAAGGCCTGGGGGAAACTTCAATGACACCTGATGTCAGGAAACGTCCGTAATTGTGCTATGAAGGGCCGATGAACCGGAGAACATGATGCGACCGTTGCCTGCACTGATTTCAACACTCTTGCTGCTGGTAGGCCTGCTCTTTCAGCCAGCGACCCAAGCCCAGACCGTCATCGACTTGCAGGGGCACCGGGGCGCACGCGGCCTGCTGCCGGAGAACTCCCTGCCCGGCTTCGAACTGGCCTTGAAGCTGGGCGTCAGTACCCTGGAACTGGATGTGCTGGTCACCGAGGATGACGAACTGGTGATCAGTCATGACCCCAATCTCAACCCGGACATCACGCGCGATGCCCGTGGACAATTTCTCACCGACAGGGGTCCTGACATTCGAAGTCTCCGGTGGCAGGCTCTGCGTGCCTACGATGTGGGACGGATCAAGCCGGGCACGCGTTACGCCAGCACCTTTGCCGAACAACAGCCCATTGACGGAACCAGAATCCCGCGCCTGCGTGATCTCTTCGATCTCCTGCAACGCCAGGGGCACGATCGTGTGCGGCTGGCCATTGAAACCAAAATCACCCCGCACCAGCCCTGGCAGACACCTGAGCCCGCGCGCTTTGTCGCGTTGCTGCTGGCCCTGGTGGAAGCGTACAAGCTGGGCGATCGCGTCCAGATTCTTTCCTTCGACTGGCGAACCCTGCAGGAGGTGCAGCGTCAGCGACCAGGCACCCCCACTGTTTATCTCACCGCCCAGTTGCCCGTCCTGGACAATTTGCAGCTCAAAGCTGCCGAAGGATCACCCTGGACCGCAGGCTTTCAGCTGACGCAACATGGATCGGTCCCGCGCATGATCAAGGCCGCTGGCGGGACCCACTGGTCCTCGTTCTGGCGCGAGCTCAATGCCGAGAATGTGCGTGAGGCCCGGCAATTGGGCCTGAAGGTGCTGGCCTGGACGGTCAACGAACGTGCCCAGATCGAGCGCATGCTGGACCTGGGGGTCGATGGCATCGTGACCGACCGGCCCGACATTGCCATCGAGGTGCTCAAGGCCCGCAAACTGTCCTGGTGAGCCCGTACGGACCTTGCATACCAAAGGCCACTCACAGGTGACAGGTCGCCCGGCTTGGCGGCCTTAACATCAACAATCTCTGACAGAACCCCTTGCCGCGCCATGCAGGACTCCACGGCCGACACTCCGATCCCACTCAAACCCTACCCCTTTTTCTTTGGGCTGCTGTGGCGCCATTTCCGCTGGCGTACCGCCGGTCTGACGCTCTTTGCGGGGCTGGGAATCGGGTTGATGGGCTTCGAGCCGCTGCTGATGCGCGACCTGGTCGAAGCCTTGCGGGCCAGCGAACCGCAGGCCGAGCAGATCTGGCGGCTGTTTTTCTGGATCGTCATCATCTGGTTTGCTTCAGCTGCCTGCAACCGGATGCGCGAATGGGTGGACCTCTACACCGCCCCACAGCTTCGACTGCAGGCCCAGCGTGAGGTCTATCACTGGCTCGACCGTCATGCGCCGCGTTTTTTCCAGGACCAGATGGCAGGCAGTGTCAGCCAGAAAGTCAAACAGGCCGGCAGCGCATCGGTGATGCTGCTGGGAATCGTGTTCAACGGTTTTGTGCGCATGGTGGTTGCCATTGCCATGTCCGCCCTGATCCTGGCCTCGGCACCAGGCCATTTTTTCTGGGTCTTTGCAATCTGGTTGCTGGGTTTTGTGCTGCTGAGCATGTGGTTTGCAGTGCGCAGCGTACCGCTGTTCAAGGCTTTTGGCGAGGAGGTGTCGTCTTCCACCGGAGTGCTGGTGGATATCAACAGCCACATGGATGTGGTGCGGGCCAATGCACGCCACCTGAGCGAGCGCCAGCGGGTGCTGGACGCCTTGCTGGGCGAGCGCCGGGCCTCCATGAATACGCGGCGCTTTTTGTTGCTGATGATGTGGGTGCTCTACACCGCCCTGCTGGCCTTCCAGTGCGCCTTCATCGGCATGGCCGTGCAAGCCTTCCTGGCCGGCCAGATGAGCGTCGGCGAGGTAGTGATGGTGATTTCACTGGCGGCCATTCTGGTCACCAATGTCTGGTCTCTGTGCGAGCAATTGCTGGGTTTTTTCGAGCAGGTCGGCACCCTGGGCGCGGCTTTGGCGGTCATTGCACGCCCGCATGAAATCCTGGAAGCTGCCGATGCCAGACCGCTGCAGCTGACAGCAGGTGACATCCGTTTTGAAAACGTCCGCTACGCCTACCAGGATGGTCGCATCCTGTTTGAAAACCTGAACCTGCACATCCGGGCCGGTGAACGGGTCGGCCTGGTGGGCCCCTCGGGTGCGGGCAAGAGCACCCTCACCCGACTGTTGCGTCGGCACTACGATCTGTCCGGGGGGCGTATTCTGATTGACGGACAGGACATCGCCCAGGTGACCCTGGCCTCGCTGAACCTGGCCATCGCCGATGTCCCGCAGGATCCGGCACTTTTTCATCGCAGCTTGCGCGACAACATTGCCTATCCCCGTCAGGACGCCAGCGACGATGAAGTGATGCAGGCGGCCCGGGCTGCCCATTGCGAGGACTTCATGGCGCGGCGCCAGGAGGGGCTGAATGTGATCGTAGGTGAGCGGGGCATCCGTCTGTCGGGGGGGGAGCGGCAGCGGGTGGCCCTGGCGCGTGCCTTTGTCAAGAACGCGCCCCTGCTGGTGCTCGATGAGGCCACCTCGGCCCTTGATTCGGAGACCGAGGCCAAGATCCAGGACGCCATCGACCATCTGTGCCAGGGCCGCACCGTCATTGCCATCGCCCACCGGCTCTCGACCTTGTCGCGCATGGACCGGATCGTGGTGATGGACCATGGCCAGATCGTGGAGGAAGGTACCCACGCCCAGTTACTGGCTCACCAGGGTCACTATGCCCGCCTGTGGGCCTGCCAGTCGGCCGGTTTCATTCCCGATCACGGCCACAGCGGCCCGGCGCAGTCCTGACGCAGCGCTGGCGCTGAGTCGAACAGAAGTACCGGCATCAGGGTATTGGTCAGTCTGCAGGGGTTCGCCACAGTGAGGGTCGGGCATTGCCCGAACCATTCACAGGAGTTCAACATGCGATCCATCATTCCCAAAAGCCATTTGTTCGATGACTTCTTCAAGGATTTCTCACCCGGCCTGCTGGTCCGTCCCTTGCGCGAGGGCTGGACATGGGACGGTCAGGACATGCCCATTGACGTGCGGGAAAACGACCAGGCCTTCATTGTCGAGGCCGAGTTGCCCGGCGTAGACAAAAAGGACATCCAGGTCAGCATCCAGGACAACCTGGTGACTGTTCGCGCCGAGTCAAGACGTTCATCGACCGAGAAAACTCCTGACAACTGCATCCGCCAGGAGCGCCACCAGGGCGTCATCAGCCGCAGCTTCACCTTGCCAACTGCAGTGGACGATGGCAAGGCCTCGGCCCATTACGAGCAGGGCGTACTGACACTCAATCTGCCCAAGTCGGCCAGCCCTTTGCAGCGAACACTCGCCATCCAGTAAGGTCAAGCAGCGGCCAGGCGGCCGAAGGATTGCCCACACCGCGCTCCGGCCGTGTGCAAGCGTGCAAGGCGGCAGAGGGCATGAGCGTGTAAAGTCGCGCCCATCCCGTTGAAAATGGCCTGTTTCATGCGCTCTTCATTGCTCGCAATCCTTTGGCTGCCTGTCATGCTGGCGGCATGCAAACCCGCACCGGCACCCTCGGCCGATTCGGCAGCTCCCGCTGCGCTCATTCTGGGCGCCGAGGATGTGCTGGTGCTTGGCCAGGCCACGCGCGCCACCGGCCCGGTCATCAGTGGCTCCATCCAGGCCGAGCGCAAGGCCGACCTTCGCGCCGAGATAGCCGCTGTGGTCACTCAGGCCCTCAAGGACAACGGGGACGCTGTACGCAAGGGCGAACTGCTGATCAGCCTTGACGCCAGCGTGCTGCGCGACAACCTGGCCTCGGCCGAAGAGTCTGCGAGGACCGCTGCCCAGTCGCTTGACAGCGCCGAGCGGCAGCTGCAGCGTCTGAAATCGCTGCAGAACCAGGGCATGGTCTCCATGCAGGCCCTCGAAGAATCCGAGGTGCGGCGCAACAGCGCCCAGAGCGAAGTGGTGGCTGCACGCGCCCGTGTGGCGTCGGCACGCCAGCAACTCGAGCGCACCGAAATCCGCGCCCCCTTTGCCGGGGTCATCAGCGCACGCAAAGTGTCTGCCGGCGACAACGTGCAGATGGGTCGTGAGTTGGTGCAGGTGATCGACCCGGCCAGCACGCGCTTTGAAGGCTGGGTGGCCGCCGACCAAGCGTCTGCGCTGCGTGCCGGACAGGCCGTCACCTTCAGGATCAACGGCTGGTCCCAGCAGTCCCTGCAAGGCACCATCCGCCGTATCGATGCAGCAGCCAACCCCCTGACACGCCAGGTCGGGGTGTTTGTCGACTTCGCGCCGGCTGGCCGACCTCCTGTGGTGGGGCTGTATGCCGAGGGTCATGTACAGGCTGGGGCCGGCAATGACGGCGCCCTGACCCTGCCCGACAGCGCCTTGGTCATGGAGGGCCCCGAGCGCAAGGTCTGGAAGATCCTCGCCGATGGAACGCTGCAACTGCAATCCATCAGCCTCGGGGAACGCAATGCTCGGCAGGGACAATGGCCGGTGGACAACGGACTGCAGGCCGGTGACCGGGTGATCCTGCATCCGGGCAGCCAGCTCAAGGCTGGCATGAAAACCCGGATGCGCCCGGCTGCTGCGGAGCGCTGAGCCATGTTCCTGTCGAATTTCAGTGTCAGGCGACCCATCGCCACCATCGTCATCATCCTGATGCTGATGGCGCTGGGGTTGCTCGCGCTCAAGAAACTGAAGGTCAACCAGATTCCCGATGTGGCCATGCCCCTGCTGGTGGTGGATGTGGCCTACCCGGGCGCATCGCCCGATACGGTGGAGCGCGAAGTGCTCAACCGGATCGAAAAATCCCTGCAGTCGGTCTCCGGCATCAAGGAAATTCGCTCCAGCGCCAATGAGGGCAATGCCAATCTGCAGGTGTTTTTCGATTTCAAGAAAAACATGATCGAAGCCACCGACGAGGTCCGCAACGCGATCGGCACCGTTCGCTACAAGCTTCCGACCGAAATCAGGGAGCCGGTGATCCTGCGCATCGACCCGGCCGCGCAACCGATCATGCAACTGGCCCTGTCCTCGTCCATCCAGAGCCATGCCGAAATATCCAGGCTCGCCGAGGATCAAATCGCCGATCGGTTCAGGGCCGTCCCCGGCGTTTCACAGGTCACGGTCAATGGCGCCCTGAGACGAGAGCTCAGCGTTTTGCTGCACAGCCAGAAAATGCGTGAGGTCAATGTTTCCGTGTCCGAAGTGATTGCGGCACTGCGCGGCCAGAATATCGCTGCACCAGTGGGCAAAGTGCGAGGTGCGATGCAGGATCAAAGTATCCGTCTGCTCGGGCGCATCGAGTCCCCCAGGGATTTCGAGGACATCGTGATCCGGCGTAACGGCCAGGAATTGATCAGACTGGGCCAGATCGCCACCGTCGAGGACGGCTTTGCCGAATTGCGCGGCCTGAGCATGCGCAATGGCGATCCGAATGTCGGCCTGTCCATCACGCGGGCACGCGACGCCTCGACCGTCTCGGTGGCGCATGCTGTTCGCAAGCTGGCCGTCGACATCCAGAAAGACCTGCCCGAGGGCACCCGCATCGATGTCACCAACGACGGCGGCAAGGAAGCCCAGAACAGCCTCAACAACGTCATCGAGGCCCTGGTCTTCGGGGCCGTGCTGACCGTGTTCGTGGTCTATGTGTTCCTCAATTCCTGGCGTTCGACCCTGATCACGGCCCTGTCGCTGCCCACATCGGTCATTGCCTCGTTCATCGCAGTCTGGCTGGCCGGTTTCACACTCAATTTCATGAGCCTGCTGGGTCTGTCGCTGGCCATCGGAGTGCTCATCGACGATGCGATCGTGGTGCGCGAGAACATCGTACGGCACCTGGAGCGGGGTTCCGACAGGATCACCGCAGCCCTGCAGGGCACGGCCGAGATCGGACTGGCCGTGGCAGCCACCACCTTTTCCATCGTGGCCGTGTTCATCCCGGTGGCCTTCATGCCGGGTGTTTCGGGCGAATGGTTCCGCCCCTTTGGTCTGACGGTAGTGGCCTCGGTGCTGGTGAGTCTGGTCATTTCCTTCACCCTCGACCCGATGCTGTCGGCCTACTGGGGCGATCCGCCGCATGCCCCGCAGCATCGCAACCGGCTGTCGCGATGGCTCGAGCGTTTCAACATCTGGTTCGACCATCAGGCCGACCGCTACGGCCGGGTCATCGCCTGGGCGCTGCACCACCGCCGCTGGATGGCGTTCTTCGCCGTCATGAGCCTGGTGCTGGCCCTGGTCCTGCAAGCGCGCTTTGGCGGATCAAGCTTCCTGCCCTCCACCGATGGCAACACCCTGGTCATTGACGTGCGCACCCCCCCCAGCAGCAACCTGGAATATGCGCGCCTCAAATTGCGGGCTGCCGAATCCATGGCCCATGAAATTGCCGAAACCCGGGCCACCAACACCTATGTGAACCCCACCGGCGGGCGCATTTATGTGGACATTGGCAAGAGCACAGCGCGCAAGCGCACGGCACAGAACATCGCACGCGATCTGCGCGAGCGCATCCGGACCCTGGTCGGTGCCGAATTCACCGTTCTGTCTGAACTCAACAACGGCGCCGCCAAGCCGGTACAAATCCGCTTTACCGGGCCGGACGCCCGGCAGCTGCAGACCATTGCCGACGACTTCATGCAGCGTCTTCGGCAGGTGCCGGGCGCTGTGGACATTGGTCTGTCACAGCAGGAACCCCAAAGTGAATTGCAAATCGATCTGGACCGGGGCATGGCCAGCTCGCTGGGCATTTCAGTGGCCGAGGTGGCCAACGCCCTGCGGGTGGCCTTTGCTGGCGTGGAGGTGGGCGACTGGGTCGATCCCAACGGTGAAACCCGCGATGTCGCGGTGCGTCTGACTCCTCAGGACCGCATGACCGCCGACAACATCGAGCGGCTGCCGCTGGCCCTGAGCGGCACCGGCCTGGTAGTGCCGCTGGGCCAGATTGCCCGCATCACCACCGGCAACGGCCCCTCGCGCATCCAGCACGTCGATGGCAAGCGCACCCTGACCGTGGCGGCGAATGTACAGGATCGCTCGCCCGGCGAAGTCACGGCGGACGCGCTCAAGCTGGCCCGAAGCATGCCCTTTCCGCCCGGTTACGGCCTGGAGCTCGATGGCGCCTCGAAAGACCAGCAGGAAGTTTTCACCGAGATGGGCATCGCCCTGGTCTCCGGTATCGCCCTGATGTACCTGATCCTGGTGATGCAGTTCGGCTCCTTCACGGCGCCGTTGGCGGTGATGCTGTCCTTGCCGCTGTCACTGATTGGCGTGGTCCTGGCCCTGCTGGCCACCGGGGGCACACTCAACCTGATGAGCTTCATTGGCGTCATCATGCTCATGGGCCTGGTGGCCAAGAACGCCATCTTGCTGCTTGACGCCACCCGGCGGCAGCAAGCGCTGGGCGTGGAGCGCGAAGAAGCCCTGATGGCCGCTGGCAGGTTGCGACTGCGGCCGATTCTCATGACCACGTTTGCCCTGATCGCGGGCATGCTTCCGGTGGCTATCGGCATGGGCGAGGGCGGCGAGTTTTACCGGCCGATGGCCGTGGCCATCATAGGCGGCGTCATCACCTCGACCCTGCTGACGCTGCTGGTGATTCCCAGCTTTTATGACAGCATCGAATTGGCTCGCGACCGCATGGTCAGCAAGTTTGTTCGGCGCAGTCAGCGCACCCACGCGGCCTGGGCCTTTGTGGTGACCGCGGTGGAGGTGGTACTGGCCCTGCTGATGGTACGGTTTGCCTGGCGCACGATGGTGGGCCTGATCCGGCGGCTGCGGCCCGCCAGGGCGTGATTCACCAGCTTATCGGGCACCTATTTAACAGTGACCACCTGCAGCAAGTCGGCACCTGCACGCTGCAGACCGGAAATGATGGCTTTGAGCGATGCGGACACGATGTTGGCATCCTGACCCACACCAAACAGCGTGCGATCACCGAGTTTGATCTCCACATAAGCCACGGCCAGTGCATTGGCGCCTGCTGCGATGGCATGTTCGTGATAGCCCAGCACACGGATCTGCTGACCTGTCGTCTGACTCACACCCTGGCAGAAGGCGTCGATCGGGCCATTGCCCTCTCCGCATATCTCAAATTCACTGTCCTGCAGTCTGACATAAGCCCGCAAGGCCACACGCCCGTCCTGAACCGGATGTTCCGTGTAACTGAGCTTCGACTGATCCAGCCGGTACTCCTCGCGAAACAGCCTCCAGATGTCAGCGGCGGTCTGCTCTTTGCCCGAGGCATCCATGGCCTGCTGCACCACCTGGCTGAACTCGATTTGCAGACGGCGCGGCAGTTCCAGGCCGTACTCTGCCTCCAGCAGGTATGAAATCCCTCCCTTGCCGGATTGACTGTTGACCCGGATCACCGCTTCATAGCTGCGCCCGAGGTCCTTCGGGTCAAGCGGCAGATAGGGCATGACCCACAGGTCGACCTCCTTGCGGGCGGCAAAGGCCTTTTTGATGGCATCCTGATGGGAACCTGAAAAAGATGTGTAAACCAGATCCCCGACATAGGGATGACGGGGGTGCACCGGAAGCTGGTTGCAGTGCTCCACCACCCGACGTATTTCATCGATATCCGAGAAATCAAGCCCGGGCGATACACCCTGGCTGTAAAGATTGAGTGCCACATTGACCAGATCGAGATTTCCGGTCCGCTCCCCGTTGCCGAACAGGCAACCCTCCAGCCGATCAGCGCCGGCCATGACGGCAAACTCGCCTGCGGCAGTGCCGGTACCCCGGTCGTTATGCGGATGCACAGACAGCACGATTGAATCGCGGCGCTCAAGATGGCGGTGCATCCACTCGATCATGTCGGCAAAAATATTGGGACTCGAATGCTCCACAGTGGAAGGCAGATTCACAATGCACTTGTGCGCCGGGCTGGGTTTCCAGATCGCGGTTACAGCATCGACCACACGTTTGGCAAATGGAAGTTCGGTGCCTGAAAACGTTTCGGGTGAGTATTGGAATACCCACTCGGTTTGAGGTTGTTGGGCAGCCAGCTCGATGAACAAGCGGGCATTGCTGGTTGCCAAGTCGACAATGCCGTCTTCATCCAGACCGAGCACCACCTTTCGCATGACCGGCGAAGTGGCGTTGTACAAATGCACAATGGCTCGACGGGCACCCTGCAATGCTTCAAAGGTCTTGCGACCCGGCCAGGCGCTGGAAACCGCCGACCCTGACACCTTCCAGGGTTGCCCTACGCTGACTGCGCAGGGGATCCACCGGGGATGTACAACGCCATCGTGCTGTGGGAGGGTGATAAAAGCCCATGAAAAAAGGGCCCAGCGTGGGCTGAGCCCTTGAATTCATTTGAATTGGATGGTCGGCGTGGCGGGATTCGAACTCGCGACCCCTTGCACCCCATGCAAGTGCG
>CAYMMK010000041.1:0-22114 GCA_964391575.1 uncultured Limnohabitans sp.
CGGCCACTTCGGTCACGGGAAGGCCTTGGTCAGCCAACAACTTGGCGGTGCCGCCAGTGGAGATCAAGCCCACGCCCAGGGCGTGCAGTTGCTGCGCCAGCTCGACGATGCCGGTCTTGTCGGATACGGAAATCAGGGCTTTCATCAAAAATCCAGAGGTGAGAACAAAACAGGCAGGAAGGTTGCGGTATGGGCCGCCCTCCGGTCACTTGAGCAGCTGGTGCTCAACGAGTTTCTTGCGCAAGGTGTTGCGGTTCAGGCCCAGCCAGTCAGCCGCTCGAGACTGGTTGTGCCCCGCGCGCTGCATCACCACATCGAGCAGCGGCTTTTCCATCACCTTGAGCAACATGTCATACAGGCCGGCCGGGTCGGTCCCGTCCAGGTCCTGAAAATAGTCTTCGAGGTTAGCCCGGATACAGGCCTCGATGCTTTGGCGTTCACTCACAGTGCTGTCTCCATGACCGACTCGCTGCAGCTGGCAGGCAAGCGGTCCATCTGTTGTGCCAGGCCATCCAGGTACCGTGCCACGGTGGCCAGCTGTTGCTCGCTGCTCTCGAGCATGTTCATCTCATCGCGCAGGGCCTGCCCGCCGGGCAGGCTGCGGACAAACCAACCGATATGTTTGCGCGCCGAGCGCACCCCGGTGTATTCACCGTACAGGCTGTAGTGGTCCTGCAGGTGCTCCAGCAAGGCACGGCGCACCTCGGCCACCAGCGGCGGTGCGAGCCTCTCGCCCGTGGCCAGGTAATGCGCCACCTCGCGAAAGATCCAGGGCCGGCCTTGTGCAGCGCGACCGATCATCAGCGCATCAGCGCCAGTGACCTGCAGCACCTGGCGAGCTTTTTCGGGTGAGTGGATATCGCCGTTGGCAACCACAGGAATTCGCAGCGCCGCTTTCACGGCTGCGATGGTGTCGTATTCAGCCTCTCCCTTGTAACCTTGCTCGCGCGTACGGCCATGCACCGTGACCATCTGCACACCCGCCTGTTCGGCCGCGCAGGCAATGCTCAATGCATTTTTATGGCTCTGGCACCAACCGGTGCGCATTTTGAGCGTGACCGGCACCCCCAGCGGGTCGCAGGCAGCAACCACGGCCTCGATGATCTGCAGCGCCAGCGCCTCATCCTGCATCAGGGCCGATCCGGCCCAGGTGTTGCACACCTTCTTGGCCGGACAGCCCATGTTGATGTCGATGATCTGCGCCCCCCGGTCGATGTTGTAGGCGGCCGCCTCGGCCATCATGACCGGTTCGGTGCCGGCAATCTGCACCGCAATCGGTCCGGGCTCTCCGTCATGGTTGGCTCGACGACTCGTCTTGAGGGTGTGCCAGAGGTCCTTGCGCGAAGTGACCATTTCGCTGACGGCATAGCCCGCGCCGAACTGGCGACAAAGCTGGCGAAACGGCCGATCGGTGACTCCCGCCATGGGGGCCACGAAAAGCGCGTTCGGCAGGAGGTAGGGGCCAATCTGCATGGGGGAGAAACAAAGATCAATGCTGAAAAAGGAGGCACGATTGTAGTTGCTCAAAATTTCAGCAGTTGAAAGTCGTTTGTGGTAACAAAGGATGGCAGCCAGAGAGGTGGGATCTGGCGGCTACACTGCCGCGCATGGAAACCTGGATGCATGCGCTGTTGGAAACACTGGCCTTGCCGCAATACGGACTGAGCACCGTGTTCGTGGTGGCCTTTGTTTCGGCCACACTGCTGCCCATGGGGTCCGAGCCGGTGGTATTCGGGCTGGTCAAGCTCAATCCCGACCTGTTCTGGCCGGCCGTGCTGGTGGCCACAGCCGGCAACACCTTGGGCGGCATGGTCAGCTGGTGGATGGGATGGGGCGCACAAAGGATGGTCGAACGCTGGCGCGACTCGCCCAGTCACATCCGTGCGCTGGCCTGGCTTGAACGACTCGGGCCCAAAGCTTGCCTGCTCAGCTGGCTGCCCGCCGTGGGCGATCCGCTGTGTGCGGTGGCCGGCTGGCTGAAAATGCCTTTATGGCCATGCGCCCTGTACATGGCCATCGGCAAGTTCGGCCGCTATCTGGTGATGACCGCTGCGCTGGTGTGGATGTTTCCCGGGCAGGTCTGAAGCCAGGCTCAGCGTCGCATCAGGGTGCTTTTGCCAAACAGGCTCTCGGTCAGGTCCACCATGACCTGGGCGGTCTGGTTGCGTACATCCAGAGCCGGGTTGAGCTCCATGAGGTCGACACTGCGTACGCAGCCCGTGTCGGCCAGCATTTCCATGCACAGCTGTGCCTCGCGGTAGGTCGGGCCGCCCAGCACAGTCGTGGCTACACCCGGTGCGATTTCGGGGGTGAGGAAATCCACATCGAAACTCACATGCACATGGGTGTCGGCCTCCACGCCCAGCAAAGCCTGGGCCAGGGTATGGCGCATGCCCATTTCGTCGATGTAGCGCATGTCAAAGACCTCGAGCCCGAGGGTATGGACCAGTGCGCGCTCGCCCTCGTCGACGCTGCGGATACCGATCTGGCGGATTTCGGCGGCTTGCAAAGCGGGCGTGTGACCGGCCAGCCCGGTGAGTTCGGGCGGGCCCATGCCCAACAGGCAGGCCACCGGCATGCCATGCATATTGCCGCTCGGGGTCAGTTCGGCGGTGTTGCAGTCGGCATGCGAGTCGAGCCAGATCACCCGCAGGGCACGCCCGCTGGCCCGGCAATGCCGAGCCACTGCACTGATCGATCCCATGGCAAAGGCGTGATCGCCCCCCAAAACCAGGGGCAGATGGCCTGCCCCTAGCGTGTGAAGTACCTGCTCGTACACCTGCCGGTTCCAGGCTGCGACCTCCGGCAAGTGGCGGTAACCCTCCACTGGGGGGTGCTGGGGATTGATCGGCCCCTGCAGATTGCCCCGGTCGTGAACCGTCAAGCCCTGCCGTTGCAGGGCTTGCGCCAAGCCGGCCACGCGCAAGGCTTCAGGCCCCATGCTGGCACCGCGAACCCCCGCACCCGCATCCGAGGGCACACCCAGCAGGACTGCGGTTGGCATGTTTGAGGCCCTTTCCCTGCGGTTGAGGCTCAGACGTTGAACAGGAAGTTCATCACGTCGCCATCCTTGACCACGTATTCCTTGCCTTCGGCGCGCATCTTGCCGGCGTCCTTGGCCCCTTGCTCGCCCTTGAACAGGATGTAATCATTGTAGGCAATGGTCTGTGCGCGGATGAAGCCACGCTCGAAATCACCGTGGATCACGCCGGCGGCCTGGGGTGCGGTGTCACCCGTGTGAATGGTCCAGGCTCGCACTTCCTTCACACCGGCGGTGAAATAGGTCTGCAGGCCCAGCAGTTTGAACGCCGCGCGGATCAGGCGGTTCAGGCCGGGCTCAGTCTGGCCCATTTCCTCCAGGAAGATCGCCTTGTCTTCGTCGCTCATTTCGGCCATGTCGGCTTCCATCTTGGCGCAAATGGCCACCACAGGCGCGTTCTGGCCGGCGGCGTATTCTTTGAGCCGATCAAGCAGCGGATTTTTTTCGAAGCCATCTTCGCTCACGTTGCCTACAAACATGGCGCGCTTGGCGGTGATCAGGCACAGCGGCTTGAGCAGGGCGCGCTCCTGCTCGCTCAGGTCAAGTGTGCGCACCGGCTGGCCCTGATCGAGCACGGCCTGGACCTTGGTCAGGATCTGAACCAGGGCGGCAGCTTCCTTGTCGTTGCCGCTTTTGGCCGCCTTGGTGTAGCGCTGCAGGCTTTTCTCGACCGTGCCCAGGTCAGCCAGGCACAACTCGGTCTGGATGACCTCGATGTCGGCAATTGGGTCCACCTTGCCAGCCACATGGATCACGTTCGGGTCCTCGAAGCAACGCACCACGTTGACGATGGCATCCGTCTCCCGGATGTGGGCGAGAAACTGGTTGCCCAGGCCTTCACCCTTGGACGCGCCTGCCACCAGACCGGCGATGTCGACAAACTCGACAATGGCCGGCACGATGCGCTCAGGCGTGATGATTTTCGCCAGTTCGTGCAGGCGCGGATCGGGCACTTCGACCACACCGGTGTTGGGCTCGATGGTGCAAAAGGGGTAGTTCTCAGCCGCAATGCCGGCTTTGGTCAGGGCGTTGAAAAGGGTGGACTTGCCGACGTTGGGCAGGCCCACGATGCCGCATTTGAGGCTCATGACAGGGTTCCTTGTGGGTCAGGTCCCGCGCGGCACGAAGATGGGGTAAACCGAAACAGCGAGCGCCGGGAGGGGCGGGCCGCAGCCGGCGTTCCAACCTGGCTGTCGACAGGCATATGCCTGTCGAGAGTGATTTTCATGCGCATGGGGAGATGCATGTCATTGTACTGAGCGGCCCTGGCCCCAGGGCGAGCTCAGGGGGTTGGCCAACACCCCGACGCCACCAGGCTCAGCTGTCGAGAATGGCCCCCCGGCTGGCGCTGGCGGCGTTGCGCGAAAACTTGGCCAGCACGCCACGGGTATAGCGTGGGGCTGGCTGCTGCCAGGCCGCCTTGCGCCGGGCGATTTCATCTTCGGGGACATTGAGCTGAAGCAGGAGTTTGTGTGCATCGATGGTGATCGAGTCCCCCTCGTGCACCAGCGCAATGGCACCCCCCTCGTAGGCCTCGGGTGCCACATGTCCCACCACCATGCCCCAGGTGCCGCCAGAAAAGCGTCCGTCGGTGATCAGGCCCACACTTTCGCCCAGGCCCTGACCGATGAGCGCACTGGTGGGGGCCAGCATTTCGGGCATGCCCGGACCACCCTTGGGGCCCAGGTAGCGCAGCACCATCACATCGCCGGCGTGAATGCGGCCTTCCATGATGGCAGCCAGGGCCGATTGTTCGTCATCGAAAACACGCGCCGGACCGGTGATGACCGGGTTCTTCAGGCCGGTGATCTTGGCCACACTGCCCTCAGGGCTGAGATTGCCTTTGAGGATCGCCAGATGCCCCTGTGCATACATCGCCTTTTCAATGGGCAGGATCACATCCTGGTCGGTGCGAAGCGATGGCACCTCGGCCATGATTTCAGCAACTGTCTTGCCGGTAATGGTCATGCAGTCGCCGTGCAGCAGACCGGCCTCGAAAAGGACTTTCATCACCGCCGGAATGCCGCCAGCGCGGTGCAGGTCGATGGCCATGTACTTGCCGCTGGGCTTGAGGTTGCTGATGACAGGGATCTTCTTGCGCATGCGCTCGAAATCGTCGATGGTCCACTCGACACCCGCACAGTGTGCAATCGCCAGGTAGTGCAACACGGCGTTGGTCGAGCCGCCCAGGGCCATGATGACTGCCACTGCATTTTCGATCGATTTGCGGGTGACGATATCGCGGGGCTTGAGGTCTTTTTCGACCGCCTCAACCAACACCTGGGCAGCGCGCCGCACGTTGTCCACCACCTCGTTTTCCACGTTCGCCATGGTCGAAGAGTACGGCAGGCTCATGCCCAGCGCCTCGAAGGACGAACTCATGGTGTTGGCGGTGTACATGCCTCCACAGGAGCCGCTGCCCGGGATGGCACGGCGCTCGATCTCACAGAAATCCTGCTCGCTCATCCTGCCGGCGCTGAACTGACCGACCGCCTCGAACACGCTGACAATATTGAGCTGCTGTCCCTTGTATTCACCGGGAAGAATGGTGCCGCCGTAGATGTACACCGCAGGGACGTTGGCCCGCAGAATGCCCATCATGCCACCGGGCATGTTCTTGTCGCAGCCGCCAATCACGACCACACCGTCCATCCACTGGCCGCCCACGCAGGTTTCGACACAATCGGCAATGACCTCGCGCGAGACCAGCGAATACTTCATGCCCTCGGTCCCCATGGCCATGCCATCCGAAATCGTGGGGGTACCAAAAATCTGCGGATTTGCCCCGGCTTCCTGAAGCGCCAGCACAGCTGCATCGGCCAGCCTCTGCAGACCCGAATTGCAGGGTGTGATGGTCGAATGTCCGTTGGCCACGCCGATCATCGGCTTGCCAAAATCGGAGGCTTGGTATCCCATGCCGTAATACATCGAGCGATTGGGGGCGCGGGCAATGCCCTCGGTGATGTTGCGTGAACGTCGGTTGGAGTTGCTCATGGTCATCAAAATGGAAAAAGGGTTGGCGTATTTTGCCTTTCGTCAGCCAGTCTAGCGGCAAATGAGGTCAAAGTCTGACACCTCTGAGGTGTGCAGGCTGCGGCCAATCAGGGCCGCTTTTCTCACCTCATGCAGAACTGGACGCCTGTCCGTCGATCGGCCAGGCGCGTGCCTGCTCCAGCAGATGGGTTCGAAAAACACGCGCGATCGGGGAGAGCTGTTTGGCGCGTGGATAAACCAGGTGCCACTGCGAGCGTATCGGCATGCCCGTCACTGGCAGCAGTACCAGATCATGTTGAAGGTCAACGGGCTTGATTGCATGAAGTGAAATGACCGCCACACCCAGATGGCCAGCCACCGCCTCCTTGATGGCCTCATTGCTGCCCAGTTCCAGTTTGTTGGCAGGCACGAAGCCTTGAGCGTCAAAAAAACGGTCGGTAGCAAGTCGGGTGCCCGATCCCTTCTCGCGCAAGATGAACCTTTCATCCGATAACAGTTTGAGGGCGAGGCGCTGTCTTGATGCCAGAGGATGCCCCGAGGGCGCAATCATGACCAGTGGGTTGGCAAGAAATGTCTGGTCTTCCAGGTCGACATCCTGAGGGGGCATTGACATGACATACAGATCATCGCGGTTGTCACGCAGCCGTTGCACCACCCCATCACGATTGAGGACCTCCAGGGAAATGTCGATACCCGGGTGGCTCTCACAAAAGCTGCCCAGCAGCCGGGGGACAAAATATTTGGCAGTGCTGACGACAGCTACCCGCAGTCGACCGCGGGTCAGGCCTTGCATCGCGTTAACCGTTTGTCCAAAACTTTCCCATTCGTCAACGATATTGCGAGCCGTGCGCGCCAGCTGCCGTCCCGCATCGGTCAGGAAAACCTTGCGCGCGATCACCTCATACAGGGGCAGCCCAACCGATTCACCGATCTCGCGCAGTTGCATTGAGGCGGTAGGCTGGGTCACGTGCATGACCCGAGCGGCAGCAGAGACGCTGCCCGTATCGGACAAGGCAAGGAACAGCCGGAGCTGACGAAATGTGATATTCATAGATTTTATTCGATGATCAATTATTAATAAATCAATTTTACAAAACACACATTCATTTACACAATCACGGGTTGATCGGATTCAACCATGCACAGCCTCATTGACCCCGCCATTCTTTTTTTCGTTTTCGGTGTGTTTGCCGGACTTGTGAAGTCCAACCTGGAAATCCCCCCCGCCATTTCCCGTTTCCTTTCTTTGTACCTGCTCATGGCTTTGGGACTCAAAGGGGGTTTTGCCCTTGCCCAGTCGGGTCTGACGCAAGAGGTTGCGACCGGTCTTTCATTGGCCGTAGCCCTGGCCGTGCTGATCCCCCTGTTGAGCTATGTCTTGTTGAGTCGCTTCCTGTCGGGATTTGACGCTGCTGCTGTCGCTGCAACCTACGGTTCGGTCAGTGCAGTGACCTTCATTACCGCCATCGGTCACCTTGAAAATCAGAACATTGCCTTTGGCGGTCATATGGCCGCCGCCATGGCCTTGATGGAGTCGCCGGCCATCATCATGGCCGTCCTCATGGCCAATGCCTTGCGAAGAAAACAATCGGTCGCCGTACAAGATTCAGCATCGGGGCCGGGGGTCTGGGCCAGCCCATCGGTCAGCACCAACCCTCCGTTATCTTTGGGGAAGGTGCTGCACGAGTCCTTTACCGATGGCGCACAGCTGCTATTGCTGGGGGCCATGGCTGTGGGTATCCTGACCGGCGAAACCGGCAAGGCTGCCATGCAACCCTTCTCGGGTGACCTGTTCAAGGGCATGCTGGCATTTTTCCTGCTGGATATGGGGTTGATGGCCGCACGCAATCTGCCAGGGCTCAAGGATCAGCCTTTGTGGTTGATCGCCTACGGTCTCTTGGCACCTCTGGTTCATGCCGCACTGGCGCTTGCTATGTGCCTGATGACGGGTCTGAGCCAGGGCGACACCACTTTGCTGATGGTGCTTGCCGCCAGCGCCTCCTACATCGCAGTACCCGCAGTGGTCAGGTACGCCATCCCGGAAGCCAATCCCTCGCTTTACTTTGGCCTGTCTTTGGGCTTGACGTTTCCGCTGAACATCCTGGTTGGTATTCCCCTGTACTCGGAGACAGCCCGAATGATCTGGGCCTGAATCCATGAACCACGACTATTGGCATCAGCGAATTGCGCTCCTGACGCAACATGGCAAAGAAGCCCTCATTGCACCCTTGCTTGAGCCAGCCACCGGTTGCAGCGTGGTCAATGTCACGGAGATCGACACCGATGCTTTTGGCACCTTCACCCGAGAGATCGACCGGGAAGGCAGCCAGCTTGAAGCTGCACGCGCCAAGGCGCGGGCGGCCCTTTCGCACAGCGGCCTGGAATTGGCCATCGCCAGTGAAGGCTCATTTGTCACGGATCCGTTCGCGGGCGCGATTCCCTGGAACATCGAAGTTGTTCTGTTGATCGATCAGCGCCAGAACCTGGAACTGATCGGCAAGGCACAAGGCCCAGCCCGAGCGGGACAAGGGCTTGTGCGAACCAAAGACGAACTGATGCTCCTGGTACAGGGTTTAGGTTTTCCAGAACACCAGCTGTGCATACGGCCGAACCAAAGTGAAGACCCACGCGTGATCAAAGGTTTGGGATCGGCTGAGGATTTGCTTGACGCTTTTGACAAATCCATGGCCCTGTCCAACGCAGGCCTGGTGTTTGTCGAAAGCGATCTTCGCGCCCACTGCAATCCAACGCGCCAGGCAATGATCTGCCGTGCTGCCGAGGATCTGTTGCAAAAAATGCTGAGTGCCTGTCCTGCGTGTGGATTGCCTGGATTTGCGCGTACGGGGCATCGCCCGGGACGCCCGTGCAGGGTCTGCGCCAGCCCTACCCGTGAACCCATGGCCCACATCTGGTCTTGCGGCGTCTGTCACCATACCTTCGAAAGGCGTGACGCCATGCCAAACCTGGCCGATCCCGGTCAATGTGACCGCTGCAATCCCTGATTTGACTGACGCCAGTCCCTGGGCAATGACCATGTCGCCCATGTGTCTTGGCAAAAACGAAGCGACGGTTCTGACTCAGGCCTCCTAAAATAGGAACATGGCCTATGACATCTGCATTCGGGGCGCCGGCATGGTTGGGCGATCGCTCGCCCTTCTGCTTGCTCGGGAGCAATTGCAAGTTGCGCTCACAGAGTCTACGGCCACTGTGGCGAAGGCCCGGGATGTCCGCGCCTACTCGATCAATGCGGCATCACGCGGGCTGTTGCAGGAACTTCGCTGCTGGCCTGAATCTCCGGCTGTCACGCCGGTGCAGGCCATGGAAATCTTCGGCGATGCCGGCGGGCAGGTGCGCTTCCATGCAGCCCACAACGGTGTCGGTGATCTGAACTGGATGGTGGATGTCCCGGTTCTTGAGGAGCGGCTGGCGGCGGCGGTGGAGTTTCAGCCCGGTATCGATCGGGTGACCGAGCCGGTGGCTGCGGCCCTGACCGTTGTCTGCGAGGGCCGGGCCAGCCAGACACGTGCTGAGCTGGGCGTTTCTTTTGAAACCACCGCCTACGATCAATACGCCGTGGCTGCAAGACTGCGGTGCGAACACCCGCACGCTGGCGTGGCGAGGCAGTGGTTCCGATTCGGATCAGCCCCCGGCCTGAGTGAACCCCAGGCCGAAGTTCTGGCCTTGTTGCCGATGGGTGGTGATCAGGGCACCGAGATCGCTCTGGTCTGGTCGGTTCATTCTGCCCGTGCCCGTGAGCTGGCCTCGATGGACGCGGCGATTTTTGCCCATGAACTGCAGCAGGCCTGTGGCGATGTGACGGGCGCCCTCGAACTGTGCAGTGAGCGCAGCCTGTGGCCCCTGCAGATGGCACGGGCCACCCGCTGGGTCGGCTCCATGCCTGGTGTTGAACGTCAAAGCTTCGCGCTCGCTGGTGATGCTGCGCACACGGTGCATCCCCTGGCCGGGCAAGGTTTGAATCTGGGTCTGGGGGATGTGGCCGAACTGGTCCATGTGATACGCCACAAGGAGTTCTGGCGCCCCTTGTACGACCTGAAACTGCTTCGGCGCTATGAGCGAGCCCGCGCCACCGACACGCTGGCCATGGGCGCTGTCACCCATGGCCTGCACAGTTTGTTTTCCCAGAGCGCAGGCGTCTGGCCGATGCTGCGTAACTGGGGACTCAACGGCTTTGACCGGGCCGGACCCCTCAAACACTGGGTCGCCCGTCAAGCCATGGGTACACCCTCCTTTGAAAAGACATCCTCATGATCTTCAGGTTTGGCTTCATCCTGGTGCTGTGCGTGGCTGGCTGGGTTCAGGCCCAGGAGGCCACCATCCGCAAGAACCTCGCAGAACGGCTGCCCACGCTGCCTAAAATCGATGAGGTCAGCAAGACCCCCATGAACGGTCTGTTTGAGGTGCGCATTGGCACCGATGTCGTCTATACCGATGCCGAGGGCAATTTCCTCATCCAGGGCACGCTGATCGACACCCGTCTCAAACGCAACCTCACCGAGGAGCGGACGGAAAAACTGCTGGCCATTCCCTTTGACCAGCTGCCCCTCAAAAACACCTTCACCCAGATCAGGGGCAACGGCAAACGCAAACTGGTGGTGTTTGCAGACCCCAATTGCGGCTACTGCAAGCGCTTCGAGAAAGACCTCCTGAAGCTTGAAAACGTCACCATCCACCACGTGCTCTATCCCATCCTGGGTGAAGACTCCATGACCAAATCGCGCCACATCTGGTGCGCCAAGGACAAGGCCAAGGCCTGGAATGACTGGATGATCGGCGGCACCACACCGACAGCCGCCCAGTGCAATACCGCGGCCATTGATGCCAATGTGGAGTTTGGCAGGAAGTACCGTATCACCGGAACGCCGACGCTTTTCTTTGCCGATGGCTCGCGGGTCCCCGGCGCAGTCCCGATGGCTCAGGTCGAGAAGCTCCTGAACGAGCAAAAGTAATCCCAGATGGAGCGCACCCAAGACAGCACTTGGCGCCTGATTCGCCAATTGGGATATGCCGGTCTCATCCCTTTCATCTTTCTGGCTTTGAGTCTGTGGCTGGTCGGCCCCGAATTGCATCCCTCGGTCGCATTGGCCTTGCAGTGTTACGGGGCCGTCATCGTCTCTTTTCTGGGCGGCATTCACTGGGGTGTGGGCTTTCGCAATGCCATCACTATGCACAACGCCCCGCGCCTGTTCTTTCTTTGGGGCGTCACGCCCTCATTGCTGGCCTGGCTGGGCGTCATGATGCCGGCTTACGCTGGCTTGCCCCTGTTGGGGGTGGTGCTCATCGTATGCTACCTGGTCGATCGCAAGACTTGGCCATCGGCGGGACTGGCCCCCTGGTTGCCGATGCGGCTTCAGCTGACCGCTGTGGCCAGCATCAGTTGCCTGCTGGCGGCTGGCGCCACCTGAGACATCATTTGCACAACCGGGATCACCCATTGCGCGTGACAAGTTTGAGGATAAAGCTACGCAACCGTTTGGCCTGTACCCCGCTTCATCGCCCCCGAGTTTGCCCATCTGGACGCCCACCCACCGGTCATTGAGTCTTCATGCCAGCCTTGCACTACACGATCAAAGCCCTGGATCTGCACGCCCACCTGTTCGGTGTATCGCTCAAGATCAGTCAACCCTCAGCACAGCAAACCGTCTCGCTGCCAGTCTGGATTCCCGGCAGCTACCTGGTGCGCGAATTCTCCAAAAACCTGCAAAAGCTTCAGGCCCGGCAGGGGCGTCGCTCAACGAAGGTGCAACAGCTCGACAAGTGCAGCTGGCTCATTGACTGCACGGCCGGTGAACCGCTGGAGCTTGACTACCAGGTCTATGCTTTTGACACCTCGGTGCGCACCGCCTGGCTCGACAGCCGGCGGGGATTTTTCAACGGGACCAGCCTGTGCCTGCGGGTGCACGGCCAGGAGGAGAAGGCGCACCAGCTCGTACTCACGCCGGTCAAGGGCCAACCGGCATGGCGAGCAGCGACGGGGCTCGCGCCTGTCAAAACCGACAAGCTCGGCTTTGGCCTGTACCAAGCCGTCAATTACGACGAACTGGTCGACTGCCCGGTAGAGCTGGGCCCCTTCTGGAGCGGCAATTTCAAGGCCTTCGGCATCGAACACCGTTTTGTGGTTGCAGGTGCCCTGCCTTCGTTCGATGGTGATCGCCTGCTGTCGGACACGAAAAAAATCTGCGAGGCTGAAATGCGCTTCTGGCATGGCCACTCTACCCAGGCCGGGCGAAAGGCTCCGCATAAACAATACCTGTTCATGCTCAATGCGGTCGATGAGGGCTACGGCGGTCTTGAGCACCGCAACAGCACGGCGCTGATCTGCAGTCGGCGTGATTTGCCGCGCGTTGGCGAACATAAAACCGGCGAGGGCTATACCACCCTGATGGGCCTGATCAGCCATGAATACTTCCACACTTGGAACGTCAAACAGCTGCGCCCGGACGCTTTTGCGCGCTACGACTACACCCGCGAAAACTACACAACCCTGTTGTGGTTCTTCGAGGGCTTCACCAGCTACTACGACGACCTGCTGCTGCGCCGAGCCGGTTTGATCGACGACGCGACCTACCTCAAGCTGCTGGCCAAGACGATCAACCTGGTCGGACAGACCCCCGGCCGACATGTCCAGAGCGTGGCGCAATCGAGCTTTGACGCCTGGGTCAAATACTACCGCCAGGACGAAAACACGCCCAATGCGACGGTGAGCTACTACACCAAGGGGGCGCTGGTGGCGCTTTGTCTGGACCTGTCTTTGCGCGCTGAAGGACACTCACTGGACGATGTGATGCGCGGCCTGTGGAAACGCTGCAAAGGGGGGGCCATGCGCGAGCAGGATATGCTCGATGAACTGCAGGCCCAGACCGGCCGCTCCTGGCATCAGGAACTGCAGGCCTGGGTGCATTCAACAGCCGAACTGCCGCTGGCCCGCCTCCTGCAAGCTCAGGGTATCCATATCCATGCGGAGCCCGGTAATTTCGCCCAGCATCTGGGGCTGCGCCATCAGGACACCAATGGCAGCGTGCAGGTCAAGGCGGTGCTGCGCGGCAGCGCGGCCGAGCAGGCCGGGTTCGCGGCGGGTGACGAGTGGCTGGGGCTGGAAGTGGGCGCGCGGGGTCAGCTCGGTCACTGGCGCGTGAACAAGCTGGACGATGTCCCCATCTTGCTGGGCAAGGAGCGCAAAGCCCTGGCGCTGGTGTCACGCGACAAGCAGCTGCTGCGTTTGCCTTTGACCGTGCCGCAGCAGAGCACGGTGTGGCGGCTGGAAGCCACTGCGGGGCGTTCTTCCGGGTGGCCTGCCGTTTGAGGTTTTAACGCTCCGTGTTTCAGCGTTGGTGGGGGAGAGGGATGGGCGCCGATTTCTGCGTACCTCCGCAGCATGAGGCGCCCGGCCCTCGCACAGCCTCAGCGCCCGCGCAAAACACCACAAAGGGTCACTTGCGCCGCAAATCCACCACCCGCTTGGCTTTGCCCTGGCTGCGCTCGACGCCGCCCTCGGCCTTGAGTTCGATGGCGACGCTCGAGCCGATGTAGACCTTGATCTCGTGCTGCAGCTGCTTGGCCGCCGCGCGCGCTTCAATGCTCTCGGGTGAGACACCGGGCCTGGTCTCCACCAGCACCTTCAGATCGTCCATCGGGCCATCGCGGGTGAGCACGCACTGGTAGTGCGGTGCCAGCTCGCTGCGCTTCAAAATCAGCTCTTCGATCTGGCTGGGGAACACGTTCACACCCCGGATGATCATCATGTCGTCGCTGCGGCCAGTGATCTTTTCCATGCGGCGCATGCTCGGGCGCGCAGTGCCCGGCAGTAATCGTGTGAGATCGCGTGTCCGGTAGCGGATGATCGGCAAGGCCTCCTTGGTCAGGCTGGTAAAGACCAGCTCGCCCATTTCGCCATCGGCGACCGGTTCACCCGTTTCGGGGTGAATGATCTCGGGGTAGAAATGGTCTTCCCAGATGGTCGGGCCGTCCTTGGTTTCGATGCACTCACTGGCCACACCCGGGCCCATCACCTCGGACAGGCCGTAAATGTCCACGGCGTCAATGGCCATGCGTTGCTCGATTGCACGTCGCATATCATTCGTCCAAGGTTCCGCACCAAAGATGCCAATGCGCAGCGAGCTGCTGGTGGGATCGATCCCCTGACGCTCAAACTCGTCGGCGATCGCCAGCATGTAGCTGGGCGTGACCATGATGATGTCGGGCTTGAAATCCTGGATCAGTTGCACCTGGCGCTCGGTCTGGCCGCCGCCAAAGGGCACCACCGTCAGACCCAGTTTTTCAGCGCCGTAGTGTGCGCCCAGTCCGCCGGTGAACAGGCCGTAGCCATAGCTCACATGCACCAGATCACCGGGCTTGGCACCCCCGGCGCGGATGCTGCGCGCCACCACGGTGGCCCAGGTGTCAACGTCGCGGGCGGTGTAACCCACGACCGTAGGCTTGCCTGTGGTACCGCTCGAGGCGTGAATGCGGGTGCAGTTCTCGCGCGGCACAGCAAACATGCCAAAGGGGTAGCTCTCGCGCAGGTCGGCTTTGGTCGTGAAAGGGAACCTGGCGATGTCAGTCAGGCTCTTGCAGTCCTCCGGGTGCACACCTGCCGCGTCGAACTTGGCGCGGTACACCGGCGAATTGGCATAGGCGTGATGCAGGGTCTGCTGCAGACGCTTGAGTTGCAACGAGCGCATCTCGTCGATGCTGGCTATCTCGATGGGTTCGAGAGAAAAAGATTTGGCGGTCATCAAAAACTCCAACTTAATCAGTTGGGGACAGAGCTGAAGATCTGTCCCGCAAAGTCACTTATTCTGGAAAAACAGTACCTTGGATCTGGGCGCTCTTGCCACGGAACATGGCCACGACCTCACCATCCTGGTTGGTGACTTGCATATCGTAGATGCCGTGGCGGCCGCTCAGGGTCTGTTCGACGCCAACGCAGGTCAGCACATCGCCAAGCTTGCCGGGACGCAGAAATTCAATGCTGCAGCCGGCAGCCACGGCATTCCTGTTGTAGCTGTTGCAGGCGAAAGCAAAGGTCGAATCGGCCAAAGTGAAGATGAAGCCACCGTGACAGATCCTGTGACCGTTGAGGTGCAACTCTTTGACTTCCATCTGCATCACGGCGCGACCCGGTTCGCAGGCCAGCAGCGCCATGCCCATAGTGTCCTTGGAGGCCACGTCCACCGGGAACATGGTCTCGCCCACCTTGCGGGCGATGTCCTGTGGGGTCATCTTCATTCCCCCTTGAACTGCGGCGTGCGCTTTTGCAGAAAGGCGGTCACGCCTTCCATGTAGTCGTGCGTCTTGCCCAGCGCCGACTGGGTGTCGCGCTCGACGTTCAGGTGCTCATCGAGCGTGCGGGTGCCGGCACCGGTCAGCAGATGGCGTGTGGCCACCAGCGCACGGGTCGGCATGGCGGCGAGCTTTTCGGCCATCGCCAGCGCTGCCGCCAGTGGATCTTCGGTCACCTGCCAGATCAGGCCCCATTCGAGCGCCTTGTCGGCGGTGAGCTTGTCGCCGGTCATGGCCAGGGCCATGGCGCGCGCCAGACCCAGGCGCTCGACCAGCAGCCAGCTGCCGCCTGCGTCCGGGATCAGGCCGATCTTGCTGAAGGCCTGCACAAAGCTGGCACCGGGAGCGGCCACCGCGATGTCGCAGGCCATGGCGATCGAGGCACCGGCACCGGCAGCCACACCGTTGACGGCCACCACGGTGGGCAGCTTGAGCGACTGCAGGCGCCGGGTGGTGGGGTTGAATTCCTCCTGGATCACCGGACCCGGGTCGGCACGCTCGAGCAAGCCCGGCCCGGGGGTGAAGTCCAGTTCGGACAGGTCCAGTCCGGCGCAAAAACCGCGACCGGCACCGGTCAGCACCAGAGCGCGGATGTGCGGCGCGGCCTCGGCACGGTCAAGCGCCGCTCGCAGGCGCTGGTGCATGTCGCGGGTGAAGCTGTTAAGGGCCTGCGGCCGATTGAGCGTCACCAGGGCTACAGCGCCACGCTCTTCATAAATGATGCAAGCGGCTTGGGAATCGGTCATCACTTTCTCCTCGAGGGTCGACTGTAGCATTAACCGACCGATCGGTTGGCTAATGACTTTCCCGGACATCCAGGCCCGCAGATGACAGGCAGGCGCAGGTGGGGATGGTTATAGTCAACAAGCACTGCGCGAATCCTCAGACTGGAGCCCTTATGAGCTACGAAAACATCGAAGTCCGCGTCGAAGGCGGCAAGGTTGGCATCATCACCCTCAACCGCCCCAAGGCGCTCAACGCCCTCAACGGCGCGCTGATGGACGAACTGGGTACCGCCCTGAAGATCTTTGATGCCGACGAAGCGATCGGCTGCATGATCATCACCGGCCATGAAAAGGCGTTTGCGGCGGGCGCCGACATTGCGGCCATGGCCAAGTACACCTTCCATGAGGTCTACAAGCAGGACTACATCACCCGCAACTGGGAAACCATCCGGACCATCCGCAAACCGGTGATTGCCGCTGTTTCCGGCTTTGCATTGGGCGGCGGCTGCGAGCTGGCCATGATGTGCGACTTCATCATCGCCGCCGACAACGCCAAATTCGGCCAGCCCGAAATCAAGATCGGCATCATCCCTGGTGCCGGTGGCACCCAGCGCCTGCCGCGCGCCATTGGTAAATCAAAAGCCATGGACCTGGTGCTCACCGCCCGCATGATGGATGCCGTGGAGGCCGAGCGTGCCGGCCTGGTCAGCCGTGTGGTGCCGCTGGACAAGCTGATGGACGAGGCCCTGGGTGCCGCGCTGGTCATCTGTGGCTACGGCCAGCTGGCCGTGATGGCCGCCAAAGAGAGTGTGAACCGCGCCTTTGAAAGCGGCTTGTCGGACGGCGTGATGTTCGAGCGCCGCATCTTCCACGGACTGTTTGCCACCGCCGACCAGAAAGAAGGCATGGACGCCTTCCTCCACAAGCGCGCTCCGAATTTCGTCAACGGCTGAACGCACTCTATGCCAGGCTGACCGACAGTCCCTGGCGCTGCCGTTGCAAAGGACCGGATCTTGCCGGCCTGGCGGTGCATTGGCGCACGGTCGAGAACCTCTGCCCAAGCGACAGTCGCAGGGGTGAATGACATTCATGTCTCCCCCACACTGCAAGTACAGGCACCCGATCCGGCGCCCGCCGTGCTGATTGCCGAGCATCTGTTCAAGCGCTACCGCGCCGGTCATCAGGACATTGTGGCGTTGCATGATGTGAGCCTGCGTGTACTGGCTGGGCAGTTTGTGGTGCTGCTGGGCCCGTCGGGCAGCGGCAAGTCCACCCTGCTGAATATTCTGGGCGGGCTGGACCGGCCCAGCAGTGGTCGCACCTGGTTTGCAGACCATGACCTGAGCCAGGCCAGCGATGCCGATCTGACACGTTACCGGCGCGAGCATGTAGGTTTTGTGTTCCAGTTCTACAACCTCATGCCCAGTCTGACGGTACGCGAAAACGTCCAGCTGGTCACCGACTTGGTGCCCGCAGCCATGACCGCTGACGAAGCCCTGGCCCTGGTGGGGCTGTCCGCCCGGCTGGATCATTTTCCGGCCCAGCTCTCGGGGGGTGAACAGCAACGCGTGGCCATTGCCCGGGCGATCGTCAAACGCCCCCAAGTCTTGCTGTGCGATGAACCTACCGGCGCCCTGGACTATGCCACCGGCAAGCAGGTGCTTGAAGTCATCGAGACCATCAACCGGGAGCTGGGCACCACCACGGTGGTGATCACCCACAATGCAGCGATTGCAGGGATGGCCGACCGGGTGATCCATCTGGCCGATGGACGCATCCTGCGCGAAGAGCGCCCGGCACGGAAACTCTCCCCTTCCGAGCTGTCCTGGTGAGCGGCCGCGATGCAAGCCCTGGATCGCAAGCTCTGGCGTGACCTGCGTCAACTCTGGAGTCAGGTCCTGACCATCGCACTGGTCGTGGCCAGCGGTGTGGCCGGCACTCTCTCGACCTTCAGTGCCTGGGACGCGCTGTCCTGGTCGCGCGATCGCTTTTACGCCGAGTCACGCTTTGCCGATGTCTTCAGCAGCCTCAAGCGGGCCCCACTGTCCGTGCTGCCCCGTGTCATGGGTATTGCAGGCGTCCTGCAGGTCCAGGACGGCCTGGCCCATGGCATCCAGGTATTCCTGCCCGGCGTAGAAGATCCGATTCGCGGCCGACTGACCGCCATCGATCCGCGCAGCCCCCAGTATCTCAACCAGGTCAGCCTGCGCGAGGGGCACTGGCCCGCCGCGACCGCCTCGGCAGGGCAAATCGAAGTGCTGGTGTCGGCCGCCTTTGCCCAGGCCCGGCGTTTGCAGCCCGGTGATGCCCTGCAGGCCCTCATGAACGGCAAGCTTCAGGCGCTGACCGTGTCCGGCATTGCCATCTCTCCCGAGTTCATCTTTGCCGGCATGGGGGGGTCTCCCGATGTGCACGGCTTTGGCGTGTTCTGGATGCATCGCGACGCCGTGGCTGCAGCCTATGACATGCGTGGCGCCTTCAACCAGCTTGCCGTCCGACTGGCGCCTGGCGCAAAGGAAGGTCCGGTCATCGATGCCATCAATCAGCAATTGGCGCCCTATGGTGGCGGTAATGCCTACAGCCGCGAAGACCAGCTCTCCCACCGGATGCTGAACTCCGAAATCCGCGAGCAACAGGTCCTGGGTTCGGTCCTGCCCGCCATTTTTCTGGGAGTGGCCGGTTTTCTGCTGCACACGGTGATGTCCCGACATATTGGCATACAGCGCGAGCAGATAGCCACCCTCAAGGCACTGGGCTATGACGACTGGCGGATTGGGGCGCACTATCTGGGCATGGTCCTGGTGATTGTGGTGCTGGGCTGTGTGCTCGGCATCGGACTCGGACAGTTTCTGGGGCAATGGTTCACCACCCTCTACACGCAGGTGTTCATTTTCGGACAGCTCGACCATCGACTGCGTGCCGATGTTCTGCTGGTGACCGTGGGCGTGACTGCAGGTGTCGGTATGCTGGCCACTGGGCAAGCCATCCGCGCCACGGTGATCCTGGCCCCCGCGCTGGCCATGCGCCCACCGGCTCCCGCACCTTATCGGGCAAGCGGGCTGGAGGCAACAGCACTTGTGCGCCTGCTGGCCCCCGGCCAGCGCATGGTGCTGCGGCATATGCAACGTCATCCCTGGCGCAGCACGCTGACCGTGACCGGACTGGCTGCGTCGGTTGCGATCGTCATCAGTGGCAGTTTCTGGCGTGACAGCATCGATCTCATGCTGCACACCCAGTTCCGCCAGGTTCTGCGTGGGGATGTCACGTTGGCACTGACTGAAGTCACTTCAGCCACCGTGGCCAGCGAAGCCCTTCGATTGCCCGGCGTGACGGCCGTTCAGACGGCCCGTAATGGGGAGGTACGACTGGTTCACGGTCATCGGTACTGGCGTGGCACCTTGCAAGGCCGATCAACGCCCTCCCCCTTGCAACGCATCGTGGACACCGACCAGCAGGTGCACGAAGTGTCAAGTCAAGGGCTGCTTATGACCGACCGGCTCGCACGTCGTCTGGATCTTCGGGTGGGCGATACCGTTCAGGTCGAGTGGCAGGACGGGGCACGGCCTGTCTGGCGGCTGCCGGTCACAGCCGTGGTGCAGGAAATGATGGGCATGAACGCCTATCTGACACGCAGCCAGCTCAACCGATTGCTGCGCGAGGGTGACATGGTCAATCAGATCACGCTCGCCGTTGAACCCGGCCGTGAACCGGCACTGCTCAGGACCCTGCAGGAAATGCCCCGGGTCGCCGGCGCTTTCAGCAAGGCTGTCATGCTGCGCAATGTGGAAGGGATCACTGCGCGCAACCTGCTGGTGTTCAGTACGGTACTGACCGCTTTTGCCAGCGTGATTGCCGTCGGTGTGGTTTACAACCAGACGCGCATTGCACTGGCCGAGCGCGCCTGGGAGCTGGCCAGCCTGCGGGTGTTGGGCTTCACCCGGGGCGAGGTGTCGGGCTTGTTGCTGGGCGAGTCTCTGGTACAGATGGTGATCGCCCTGCCGCTGGGGTGGTGGGCGGGTTTCGCCCTGTCGGACACCCTGGTGCGCCTGATCCAGACAGACGAATTTTTCTTTGCAGTGCGCATCCGTCCGGTCACCTATGCCTTTGCATCGGTGTGTGTGGTGGTGGCCGCCCTGTTCAGCGCCTGGATCGTGAACCGCCGTATCGGTGGTCTGGACCTGGTCGGGGTACTCAAGGTCCGCGAATGAAGTTCCTGATACACAAGAGGCTGGTCTTGAGTGCAGCAGCTGCTGTGGTTGTGGGTTTGCTGGCATGGACAGCCTGGCCCCAGCGGGTGACGGTGGAAACTGCGACGCTGTCCCAGGGCGAATTCGTGCGCGAGCTGGTCGAAGACGCCCAGACACGGGTGCGTGATCGCTACACGGTGGCCGCACCGTTGACAGGACACCTCCTTCGACCGCGGCTCAAACCCGGCGACTCTGTGAGCGCCGGTGATGCGGTGGCCGCCATTGCGCCGATCGCTCCGGGTCTGCTCGATGCACGCAGTCTGGCTGAGCAGGGCGAGCGGGTGGCAGCCATGCAGGCGGGTCTGGCCCGAGCACAAGCCCACCTGGCACGTGCTCAATCCGCCCTGCAGCAGGCCACGAGCGAACTGGATCGCACCGAATCATTGGCCCGGGAGGGTTTTGTCTCGTCAAATCAGCTCGAAAGCGTCAGACTGACCCGACAGCAGCGACTGCAGGAGCTGACCATGGCCGAGCAGGATCGCAACAGCACCGCCCATGACCTGCAACGGCTGCGAATCGGTTTGGCACAGGCAGGATGGCCCGCAGCGCAAGGCCTGTGGCGTGTGCATTCGCCGGTGGCAGGACGTGTACTTCGCCTGTACCGTGACAGTGAGGGGCCAGTTGCCTCGGGCGCGCCGCTGATGGACATTGGCAACCCCTCACAGCTGGAGATCGTCACCGAGTTGCTGACCGAAGAGGCTGCCGGATTGCCGCAACAGGCCAGGGCCTGGCTGGTCCACTGGGGCGGAGCCGGTCGGCTGCAAGCCCGGCTGTCACGCATTGAACCGGGGGCATGGACCCGGGTCTCGGCGCTGGGCGTCCAGGAGCAGCGCGTTCGGGTGGTCCTGGACTGGGTCGAGCCTCCACCTGCGGTGCTGGGCGATGGCTACCGGATGGAGATCAGGATCGTGGTTCAACAGGTCCAGGATGCCAGGATGGCTCCGGTCAGTACCGTGTTTCCCCATGGATCCGGCCATGCAGTGTTCGTGATCGATGGCGGCCGCGTTCGACTGCAAGCCGTTCAATTGCGCAGCCGTAACGGACAGGATGCATGGATCGAGACCTCGCTTGCGCCGGGCACCCCCCTGGTGGCCTATCCACCCACCGGTTTGCGTGCCGGAGACCGGGTCAGGACTGGGGGGTAAGGCCCGGATCGGACGGATCGGGATCGATGCCCTGCGCCTCTTCCTCGCGCTTGAGCTCTTCGCGCAGGAACTGCAAGACCTCGAAAGGCGTTTCGAGCTGCAGGTCTTGGAAGCAAATCTTGTCCATCAGGGACTGCGCTTCCTGGATGGCCTGACGGGCCTGGATCTGCACACGCTGATAGCGTGCGCCAAGATCAAAAAAGGCTTGGGCATACTCGATGGGCAAATACACCCAGACCATCTTGCTGCCGGACTTGATTTCCTGAAACTCACTGGCCTCGGGCAAAGGGGGCTTTTCCTCGCCGTTGACCACCGCCTGGGCGACCTCTTCCTGCCATTCGGCGGTTTTCTCTGCACCGTCCACGAAAGTTTTGTCCACAAAGGCACGGATCATCATGCCGATGCGCAGCCGGGCGCTGCGAGCATCATGAGAATCCTTGGACAGCCCAAGAACCTTGTCGTAGAGCTCGCGGGCAGTCTGCTTGGGGTCGGGCTCGGATTTGAAGAGATTGAACATAGATCAGGGCACTGTGTCACAGATTTTAATTAAATTCAATCTGCGGGGATTACCCTTAGACACCGCTCGCGATATTCGAAGCAATCGTTCAGCAAGAGCCCATGAAAAAGCCCGTCGGACCACGCAACGGGCTTTGGAAATGGTGG
>CAYMMK010000042.1:0-21752 GCA_964391575.1 uncultured Limnohabitans sp.
CGCTGGCCTTGATCAGCACCGGGTAGCCGATGCGGTCGGCCTCGGCCTGCAGCAGGGCCGGGTCCTGTTGGCTGCCGTGGTAGCCGGGCACCAGCGGCACACCGGCCTTTTCCATCAGCTGCTTGGACTCGGCCTTCAACCCCATGGCCAGGATGGCGGAAGCGGGCGGGCCGATGAAGACCAGCCCCGCCTCGGCACAGGCTTTGGCAAAGGCTTCGTTCTCGCTCAGAAAACCATAGCCCGGATGAATCGCCTCGGCGCCCGTGGCCCTGGCCGCGTCGATGATGCGCTGCCACTGCAGGTAACTGTCCTTGGGGGCCGAGCCGCCCACATGCACCGCTTGATCGCAGGCCTGCACATGCTTGGCGCGGGCGTCGGCATCCGAATACACCGCCACGGTCTGGATGCCCATGCGGCGGGCGGTGGCGGCCACGCGGCAGGCGATCTCGCCACGGTTGGCAATCAGGATTTTCTTGAACATGATCTGTGCTCCTCAGGCCAGCCAGAGCGGCCGGCGCTTGTCGAGGAAGGCCGAGAGACCGTCCTGCGCTTCGGGGGTGGCGCGCAGCTGCGCGATGCGCTGCGCGGTGTCTTCGACCACGGCGTCGTTGATGGGTTGGTTGTCCACCGCACGGATCAGGTCCTTGGCAGCGGCTTGTGACAGCGGGCCGCCCTGAATCAGCGCATCGACGATGTCCTGCACCTTGGCGTCCAGCTGATCAGGCTCGACCGCCTCGTGCACCAGACCGAGTTCGCGGGCGCGCAGGGCGTCGATGCGCTCGGCCGACTGGAAGTAGCGGTAACTCTGTCGCGCCCCGATGGCCCGCACCACATAAGGGCTGATGGCGGCGGGAATGATGCCGAACTTGACCTCCGACGTGGCAAACACCGCCTGGGTGGACGCCACCGCAATGTCGCACGCGGCCGTGAGACCTGTGCCACCGCCCAGCGCCGCGCCCTGCACGCGGGCAATGGTGGGCTTTTTCATCTCGGCCAGCACGCGCAGCATGCGGGCCAGGGCGCGGGCATCGCGCAGGTTCTCTTCGACGCCGTTCTGTGCGGCGCGCTTCATCCAGTTGAGATCCGCCCCCGCCGAAAAGCTCTTGCCACGCCCGGCCAGCACCACCACGCGCACGCTGGCATCTGGGTCCAGCGCTTCGCAGGCTGCGGTCAGTTCAGCGATCAGGGTTTCATCAAAGGCGTTGTGCACCTCCGGGCGGTTCATCCACACGGTGGCCACACGGCCATTTTTTTCAATGTCGAGGGTCTGGTACATGGCAACTCCTTACATGCGGAACAGGCCGAACTTAGTCTCCGGGATCGGGGCGTTGAGCGAAGCGCTCAGGCCCAGCGCCAGCACGCGGCGCGTGTCGGCCGGGTCGATCACGCCATCGTCCCAGATGCGTGCGGTGGCGTAGTAGGGGTGGCCCTGGTCCTCGTACTGCTGCTTGATCGGGGCCTTGAAGGCCTCTTCTTCCTCCATGCTCCACTGGCCACCTTTGGCTTCGATGCCGTCGCGCTTGACGGTGGCCAGCACGCTGGCCGCCTGCTCGCCGCCCATGACGGAGATGCGGGCGTTGGGCCACATCCACAAAAACCGCGGCGAGTAGGCGCGGCCGCACATGCCGTAGTTGCCTGCGCCAAAACTGCCGCCGATGATGATGGTGAACTTCGGGACAGCAGCCGTCGCCACGGCGGTGACCATCTTGGCGCCGTTGCGGGCGATGCCTTCGTTTTCGTATTTGCGCCCGACCATGAAGCCGGTGATGTTCTGCAAAAACACCAGTGGCGTCTTGCGCTGGCAGCACAGCTCGATGAAGTGCGCGCCCTTGAGCGCCGACTCGCTGAACAAGATGCCGTTGTTGGCAATGATGCCCACCGGTAGGCCTTCGATGCGGGCAAAGCCGCAGACCAGGGTGGTGCCAAAACGCGATTTGAATTCATCGAACTCGGAGCCGTCGACGATGCGGGCGATGATCTCGCGCACATCAAAAGGCTTGCGCGTGTCGGTCGGGATCACGCCGTAGAGCTCTTTGGCCTCGTACTTGGGTGGCACAGGCGGGTACGTGGCGATGTTGGGCACTTTTTGGGCGTTCAGGTTTTTGACCGCCTGGCGCGCCAAAGACAAGGCGTGCACATCGTTTTGCGCCAGGTGGTCGGCCACGCCCGACAGGCGGGTGTGCACATCGCCACCGCCCAGGTCTTCGGCGCTCACCACCTCACCCGTGGCGGCCTTCACCAAGGGCGGCCCCCCCAGGAAGATCGTGCCCTGGTTCTTGACGATGATGGTCTCGTCGCTCATGGCGGGCACATAGGCGCCACCGGCCGTGCACGAGCCCATGACGACTGCGATCTGCGGGATGCCCTGGGCGCTCATATTGGCCTGGTTGAAGAAGATGCGGCCAAAGTGGTCGCGGTCGGGAAAGACCTCGTCCTGGTTGGGCAGGTTGGCCCCGCCAGAGTCCACCAGGTAGATGCAGGGCAGGCGGTTTTGCTGCGCGATCTCCTGCGCCCGCAGGTGCTTCTTGACGGTCATGGGGTAGTAGGTGCCGCCCTTCACGGTGGCGTCATTGCAGACCACCATGCAGTCCACACCGTTGACACGGCCGATGCCCGCGATCACGCCCGCGCTGGGCGCGTCGTTGTTGTACATGTTCAGGGCGGCCAGCGGTGCGACTTCAAGGAAAGGCGTACCCGGGTCGAGCAGCATGTGCACCCGCTCGCGCGGCAGCAGCTTGCCACGGGCGGTGTGCTTGGCACGGGCGGCTTCGCCACCGCCCTGGGCCACACGTTCCAGATGGGCGCGCAGGTCATCGACCACGGCCTGCATGACGGCGGCGTTGGCCGCGAATTCAGCCGAACGGGGGTTGAGTTGGGTTTGCAGGACAGTCATGGGTGGGGTCCTTCGGGAATGGACAGGCGATACCGAATACCGCGAGCTTAGTCGGGCTGCTCCGGGCTGGGGCTGACAGACAGGTTGCAAATCCTGCCAAAATAGACCCATCCATGCCTGCCTCCCCGCCCACCGCCCGCGCCGAAACACCGATCGCCTTTATCAAGGCGATGGTTTTGGCGTATGAACGGCGCGGCGTGGACCCTGGCCGGGCGCTGCGGGCGGCACAAATCACGCCAACTGATCTGAACAAACCGGACGGCTGCGTGACCGCCTTGCAGATGGAGTGGATGTCGGCCGCCGCCATGCGCGAGCTCGACGACGAAGCCCTGGGCTGGTTCAGACGCCGCCTGCCCTGGGGCAGCTACGGCATGCTGGTGCGCGCCTCGCTGACCGCACCCAATCTGGCCGTGGCCCTGCAGCGCTGGGGGCGTCACCACGGCCTGCTGACCGACGACATTGCGGTGACGCTGCACACCCAGGATGGCCTGGCACACCTGACGCTGACCGAGCACCGCGACCTGGGCGCGCTGCGCGAGTTTTGCGTGGTGTCGGTGTTGCGCAATGCGCTGGGCGTGGCCTGCTGGCTCACCGATTCGCGCATTCCGCTGGCCGCGACCACGCTGCGCCTGTCACCACCGCCGCATGCCGCCCGTTACCGGGTGCTGTTCGACGGCCCCACCCATTTCAACGCCGACACCCACAGCCTGCAGTTCGATGCCGGTTACCTGCAACTGCCCATCCGGCGCGATGAAGACGCCTTGCAGCGCATGCTGCAGCGCGCCCTGCTGCTCACCGTGCGCCCCTACCGGCGCGATCGCCTGCTGGTGGAAAAAGTGCGGCAGGCCCTGGCCACGCACCCCGAGCACTGCCGCAACGCCGAGGACCTGGCGCAATGGCTGAACCTGTCATCACGCACCCTGCACCGCCAGCTGCGCGAGGAGGGCAGCAGCTTGCAGGCGCTCAAGGACGCGGTGAGGCGTGAGCGGGCCAGCGAGCTGCTGCTGCGCACACGGCGCCCCCTCAAGCAGATTGCTGCAGACATCGGGTTCCAGAACGAAAAGAGCTTCCTGCGGGCCTTCAAGGGCTGGACCGGCTTGAGTCCCGATACGTATCGCTCAAGCGGCGGGGGCTGATGGCCGGTCAGCCCAGCCGCAGGCCATCCATGTGGCTGAACACGCGCACGGCTCCGGCCTGCAGCAGGGGCGCCGCATCGACCGGCGAGGGTGCATAGGCCCAGACCGTGGCACCCGCGGCCACACCCGCGGTGATGCCGACGATGGTGTCCTCCACCACCAGGCAGCGGGCCGGTTCCACTTTCAGGTGCGCTGCAGCGGCCAAATACACATCGGGGTGCGGTTTGCTGCGCGGCATCTCATGGCCACTGAAGATGCGGCCTTCAAAGAAAGGGCGCAATCCCACCTTGCCCAGCATCATCTCGACCTTGAAACGGTCGGCGCCCGAAGCCACGGCAATGCGGCCCTGGCAATGGTCGTGCAGGTGCGCCACCGCATCGTGGATGCCTTCGATGGCGGTGATCTGCTGCTCCAGCCGCTCATTGCGGCGTACAAAAAACTGCTGGAGCCATTCTTCGGTCAGCGGCACGCCGGTGTGCGCCTCGATCACGGCGCGCTGGCTCTTGACGGTGTGACCCACAAAGCGTTGCATGCACTCGGCCAGCGTCATGCGCCAGCCCTGCGCCTCGAACATTTCGCGCAGCACACTGCAGGTGATGGCTTCGCTGTCGACCAGCACGCCATCGCAATCAAAAAGTACCGCATTAAAGTTCATGTGGACCCAATCATACGTGGGGCAGCTTGTATGTCGGTTCATCATGAACACTGAATGAATGGCCACATTGCCCAGCTCCCCCTGAAGTGGGCGATCGTTCATGAACGACCTAGTTCAGGGTAATCGGGGGCCAATAGAAGTTGAAGGCAATCATCATTCCATGCACAGAGAACAACAACAGTGCGAGCCCGCCAGCACCAGGCGCCAGCGACAGCAACAGCAGCACACCGTCACGCGCCATCAGTCCCAGTCCGAACAGGAGCAGACTCATGGCAGGCAGCACATTGCCAAAGGGTATCGGCAAAAAAATGATCAGAGCCATCAAGGCCACCCAAAAGGCCCAGGGCCAACGCCATGCCGGTGTTTGAAAATGCTGCAGGCGTGGACGCAGCCAGCGCGACCGCGCCAGGTGCAGGCGGGCCAGCCAGCGCAGGCTTCGCGACGCCAGAGCGTGGGGCAGCGGCACCCGGGCGATCCGTGTCAACCCGGGCAAGGTCTCGCGATTGCGCACCCAAGCCCAGGCCCAGGTCAGTATGCCCAGGCTCAGCACGGTTCCCACCCCCGCCACCGGCAAGAGTGTGACCAGCGCCAGTACCAGCAGGATTGCCGCCATGCTCGCGTGGCCATGCAGGGCCAGCAGGTCTTCGATGCGCCATGGATCGCCTGCACCCTGCGCCGCCCGCTGGCTCTGTCGATTGCGCGCCTGACGCGCCGCCCGTCGAGCCAGCGACCAGGCCTGCGAACAGCGCTCAGCCCTCATGCTGCGCGCCGCGGCCGCGCTCCCGAGCGGCCCAGCAGAACATGCAGACCGACCGCCACCACCAGCAGTGCGCTCATGCCCAGGCCCCAGACCAGCCAGACACCCATCCCGACCAGCGACTGCAAGGTTGCAGCCGACGGCACCACATGGGCCAGCAGGGAAGCCAGCCATTGCAGGAAGGACAGCAAGGCATCGAGCTCCTCTTTGGGCCACCACAGGGCCAGCCAAGCCGGCCAGTTCACCTGCCCGGGCAATACCGCCGGCAAGCCGGCTGCGGGCCACAGTCCCATCAGAACATCCATCAATTGAACCGCCAGCCACAGCCCCAGGCTCCACAGCAGGGCCAGTGCAGCGGTCACGGTCCACAACAGCACTTTCAAACCAGTTCCTCCATCAGGCATGCCCTGACTGACGGGCATCCAAGGATTGTCCCGATGAAGACCCGCAACCCAAACCCCTTCAAACCGAAAGCCTTAAGACCCGCAGCGCTTTGGGCCGTCAGTCAACCCACCTGGCCGGTCAGATAAAACCAGCGGCCGTCCTCGCGCAGGAACTCGCTGCGTTCATGCTGGCGCACAGCCCGCCCCTCCACACGGTAACGCGCCACGAATTCGACTTCGGCACGGTCCTGAGAGGTTTCAACAAAGCGGCGGACCTCCAGCCCCAGCCACCGGGCCTGGGGCTGCAGGCTCAGCGACGGGGGTCGGGTCCTGGGGTGCCAGGTGGACAGCAGGTAGGCCACATCCCCCCGCACAAAGGCGCTGTAGCGCGAGCGCATCAATGCCTGTGCATCTGGCGCAGAGGCTCCGGCGTGCAGGGGGCCGCAGCAATCGCCATAGGGCAAGGGGCGGTTGCGGGAGCCGGTCCGCCCGCACGGACAAGCCTGCAGCGACACTCAATGCGCCTTGCGCGCGGCGCTTTCAGCCTTGTGCTGCTCCAGCGTGACCATGGGCGCAAAGGCTTTTTTCCATGCAGCAAAACCACCCTCGATATGAGCCACATTGGTCATGCCCATGTCCCTCAGGGTCTTGGTGGCCAGGGCACTTCGCCAGCCGGCACCGCAAAACAGAACGAACTCCTTGCCCTCATCGGCGAATACAGGTTTGAAATACGGCGAGTCGGGATCGACCCAGAATTCAAGCATGCCCCGCGGGGCCAACAGCGCGCCCGGCAATGTGCCCTCCCGCTCGAGTTCGCGGACATCGCGGATATCGACAATCTGCATCCCGGGGTCGTTCAGACGGGCGCGCACCTCATCGACACTGTAGGTTGTGACCTGCGCCATGGCTTCGTCGACCAGCTTTCGGAATCCTTTGATGATGGGCATGATGATCTCCTGTGGATGTGGACTCTACCTGCGCCAGAAATGGCCCGTAAAAAGTACCAGCACCGAGAGCAGTTCCAGACGACCAAGCAGCATGGCAAAAGACAGCACCCAGATCTGAAAGTCTCCCAGCTGGCCATAGTTGCCGGCCGGACCGACCAGGCCCAGCCCGGGGCCGATATTGTTGACCGTGGCCACCACCGCGGAAAAAGCTGTGACCATGTCCAGGCCGGAAAACAGCAACAGCATGCTCAGGCCGATGGTGGCAGCCCCGTAGATCAGCATGAAACCCAGCACGGCAGTCATCACCGACATTGGCACCACGCCGCCGGCCAGCGTGACCGGATTGACCACCCGGGGGTGCAGGATGCGCACCAGCTCGCGGCGCGCCTGCTTGACCAGCAAAATCATGCGCACCATCTTGATGCCGCCACCGGTCGATCCGGCGCACGAAGCAAAACAGCCTAGAAACATCAGCAGCACCGGTGCAAACGCCGGCCACTGGGCGTAATCGGTGGCCGCATAACCAGTGGTGGTGGCCAGCGACACCACATGAAAGGCACTGGCATGCAAAGCCGCAAGGCCGTCACTGTAAACACCGTTGACCAGCAACAGCAGGGTCACCAGTAGCGTCGAGGCCGCCAGCACAGCCAGATACGTCCGGATTTCATGGTCATCACTGATCGGTCGCAGGGATCGGCTACGCAAGACCACGAAGTAACGCACAAAACTGATTCCCGCAAGGGTCATGAACACCATCGACACGGTTTCGATCAGTCTGGAGTTGAAGTGACCGATGCTGGCGTCATAAGGCGAAAACCCGCCAAGGCCCATGGTGGTGCACATGTGCATGAAGGCGTCAGCCCAGCTCATGCCGGCCCATCGATAGGCCAGCAGACAAGCCACCGAAAACATGAAATACACCCCCCAAAGACCCCGTGCAGTTTGTGCAATCCGCGGGGTGAACTTGGTGTCCTTCATCGGACCGGGGGTTTCGGCCTTGTAGAGCTGCATGCCACCCAGACCCAGCAGCGGCAGGACAGCCACCACCAGCAGCATGATGCCCATGCCCCCAATCAGCTGCAAAAAACAGCGCCAGACATTGACCGACACCGGCAGATGGTCCAGCCCCGACAGGGCTGTGGCCCCGGTGGCTGTCAAGGCGCTCATCGCTTCGAAATAAGCCTTGCTCCAGTTGATGTCCGGCACGCTGAAATACAAGGGCAGGGCCGAATAGAAGGGCAACACCAGCCAAACCAGATTGACCAGCAAGAATCCGTCACGCGCGAGCAATTCACGCCGATGGCGACGGGTGAACCACCACATCAGCAGCCCCGAACCGAGGGTCACCGCAAAGCCAGCCTCCCAAAGCAGCAGGTCAAATTCGTCATCTTCCAGCCAGGCCCAGACAATCGGCACCACAAAGGCCAGCGAAAAGGCCACGATCACGCGGGACAGGACCGCCAGAACGGGCAAAAAACTCTGCAGCATCAGCCAAAGAAGGTCGCGCTGACCTGGAAGAGTTTTTCCACTTCCCTGACCAGACGCTTGTGGGGAATGAAGATGATGATGTGGTCATCGCTCTCGATCAGGGTGCCATGATGCGGCATCAGCACCCGGGAATCTTCTCCCGCGCCGCGCACGATGGCCCCGATCCTGGCACCTTCCGGGAGGGGAACATCCTGCACCTTGCGACCGACCAGTCTGGAGGTCTTGGCATCGCCACGGGCCACACCTTCAAGTGCCTCGGCTGCACCCCGGCGCAAACTGTGGACCGCTGCCACATCGCCACGCCTGACATGGGCCAGGAGTTCACCAATGACCGTGTGCGCCGGGGAGATGGCAATGTCAATCGTGCTGCCCTGCATCATTTCGGCGTACGCACGGCGATTGATGAGGGACATCACACGCCGGGCACCCATGCGCTTGGCCAGCATGGCCGACAGAATATTGTCCTCATCATCGCTGGTGAGGGCCAGAAACAGGTCCATGTCGCCGACATTCTCGTCGAGCAGCAAGTCCTCATCGGCGCCATCACCTTGCAGGATCAGCGTACTCGAGGGTAGCTGGCTGGCCAGGTATTCGCAGCGTCTGACATCGCGTTCGATGAGTTTGACCTCGCACTCGCTGACCAGGCTGCGGGCCAGCCGCAGTCCAACCCTGCCGCCACCTGCGATCATCAGACGCTGGACAGGCTTGTCAAGCCGGTGGATGCCGGCCAACACCGGTCGGATCTTGCTGGAGTCGGCCAGCACAAACACCTCGTCGCCGGGCAGGATGCGGGTTGCGGGCGTGGCCGCAATTTCTTGGTCTAGGCGGTACAGCGCGACCACCCGCATTTCCAGGTCGGGCAACAGTTCACGAAACTCGGCGATGGTATGACCGACCAGGGCGCTGCCCGAGGTGGCACGTACCACAATCAAACTGGCTCGGCCCTGGGCAAACTGCAGGACCTGCAGGGCTTCCGGATACTCGATGAGCTGGTGGATGTATTTCATCACCGACTCTTCCGGGCAGATCACATGATCAACAGCAAAACCCTCCTTGTCCAGCAAGGGCTCTCCGGCCTGGAACTCGGGTGACCGAAGTCGGGCGACCGTGGTGGGCACATTGAAGAGGTCGTGGGCGATCTTGCAGAAGACCAGATTGGACTCATCGGCAGCCGCACAGGCAATGACCATGTCGGCATCCTGGGCCCCGGCCTCCCGGAGCACGGAGGGCTGGATGCCGTTGCCAACCACCCCGCGCAGATCCAGACGTTCCTCCAGAATTCGCAGTCGACCGGGGTCTTGGTCGATCACCGTGATGTCGTTTTTTTCGGAAACCAGGCTCTCGGCAACGCTCTCGCCCACCCGCCCCGCACCCAGAATAAGAATGTTCATGTCGACAAAATCATACTTCGGCGCCGGCCCCTGCGGGTCCGAAATTCATCACAGCGCGCGCTGAATGATGATTTTCTGCACATCCGAAGTGCCTTCATAAATCTGGCAGACCCGCACATCCCGGTAGATACGCTCGACGGGAAAATCGCTGACATATCCGTAACCGCCCAGGGTCTGGATCGCGGCCGAGCAGACTTTCTCGGCGACCTCGCTGGCAAACAGCTTGGCCATGGCGGCCTCCTTCAGGCAGGGACGGCCGGCATCGCGCAGGCTGGCCGCGTGCCAGATCAGCTGGCGCGCGGCTTCGAGCCGCGTGGCGCATTCGGCCAGGCGGAAACCCACTGCCTGGTGGTTGTAGATGGACGTGCCAAAACTCTCACGCTGCTTGGCATAGTCGATCGCCACCTCCAGCGCACTGCGGGCCATGCCCACGCTTTGCGCGGCAATGCCGATGCGGCCGCCCTCCAGGGCCGACAGGGCGATCTTGTAGCCTTCGCCCTCGTTACCGATCAGGTTCCCGGCAGGGATTCGGCAGTTGTCGAAGTTGATTTGAGCGGTGTCACTGCTGTGCTGGCCGAGCTTGTCTTCCAGGCGCGCCACCACATAACCGGGTGCCCGGGTAGGCACGAGGAAAGCGCTCATGCCTTTCTTGCCCGCGTCCTTGTCAGTGACAGCGATCACCACAGCGACGTCGCCATGCTTGCCGCTGGTGATGAACTGCTTGACCCCATTGATGACGTACTCGTCGCCTTGTTTGACCGCGGTGGTACGCAGCGAGGACGCATCCGAGCCCACATGGGGCTCGGTCAGACAGAAAGCGCCCAGCAGCTCGCCGCGTGCCAGCGGCACCAGCCACTGCTGTTTCTGCGCCTCGTTGCCGTACATCATGAGGATGGCGTTGACGGGGCAGTTGGTCACGCTGATGGTGGTGCTCACGCCACCGTCACCAGCGGCGATTTCTTCGAGCACCAGCGCCAGCGTCAGGTAGTCCAGACCGGCCCCCCCCAGCGACTCAGGGACACAGATGCCGTAAGCACCCAGCGCAGCCAGGCCCTGGTGCGCCTCTTTGGGAAAGTGGTGTTGCTTGTCCCATTCGCCGGCATGGGGCCACAGTTCGCGCTGTGCGAAATCACGCACGGCGTCGCGGATCATCTCCTGGTCGGGGGTCAGCAGCATGGTCGAGCCTTTCGGTTCAAGGGGTCACCAGGGCAGCGACGCGCCATCGTGGTTGAGGAAGGCGCCCCGGTACTCTGGAGCAAGTGAGGTGCGGATGCGCTCAAGGGTGTTTCGCAGACTGGTGGCACTGTCGTGGATCGTCAGCGGCGCCTGCGGTCCGCCCATGTCCGTCTGCACCCAGCCGGGATGCAGGGCAAGTACGGTCACATCGGGCTGTTCGGCCTGCACGCAGCGCACCACCATGTTGAGCGCGGCCTTGCTCACGCGGTAGAGCCAGGCCGAGCCGCTGGTGATCTGCTGCAGGCTGCCCATAACCGAACTGATGCAGGCCAGGGTGCCGCGGGTCTGCTGCAGCATAGGCAGGATCTGCGCAATCGCCTGCATGGCACCCATGACGTTGGTATGCATGACCGCATCAAACGCCTCGCGAGTCGGTGGCTGCGGTGCGCTGGTGCGGTCCATCGCCCCTGCAACATACAGGGCCAGGTCCAGCTTCACGCCATCGAGTGCCCAGGCCAGGGCACTGTTGCCGGCCGGGTCGGCCACATCCACACGCAGGGCTTCACACCCCATCGACTGCAGGCGTGACAGACCTTCGGGACTGCGCGCAGTGGCGATCACACGCCAGCCGTTCTCCCGGTACTGGCGCGCCAGCTCCAGCCCGATTCCGCGCGATGCGCCGATCAGCAAAACGCTCGGCATGATCGATGCTCAGACCAATTCCAGCGCCACGGCCGTGGCCTCGCCACCACCGATGCACAGCGTGGCCAGGCCTTTTTTCAGGCCACGGGCCTGCAGGGCGTGGATCAGGGTCACCATGATGCGTGCGCCCGAGGCGCCGATGGGGTGACCCAGCGCGCAGGCACCGCCATTCACATTGACCTTCTCGTGCGGCACCTTCAGATCGTGCATCAGCGCCATCGGCACCACGGCAAAGGCTTCGTTGATTTCCCACAGTTGCACGTCACTGACTTGCCAGCCGGCCTTGGCCAAGGCTTTTTCTGACGCCCCCACCGGGGCGGTGGAAAACCACTCGGGCTCCTGCGCATGGGTGGCATGGCTGACAATACGGGCCAGCGGCTGGCAGCCGAGTTTCTTCGCAGTGCTCTCGCGCATCATGACCAGGGCGGCCGCGCCATCGTTGATGGACGAGCTGGCGGCCGCGGTGATGGTGCCGTCTTTTCTGAACGCCGGTTTGAGCATGGGGATCTTGTCGATCTTGATCTTGCCTGGGCCTTCGTCGGTGGAGACCACCACGTCACCAGTACGGGTCTTGACGGTCACGGGGGCGATTTCCCTGGCAAATCCGCCGTTCTTGATTGCATCCTGCGCGCGTTGCACGCTGGCCATCGCAAAGGCGTCCTGCTGCTCGCGGGTGAAGTGGTATTTGGCGGCGCAGTCCTCGCCGAAAGTGCCCATGCTGCGGCCGGCCTGGTAGGCGTCTTCCAGACCGTCGAGCATCATGTGGTCAAACAAGCGGTCGTGACCGAGGCGGTAACCGCTTCGACCCTTGAGCATCAGGTAGGGTGCGTTGGTCATGCTCTCCATGCCACCGGCTACCAACACCTCATGGCTGTCGGCCACCAGCATGTCGTGCGCAAACATGGCCGCTCGCATGCCCGAGCCACACATCTTGGACAGCGTGACGGCGCCCGCACTCTTGGGCAGCCCCCCCTTGAACGCCGCCTGGCGCGCCGGAGCCTGGCCCTGGCCGGCCATCAGGCAGTTGCCGAACAGCACTTCGGTGACGAGTTCTGGGGCGATGCCTGCACGCTCGATGGCCGCCTTGATCGCGACCCCGCCCAGATCGTGGGCGGCAAGCGAGGAAAAATCACCCTGGAAGCTGCCCATGGGGGTGCGGGCAGCGCTGACGATCACGACGGGGTTTTGCATGGCGGGTCCTTTCAGCTATGAGTGTCGGCAATAATCAGTTGCCCGCTACGTTTCGCTTGGGCAATGTGCTGGAGTGGGCGATACAGCCCGGGTCTTCTCCACGCAGGAGCAGAGCCAATGCGTGCCTTAGAGTCGCACGGCGAGCAGGCAGGCTCGAGTGTTTGCGCCCAACCCATGCGGCCACTTCACTGCGCCCTTGGATAGCGCTTGATGGCAGTGCGAAAAACACTCATGACCTCGCCAGGATGGCTCATGCTGACCCCCAGATCTTTGGCCAATCCGTCCTTGAGACCGTAGCACCAGCCGTGGACGGCGACCTTGTGGCCCCGTGCCCAGGCGTCCTGAATCACGTTGGTCAGCGCCACATTGCCCACCTGTTCGATCACGTTCATTTCACACAGCACGTCTTCCTGCTCGGCCACTGGCAGATGGTCGAGCCGTTTGCGGTGGCGCATCTTGACGTCTTGTACATGCCGCAACCAATTGTCGGCGAGCCCTACGCGCGTCCCCCGCAAGGTGGCCAATACACCGCCACAGCCGTAATGGCCGACCACCAGAATATGCTCGACCTTGAGGTAATCGACTGCGAACTGGATCACCGAAAGCGCATTCAGGTCCGAGTGCACCACCACGTTGGCCACGTTTCGGTGCACGAAGACTTCACCCGGATCCAGTCCGGTGATCTGATTGGCCGGCACCCGGCTGTCGGAGCATCCGATCCAAAGGTATTTGGGGGTCTGCTGGGCCGCAAGATGGCTGAAAAAGCCCGGCTGCTCGCGCTCCATGCGCGCGGCCCAGGCCCGGTTGTTGTCAAAAAGATGTTGCAGTGCGTGGCTCATGCCGTGATTGTCGCTTCGATCAGACCCACCGATCTACAAGGTTTCGGCAAATAATTCACGACCGATCAGCATGCGGCGAATTTCGCTCGTCCCGGCGCCGATTTCATAGAGCTTGGCATCTCGCCAGAGACGGCCCAGCGGGTATTCGTTGATATACCCGTTGCCACCGAAAATCTGGATCCCATCGCCAGCCATGCGGGTGGCCTGCTCGGCGCACCAGAGAATGACCGAGGCACAGTCCTTGCGCACTTGCCGCACATGCTCACTGCCCAACTGGTCCAGGTTCTTGCCGATCTGGTAACAAAAAGCACGGGCGGCCTGCAGCACCGTGTACATGTCGGCCACCTTGCCCTGGATCAGCTGGAATTCGCCAATGCTCTGACCAAACTGCTTGCGGTCGTGGATATAGGGAATCACGTTGTCCATGACGGCCTGCATAATGCCGATCGGGCCTGCTGCAAGCACCGCCCGCTCATAGTCCAGCCCACTCATCAGCACGCGGGCGCCATTGTTGAGCCCACCCAGGATGTTCTCGGCAGGCACCTCGACATTGTTGAACACCAGCTCGCCGGTCGGGCTGCCACGCATGCCCAGCTTGTCGAGCTTCTGGGCGATGGAAAATCCCTTCATGCCCTTTTCAATCAGAAAGGCGGTCACGCCCCGCGCGCCCAGTTCCGGCTCGGTTTTCGCATAGACCACCAGAGTATCGGCGTCGGGGCCGTTGGTGATCCACATCTTGGAGCCATTGAGCAGGTAGTAGCCGCCCCGGTCCTCGGCCCTGAGCTTCATGCTGATCACATCGGAGCCGGCGCCGGGCTCGGACATGGCCAGTGCGCCCACATGCTCGCCCGAAATCAGCCGGGGCAGATACCTGGCGCGCTGAGCCTCGCTGCCATTGCGTTTGATCTGGTTGACGCACAGATTGGAGTGCGCGCCATACGACAGGCCCACCGAGGCACTGGCCCGTGATATTTCTTCCATCGCAACCATGTGGGCCAGATAGCCCATGCCCGCACCACCGTATTCCTCGCCCACTGTGATGCCCAGCACGCCCAGATCCCCCATCTTGCGCCACAGATCCATGGGGAACTGGTCGTTGCGGTCAATCTCGGCGGCCCGCGGCGCGATTTCGGTCTGCGCAAAATCGCGAACCGCCTCGCGCAGGGCGTCGATGTCTTCTCCAAGCATGAAATTCAGGCCGGGCAGGGGGGTCATGTGGTTCTCCTTTGAAGGGTATTCAAGGTGCGTCGTGCCTTGTGCAATGGCAGAGGGCTCATCAGGCGCAGCAAGGTGCGCGTCAGTAGGTCTTTGGGACCGGTACCAGGGTTTGCTGCATCACCGCACAGGGACTCTGGCGACCGCTGTCGTCAACGTGCACCACCTCGGCGCTGGTCACGAGGATCCGCTTGCCGCCCCTGACCACGCGGCCGGTGGCGCGGATCTCGCCCCCCTGGACACTGGCCAGGAAGTTGATCTTGTATTCCACCGTCACCACCTCCATGCCCTCGGGCGCAACGGTCAGGGCGGCGTAGCCACCGGCAATGTCCGCCAGTGCACCCATGGCGCCCCCATGAAAACCCCCTTGCTGCTGGGTCACCAATTTGCTGTAGGGCAAGGCCAGCTCGACCTGGCCGCTTTGGGCACCCAGGAGGCGAACCCCCAACGCTTGCATCATGCCCTGGCGGGCCAGACTGGCGGCGACACGTTGGTATTCGGGGGAGTTCACGGCAGGGTCTGGGAAACAGAAATCAGAGGTACACTTTAATTGACGTTTACGTAAACGTCAATCCCGTACGGTGTCAGCCCGGTGCTGCCGTCTTGCCGGCCCGCGCCAGAAGACTGCGGGTTTCCTTTTCATGTGTCTTGACTTCGTCAAGGGTGGCCTGCAGATCGGCCAGTTGTGATTCAAGTTGCTGGCGATGGTCGGCCAGCACGACCAGGAACTTGCGCAACTGCGGCACGGTGTCGCGGGGGCTGTCGTACATGTCGATCAGGTCCTTGGCCTCGTTGAGCGACAAGCCCAACCGCTTGGCCCGCAAGGTCAGTTTCAAGCGCGTGCGGTCGCGCGCTGAATAGACCCGGTTGCGCCCACCAGGGCCGCTGCGTTCGGGTTGCAGCAGGCCCATGTCTTCATAAAAGCGGATGGCGCGTGTGGTCAGGTCAAATTCCAGCGCAAGATCACTGATGGAATAGGTGTTGGCCATGGGCAAAGTCTTCGAGGCGCACGGTGGCGACAGTTCCGCAGGAAAACAGCCGCCTAGAATGCTTGGGTCAATTGACGTTACGTCAACGTCAATGCTACCCCAAACGATGCCCTCCCCGCCCCCGACCCCAATCTACCCCTGGGCTGATGAACTGCCCGCCACCGGCCAATGCTTGCGGGTGGCTCCTGGCGTGCACTGGGTGCGCATGGCACTGCCCTTTGCACTCGACCATATCAACCTCTGGCTCTTGCGTGACCGCCTGCCCGACCCGCAGCAGCCCGGGCACTGGCAAGAGGGCTGGACGGTGGTGGACTGCGGCGTCGACAGCCCCTCGACCCGACAGGCGTGGTTGCAACTCGAGCACGCATGCCTGGGCGGCCTGCCCGTGCTGAGGGTGCTTGTCACCCACATGCACCCCGACCATATGGGCCTGGCCCACTGGCTGTGCGAACGCTGGCAGGCCCCGCTGTGGATGGGCGTGACCGAATACCAGGCTGCCCGACTGGCCCACGCAGGCCTCTCGAGTTTCGAGAGTGAGCCGAGCACGGCCTTTTTTGCGTCGCATGGCTGGCATGACAGTCTCAGTGGCGATGCCCCACGCAGGCGTGGCCTGTACCGCCAGCTGGTGCCCGAGCTGCCGCCTCATTTCATTCGGCTCTGCGATGGCCAGCAGTTGAGGGTGGGCGATCGCACCTGGACCTGCATTGAGGGACGGGGTCACTCGCCCGGCCACATGGCGCTGCTGGCCGATGACGGGACGCTCTTCATCAGCGGTGACATGCTGCTGCCCTCGATTTCTACCAATGTGAGCGTCTCGGCCCAGGAGCCCGACAGCGATCCGCTGACCTGGTTTTTGCATTCGCTGGACCGTATGCAGGGTCTTCTGGACACGCAGACCCTGGTGCTGCCCTCGCACGGGCGCCCTTTCCGGGGCGCACACGCGCGACTGAGTGCCCTGAAAACACACCATCAGGAACGCCTGCAGGATCTGCTGATGGCCTGTCGGGAGCAGGCGCAAAGCGCCTTTGCCTTGCTGCCCCGGCTGTTTCGCCGCACACTGGACGCGCAGCAGTTGGTCTTTGCCATGGGCGAGGCAGTCGCCCATCTGCACACACTCTGGCATGCCGGCCAAGTGGGGCGCCAGCGCGGCGCCGATGGGGTTTACAGGTTCTCGGCCCCGCCCTCGGTCAGGGCTGACTGACGCAGCGCCTGCCGCCGCTCGCGGTAGTCGGGCATCACACCACCCACGGTGTCCCAGAAGCGGGGACTGTGGTTCATTTCTCGCAGATGGGCCAACTCGTGTACCACCACATAGTCGATCTGGCCGGGCGGCAAATGCACCAGCCGCCAGTTCAGCCGAATGTGCCCGTCCGCCCCAGCGCTGCCCCAGCGGGTGCGGGCACCCGACAAGGACAGGCGCCGCCACTGCACGCCCAGCAAGGGCGCGAAATGATCCAGCCGCTGGACAAACAGCAGGCGCGCCTGCTTTTGCAGCCAGGCCTGTGCAGCCTCGCGCACTTGGGTCGCACCAGCTTCTGGCGGCAACTGCAGGCGCAGCAGATCATCGCCGTCGCACACGCCCGCAGCCGGTCCCTGGCCCAGCCGCAAAGTCAGCATGCGGCCCAGGTAGGGCACTTGCGCCCCGTCGGCCCAGACCTGGGGCTCGCGGCCGGGTTGGCGGGCACGCTCGCGCATTTCCTGCAATCGGGTCACAATCCAGACCGATTTTTCCTGCACAAAGGCATCCACCTCTCGCAACGGCACCCAGCGGGGCGCCCTCACCACCAGACCTTCGGGTCCGACCAGCAAGCCGATCGTTCGCCGGCGCGAACGCTCGAAACGGTAGGACACCCTGCAGCCCTGCAACTGGGCGTGGCGGTTGGCTGCCGGATGCGTAAAACCCGACCCGGAAGGCGGGTCCGTTGGCTCGCTGAGGGGGGCCGCCGGAGCCAGAAAATCCAGCACGAACTGGACCGGATCGCGCAGGCCCCAGCCCGTCATGGCACCTGAACCGGCGCCAGCGGGGGCGCAGGATAGGCCTGCGGATCAAGCCTGTGCATTTCCGACTCGATCCATTGCTCGACCTGGGCCATCAGATCCTCGGGGGATCGGCCGACGCTGCTGATGGCTGGACCGATGGAAATGTCGACCACACCGGGGCGCTTGATGAAAGCCTTGCGCGGCCAGCACCGCCCTGAAGTCACGGCCACCGGGATCACCGGCACACCCGCCTCGATCGCCAGCCGCGCCCCCCCGGTCTTGTACTGGCCTTTTTCGCCGCGGGGGATGCGCGTGCCCTCCGGGAACATGATCACCCACACCCCTTCGGCCATCAGCCGACGGCCCTGGCTGACCACCTTGGCAAAGGCCTGTGCCCGCTGGCTGCGGTCGATATGGATCATGTCCAGCCGGCCCATGGCCCAGCCGAAAAAGGGCACATACAGCAATTCACGCTTGAACACATAGGCCAGCGGATGCGGCATGAGGGTCGGCATGACAAAGGTTTCCCAGGTGGACTGGTGTTTGACCAGCAGGACCGCCGGGTCCTTGCTGCCCTGGGGCAGGTTGTCCATGCCCTGCACACGGTTGCGAATGCCCAGAATCCAGACACCACCCTGCACCGCAACCCGCAGCCAGCCCACACAGATCCAGTACAGCGTGGTGCTGCGGACAACATAGGACATGGCAATGGCAAACAGGGCCCAGGGCACCACCGTGACAGCCATCCACACCAGGTGCACAAGCGACCGGATCAGGTTCATGGCGAGCACAACGAGGTCATGCCACCGGGTCGGCGGCCAGAAGATGGTCCACACAGGCCGCCAGATCGGCATGCACCTGGGTTCCCGCAGGAAAGGTGGCGGGCAGCGGTTCGCCGAGCAACTGCGGATGGCGACCGGTACAGACCAGGTGAAGGTCACAGCCCATCAGGGCACCGGCCTGCATGTCCCGCAGGCTGTCGCCAATGCAGGGCACACCTTGCAGTGAAACTCCCCAGCGCTCCGAGATCTGCATGAGCAGGCCGGCAGCAGGCTTGCGGCAGGCGCATTCGTCTTCGGGGGCATGGGGGCAATAAAAAATGCCATCCACCCGCCCCCCCACCGCGGCGAGGGCGCGGATCAGGCGGGCATGCACGCTGTTGAGGGCGGCGGTATCCAACAGGCCCCGGCCCAGACCCGACTGGTTGGTCACCACCACCACCTGGTAGCCCGCATGGTTGAGGCGGGAAATCGCCTCGAGCGCACCGGGCAACGGCTCCCATTCCTCGGGCGACTTGATGAACTCGTCGCTGGCACGGTTGATCGTGCCGTCACGGTCCAGGATGACGAGTTTGGTCTGCATGCTCAGGCGGCCAGGCGCGAGAGGTCGGCCACGCGGTTCATGGCCAGGTGCAGACTCTTGAGCAGGCCCTGGCGGTTCAGACGCAGATCCATGGCTTCGGCGTTCACCATCACATCGTCAAAAAAGGCGTCGACCGGCGCGCGCAGGGCAGCCAGCGTTTGCAGGCTGGCGGTGAAGTCGCCGGCTTCGAACCGGGCGGTGGACTCGGGCAGCAGCTTATGCATTGCGGCGAGCAGGTTTCTTTCCGCGTCCTCCTGCAGCAGGGCCACGTTCACATGCGCGTCCACCTCGCCCGCCTTCTTGAGGATGTTGCCGATGCGCTTGTTGGCCGCGGCCAGGGCCGGGCTTTCGGGCAAGGCGGCAAAGGCTCGCACGGCCGCCAGACGCCTGGCCACATCCGACAGGCGCTGCGGCTGCAGAGCCAGAACGGCGTCCACCTCCTGGGCCGAGAAGCCCTGCTCGCGCAGGCTGCTGGCCAGGCGGTCGTACATGAACTCGGTGAGTGCCGAGGAGGCATCGGTGATCTTGTCGCCAAACACAGAGGCGGCCAGCGCCAGCAGGGCCGACAGGTCGATCGCCAGATCCTTCTCGGTCAGCATGCGGATCACGCCCAGCGCGTGGCGGCGCAGGGCGAACGGGTCCTTGTCGCCGCTGGGCAGGTTGCCGATGCCGAACATGCCCACCAGGGTTTCGAGCTTGTCGGCCAGGGCCACCACCACGCCCACGGGGTTGCGGGGCAGCTCGTCACCGGCAAAGCGCGGTTTGTAGTGGTCTTCGATGGCTTCGGCGATCTCCACCGGCAGGCCGTCGTGGCGGGCGTAGTAGCCGCCCATGATGCCCTGCAGCTCGGGGAACTCGCCGACCATGTCGGTCAACAAATCGGTCTTGGCCAGACGGGCCGCCTGCTCGGCCTGTCTGGCCAGCAGGTCACCGCCAAGCAACTGGCCGATCGCCTGAGCAAGGGCGCAGACACGCGCCACGCGCTCGCCCTGCGTGCCCAGCTTGTTGTGGTAAACCACTTTGGACAGCCCCTCAACGCGGGATTCGAGCGTCTTCTTGCGGTCCTGGTCGAAGAAGAACTTGGCATCGGCCAGGCGCGGGCGCACCACACGCTCGTTGCCGCCGATCACGGCACTGGCGTCTTCAGGGCTGATGTTGCTCACCACCAGGAACTGGTTCGTCAGCTTGCCTGCGGCGTCGAGCAGCGGGAAGTACTTCTGGTTGGCCTTCATCGTGAGGATCAGGCATTCCTGCGGCACATCCAGGAACTGCTTTTCGAATGCGCAGACCAGCACATTTGGGCGTTCGACCAATGCGGTCACTTCGTCGAGCAGGGCCTCGTCTTCGATCGGCTGGACACCACCGCCCACCTGGGCGGCTGCAGCTTGCAACTGGCGGACGATTTCAGCGCGGCGCTCGGCAAAGCTGGCGATGACGGCGCCTTCCGTCTTGAGCACTTGGGCGTACTGATCGGCGTGCGGCACCACCACGGCGGGCACCCTGGCTTCAAAGCGGTGACCTTGCGTGCTGTTGCCAGCACTCAGGCCCAGCGCCTTGACGGGCACCACGGCGCTGCCGTGCAGGGCGATCAGTCGGTGCGCTGGGCGCACGAAGTTCACGCTGGTCCAGCCCGGCAAAAAATGATCGATGCCGCCGTTGGTCTCCAGCTGGTACTGCATGACTTTGGGGATGGGCAGTCTGGCCAGCGCTTCATCGAGCGCCTTTTGCAGGCCGGCCGTCAGGGTCGCGCCCTTGACCACACTGTCATAAAACAGGGCTTCAGCCTTGCCATCGGGCTGGCGCTTGAGCGCGGCCACGGCGGCGGCCGGATGGCTCACATCGGCGCCCAGGGCCTGCAGTTTTTTCAGCAGCGCAGGGGTGGCCTGGCCCGCAGCATCCAAGCCCACGGTCACAGGCATGAGCTTTTGCAGCACGGCCTTGTCAGCGGCCTGCGCCAGCACGCCGCTGACATGGGCGGCCAGGCGACGCGGCGAGGCAAAAGCGGTCACCACCGCGTCAGCAGCCGCCAGGCCCTGGGCCCTGAGCTGCTCGGCCAGCACGCTGCTGAAAGCCTGTCCCAGTTTGTTCAGCGCCCTGGGCGGCAGCTCTTCCACGAAAAGTTCGACGAGAAGGTTTTGCTGGGTCATTGTTCTTGTTCCTGTGGGGCACTCAGGCGGCCTTCTTCGGGATCTGTGCGACCCACTCGCGCGGCGCCATCGGGAAGCCCAGGCGCTCGCGGCTGTCGTAGTAGCTCTGTGCCACGCTGCGCGCCAGGTTGCGGATGCGGCCGATATAGGCGGCGCGCTCGGTCACGGAAATCGCGCCGCGTGCGTCCAGCAGGTTGAAGGTGTGCGCCGCCTTGAGCACCTGCTCGTAGGCGGGCAGCGCCAGCTGCTGCACCATCAGGTGTTGCGCCTGCTTTTCGTGAGCGCCAAAGGCGGTGAACAGGAAGTCCACATCCGAGTGCTCGAAGTTGTAGGTGGACTGCTCGACCTCGTTCTGGTGGTACACGTCGCCATAGCTCAGCGTGTCGGTCCACTTCAGGTTGTAGACGTTATCCACGCCCTGCAGGTACATGGCCAGGCGCTCCAGTCCGTAGGTGATCTCGCCGGTGATGGGCCGGCAGTCGATGCCGCCGACCTGCTGGA
>CAYMMK010000043.1:0-21742 GCA_964391575.1 uncultured Limnohabitans sp.
GATTCCTGCAAAAGCTCCTGACTTTTTCGCGGCAGTACGGCAACAGGGGTTACGGCGAAATCTCGTAACCCGTTGTTCTAATTGGTTTTTTTCGAACTCGCTCAGTCAAGTGGTTCTGAGCAGAACAGCGTCTCAATCGCGCTGAAGCCCCTGTATGAAGGGACTTTCTTCAAGCTCTGGTCAGGAGCTGACCGAGAAAAATTCAATCAGATCAACAGCTTGTCGGCTGAGTTTGAAAGATTGAAGATTTGAAGAAACTTTGCATGGCGGGCCAGAAGCGATTGTTCAACTAACTCGCTCAGTTGTCGACCCCCCTTTTTTTGGTGGGGTCGGGGATTCGAACTCCCTTCTCCTACATGTGGCGACTTTCGATCCTGAGCGAAATATCAATTTAATGTTTACGATGGTCAGAAAGTGTTACGGGAATGCTTGCTATGGTTTTTTTGAGGTGGTTTTGAACTTGGCAGCTACAAATTCAACAAGCGTCTTCACGCGCAGCGAAGTGCGGTGACGTTCTGCGTAAACTGCATAGATGTCAGCATCGGGGCTGCGATAACTACCCAGTACAGGTACGAGTTGGCCTGAGTCTAGGTATTTCTGAATGTCCCATTCGGCACGCAACAAGATACCGTGACCGTCTAGCGCCCAATTCACAGCGATGCCGCCATCGTTGGTTGTCAGGTTGCCGCGCACCTTCACGCTGACTAATTCCCCTACTTGGCTTCTACCTTTGCCTTTGACAGGCTGAAAACGCCACACGCCATAGGCTTCATCGCCCTGGCGTATACCAATGCAGTTGTGCTGCTTCAGCTCAACAGGAGTTTGGGGGATGCCGTGCTTTTTAAGGTAACCCGGCGCTGCCACTAGCAAGCGGCGGTTGGGCGCGATGAATTTGGCAATTGAGCGCGAGTCGGGTGGATTACCGAAGCGAAAGCACACGTCATATGCATCGTCTGTGCTCGGAGGGGGATTGACGGAGAGTTGGAGTTGCACATCGACCTTGGGATAGAGGCTACAAAACTCAGAAATGATCGGAGCAATGTGACTGCGCCCAAAACCCAGTGTGGCATTGACGCGTAGCAGGCCCTGCGGGGCGAACTTACTACCCATAAGGCGATCGGCCAGCTCTTCAATGTCGTCGTGAATCCTGCGCGCGTAATCGAGATATACCTCGCCTTCAGGGGTGAGACTCATGCGCCTGGTGGTCCTGTTGAGCAGCGCAAAACCGAGGCGGCTTTCCATGAGGCTCAGGTGGCGACTGACGGCCGCTGATGAGATGCCTTGTTCGCGCGCAGCACCACTGAGCGAGCCCGCGTTAACCAGTGAGACAAAAAAGCCAAGATCAGCTGCTTGGATCAGGCTGGAGGTCGTCATGATTGTTAACAATAGATTAAATATGACTTCAGTATATCAACGGATTTTTGCGCCATAAAAATTTACAGTCTGACCACGTCGTTAAATAAAAACGGCCTCAACCCCATTCGAGGAGACAACCTATGTCCAGCAACTTCAAGCGCACTTTTGTGTTCACCGCTCTCAGCGCTTTCGCAGGTTTGGCCAGCGCCCAAGCCTGGCCGACAAAAACGGTGACCATCGTGGTTCCGTTCCCTGCGGGCGGTACCACCGACGTGCTTGCTCGTGCCATTTCCAACAAGCTCTCGGCGGCCATCGGGCAGCCCGTGATCGTTGACAACAAGCCCGGTGCTGGCGCAACCCTCGGCGCTGACTTGGTGGCCAAGGCCACCGCAGACGGCCACACCTTGCTCATGGGCGCAGTCCACCACACCGTGGCTTCTAACTATTACAAGAATCTGAAATACAGCTTCGAAAAAGACTTCGCGCCTATCACGACCGTCGCCCTGGTGCCCAACGTGATGACTGTGAGTGCCAAGTCGCCTTACAACAGCGTCAAGGAAGTCATCGCTGATGCCAAAGCCAACCCGGACAAGCTGGCCTATGGTTCCAATGGCAATGGCACGGCCCAACACATGATCGGCACCCAGTTCGAAATGGAAACTGGCGTCAAGGTTTTGCATGTGCCCTACAAAGGCAGCGCGCCGCTAACCACCGACTTGCTTGGCGGACAGGTGACGATGTCGTTTGACACGATCACCCCCGTACTGCCGTTCATCAAAGAAGGCAAGCTTCGTGCACTGGCTGTCACCACTTCCAAACGCTCCTCAACCTTGCCCAATGTGCCCACACTACAAGAAGCCGGCGTGCCCAATGTGGCCATTGGCACTTGGTTCGGTCTGCTGGCCCCCGCTGCTACGCCCAAGCCCGTGATCGCACGTCTGAACACCGAGATCGTCAAGATCATCCAGTCGCCCGAGTTCAAGAAGCAGATGGCCGACATCGGCGCAGAGCCCATCGGTAACAAGCCCGAAGAGATGGCCAAGCAAATCAAAGATGAAACAGAGAAATTCGCCCGTCTGGTCAAAGACGGAAAGATCACCCTCGAATAAGCCATAAAACCCTAAAGGAATATGACCGTGGACAAAACAGTTGCCATAGAAGATCTGACGAACCTGATGTCGAAGTTCACTTCGTACATTGGCAAACGTCTCCCCACAGATGTGAGCGAAAAGCTTGGAGAACTCCGCGAGAAGGAAGTCAATTTCCTAGCCAAGGAGGTCTATGAGTCGATGCGTCAGAACCAGGACGCTGCTGACAAGCTCGACCGCCCCAGTTGTCAGGACACCGGTGTGATCCAGTACTTTCTCCAAGCGGGCGCGAACTTTCCGCTGCTGGGAGAACTTGAAAGCATCTTAGAAGGTGCGACGCTGGGAGCAACCAAGGACGGTCCGCTACGTCATAACGCGGTGGAGACGTTTGTCGAAAAGAATACCGGCACAAACACCGGAACCAAGATACCATGGCTCGACTGGGAAATCGTCCCTGGCTCAGACAGCGTAACTATTGATGTCTACATGGCTGGTGGCGGATGCACACTACCAGGCAAAGCAACCGTACTCATGCCCGGACAAGGCTATGAAGGTGTGGCTGAGTTTGTATTCGATGTCATCACCTCGCGTGGCGTGAACGCATGTCCGCCACTTCTAGTCGGTGTGGGTGTTTCTACCTCTGCCGAGACGGCAGCCCGACTGTCGAAGAAAGCTATCTTGCGTCCAGTCAACTCTCATCACCCGAATGAAAACGCAGCGATGATGGAAGAGTTGCTGACCGAAGGCCTCAACGAATTGGGCTTGGGTCCGCAGGGGCTCACTGGTAACAACAGCGTGATGGGCGTGAACATCGAATCGTCCGCACGCCATCCCTCAACGATCGGGGTGGCCGTGTCGACGGGTTGCTGGGCACATCGTCGTGGCCGCATCAAGATCAATGCCGATATGAGTTACGAAGTGGTTTCGCACAAAGGATTCAAGCTGTGAAAAAAATTCTGACAACCCCCATCAAGGACGAGGACCTTGAATCTCTGAACATTGGTGATGTGGTCTACCTAAGCGGCACTCTCGTGACCTGCCGCGATGTGGCGCATCGTCGCCTGATTGAACTGGGCCGCGAGTTGCCTGTGAACCTCGAGGGCGGCGCGATCTTCCATGCTGGGCCGATCGTTCGTCAAAAAGAGAATGGCGAGTATGAGATGGTCTCGATAGGCCCGACTACAAGCATGCGTATGGAGAAGTTCGAGAAAGAATTCATCAAGCGCACAGGTGTCAAGCTGATCGTTGGCAAGGGAGGCATGGGTCCCGAAACGCAGGAAGGCTGCAAGGAAAACAAGGCCGTCCACGCGATCTTCCCCGGTGGCTGCGCCGTGCTCGCGGCAACGCAGGTCGAAAAGATCGAGGGGGCCGAGTGGAAAGACCTTGGCATGCCCGAGACGCTCTGGATCAACCGCGTCAAGGAATTCGGTCCGCTGATCATCTCGATCGACACCAAGGGGAAAAACCTGATCGAAGAGAACAAGGCCGTGTTCAACGAGAAGAAGAAACCGATCCTAGAACGAATCAATCAGAAGATTCGGTTCATCAAATAAGTTCGAGATCAAAGAACTGTAAATGGGCGACTCGTTCGCCCATTCTTTTTGGGATCTAACCTACTGCATTCCAATTGATTGGCCGCTTGCGAGTGATCGCTTTTGGCCGATTGGGGTTGTTGGCTCCACCAATGCCAGAACGTAAATATTCGAATCCCCACCGCTTGCAGGCCGCATGAAACCTGGATTTCCGCAAAAGCTCCTGACTTTTTCGTGGCAGTACGGAAACGGGGCTTACAGCTAAATCGCGTAAATCCTTGTTCTAATTGGTTTTTTTCGAACTCGCTCAGTCAGGTGGTTCTGAGCAGAGGAGCGTCTCAATCGCGTTGAAGCCCTCATCTGGCGCCACTTTCTTCAATCGCTAGTCAAGAGCTGACTGGGAAAAAGTCAATCAGATCAACAGGTTGCCTGCCGCCTTTGAAAGATTGAAGATTTGAAGAAACTTTGCATGGCGGAGTAGGAGTCTCAATAACCACATTGATTTAAGAGGCTTGCAGAAGATTTTTTTATTAGTTCCCCCAAAAGACCCTCCATAAGAAATAATGCTAATTTGAGCTCGGCGAGACAAATCAAGAGCGATTAATCAGGTGCAGCCAGCTTGGCCGCAACCGCCCTTTTGCCCATCTTGCGCACGGCAGCGATCGCTTGCAGTTGGCTGGCTCGGGGCTTGGTATTGCCCGTTTCCCAGTGGTACACGCTCTGGGCCGACACCCCGATCAAATTGCCCATGTCGGCCGCACTCAAAACCCAGTTTCTTGCGCAGGGCGGCCGACTCCTTCCAACGCCAAACCGCCACTTAAAAACGAATCAACGCAGGCTTTTTGAAGTACCAACAGACCTTACTATGGAAGGCGTATCATGATCTAAACAGCTTATCGCCAGAGGTTGAACGCATGCTTCCTAGTCGGTTCAGTAATTTGCGTCTTCCCCTGGTAGCAGCGCCCATGTTCCTTGTTTCAGGCGTTGACCTCGTGGTCGCTGCTTGTACTTCCGGGGTGGCAGGCTCCTTTCCAACGGCAAACTGTCGCAGCAGCGAAGAGTTAGATGCCTGGCTCGTCGAAATGGGCATACGCCTCTCCAACCATGAGCAGACCAGCGGTCAGGGCACAGCGCCCATCTGCCCGAACCTGGTGGTTCATCCTTCCAACCAGCGACTGGGGGAGGATTTGCGCGTACTGTGCCGCCACCATCCGGCCGTGGTCATCACCAGCGTGGGAAGTCCAAAGTCTGTGCTGCCTCCTCTTCATGATGCGGGTGTGCAAGTGTGGGCCGACGTAGCCAGCGTACGCCATGCCGAGCGCGCTGTAGCCGAGGGAGTGGATGGGCTGATCCTGCTGACAGCCGGTGCGGGGGGTCAGACGGGTTGGCTCAACCCCTTCGCCTTTGTGCGCGCCGTGCGTGCGTTTTATCAGGGTCCCCTCGTTCTGGGTGGCGGCATTTCCGACGGGGCAGCATTGCGAGCTGCCGAGGTTCTGGGCTGCAACCTAGCCTACATGGGCACGCGCTTCATCGCCACGCAGGAAAGCATGGCCTCGCCGGCTTACCGGCAGATGCTGGTGGACTGCAATGCTGATGACATCCTACTGACGCGGGCATTCACTGGCTTGCAAGCCAATATGCTCAGGCCGTCCATCGTGAAGGCCGGGCTAGATCCAGACAACATGCCTCAAGCGCAGTCGGTGGATGTGGCACGCGACATCGAAGTCAACAGCGCCCACAGCCCATTCAAGCGCTGGAAGGACATCTGGTCTGCCGGCCACAGTGTCTCGGGTGTCACCCAGATTGGCACGGTGGCCGAACTGGTAGCCCAGACACAAGCCCAGTACCAGATGGCCCGCATGCGCTGAGCAAAAAAGCTCAGTCCGCGCGATGCGCCTGAGCGACAGCCTCCCGGTCGACGCTGCCGTCCTCTCGCCGAGGCAGGCGCGGTTCAAAGCGCACTTCACGCGGACGCTTGAAGCGCGCAATGCGCATGCCCACGAAATCGATCAACTCCTCCGCACTAACCGTCTGGCCTGAATGCAGCTCACAGATCGCTCGCACAGCTTCGCCCCAACGCTTATCAGGCACTCCAATGACAACGGCCCGCATGACCGCCGGGTGCGCTTCCAAGGCCTGTTCCACCTCCGCAGGGTAGATGTTTTCGCCGCCGCTCTTGATTAGGGCCTTCTCAGGAGCACGCCCCTCGAACCAGAGGAAGCCCCGCTCATCGATCCGACCCAGATCACCCGTGTGATGCCAGCCGTCCCGGGCCGCATGGGCCGTCTCGGCAAGGCGCTGCCAGTAACCGCTGAATACACAGGGCCCGCGCACCAGGATGTCACCTGACTGACCAGGAGCAGCGGCCCTGCCGTCTGCGGCCTCGATGCGCAACTGGACCAGGGGCAGAGGCCGCCCCGCCGAGCCGGGAAGGTCGCGCGATGGTGACAGACTCACCATCCCTCCGGTCTCGGTCTGCCCATAGCCAGACCAGAACTGCGCCTGCGGCCAGCTCGCATGCAGGCGGTCCACCACCTCCGGCGGCTCCAGACCTGTAACGACACGCAAGCTGCCCAGATCATGGCCGTGGGCAGCGGCATCAAGAATGGCCTCCAGGATGGGAGAAAAGCTGGCGAAATACGTGACCCGTGAAAAGGCTATCTCCCGAGCAGCAGCCTCGGCATCAAAGCGGGGCATGAGAATGCTTGCACCGCCGGCGAGTTGCCCAGCCAAGGTCAAACCCAGACCGGCCATATGAAACAAGGGAAGAAGGCACAGGTGGCGATCCGCAGGCCCCAAGGACCAGACATAGGCGAGCTGTAAAGCCTGGTGAAGCAAGGTGCTGTCAGACAGCAGCGCCAAGCGCGGCCGACCGTTGATTGCCGCAGTAGGAATGGCCACTAGGGGCGCATTTGCCTCTGGCGGCGGTAAGGTCTGTGAGGCAGAAAGCGAGACCTCGGACACGTCCATCGAGGCCAAGGTGTCCAGTTCATGGCAGGCCACGGCTGCGGGCGCCTGGGCCAGCAGCGACCACAGCGAGGCCTCGGCAAACACCAAAGCCGGCTCGGCGTCCTCCAGCAGTGCGCCGATCTCCTGGGCATGAGCGCGTGTGTTTAGCAGCACCAAGGTGGCGCCTAGGCGAGAACATGCGCCCAGCAATTGCAACACCTCTGGCTGGTTAGAAGCCAGAACAGCGATGCGATCCCCTTTGGCCACGCCTTTCGCATGTAGTTGCTGCGCCAGTGCCTCCGCTCGCACTTTGAGCTGGGCATGACTCCAAATGCCAAAAGCACCGCTCACGACGGGCAGATCGGCATTCACCACAGCGTTGCGCAGCAGAAGGTCCCAATAGCTAAAGCCATGAACAGACATAGCAGCCATCAATCACCGCCAAACCCCGGTGAACGCTTTTGCACGAAGGCCTGAATGCCCTCACGGGCTTCGGCGCTGCGGGCACGCTCGGACAGCAGGCTTTGCTCGAGGGCAAGGTGCTCACTCAGGCTGCGCTGTTCCCATCCTTCACAAAGAGACTTGATGGCTACAAGCGAATCGCGGGCGCCATTGGCCAGGCGGTGCGCCAGTGCGAGCGCTTCGGGTCCAAGTTCAGCAGCTGGGTACAAAGCATCGACAGCCCCCTGCGCCAAGCAGACCTGCGCATCCACTGGCTCACTGAGCATGAGCCACTGTTTGGCCCGTTGCCCACCGACGCGTCGGGCCAGGAAGTAGGAGCTGCCAACATCAGGGGACAAACCAATGGCCGCGTAACCAGTACGCAACTTCATGTGTTCCGCCGCTAAAACGAAATCGGCACAGAGGGCCAAGCCCACACCAGCGCCACCCACACTGCCGCTGATGGCACTGACCACAGGCAATGGCGCCAGGGCCAGGCGTTCAATCGCCGGATGCAGGGGTTTGAGGATGTCAGCCACCAAGGTATCCAGGGTGTCTGCGGCTGCCGTGAATTCGTCAATGTCCCCGCCGCCGCAAAACACGGCACCCTGCGCGGTGAGCAAAACGGCGCCCGGTTCGGTGAGCAGCAGATCGTCAATGGCACGGGCCAGGGCAAGGGCTGCCGACCGACCCAAGGTATTGGCCCGCTCTGGCCGCCTGAGTTCGATTCGCCCCACGGCTCCATCACGCCACCAGGCAATGCCTTCTCGTTCGTCCATGCTCACTCCTTAACCGAGCCAGCGCTTGCGCCGACGGTAGTGCTTGATCTCTCGGTAGTTGCGGCGCTCACCGCCCGCCTGGTGTCCCAGGTAGAACTCCTGAATGTCTTGGTTGGCACGCAGCTGCTCGCTGCTGCCTTCCAGCACCACGCGGCCACCCTCGAGCACATAAGCATGGTCGGCAAGGCCCAGCGCGGCCTGGGCGTTCTGCTCCACGATCAGCAGCGATAAGCCCTGCGAGCGAAGGTGCGACAGGAGCGCAAAAACCTCTTCAATCATCTTGGGCGCCAGCCCCAGCGAGGGCTCGTCGATCAATAAGAGCCGAGGCTTACCCATCATGGCGCGGGCGATCAGCAGCAACTGTTGCTCTCCCCCAGATAGGTAGCCGGCCGTGCGGCCGCGCAGGTCTTTCAGACGAGGGATGGTGTCATATACCTGTTCAATACCCTGGCGCACTGCGACGAGGCTGGGCTGCACGTGTCCCCCGACGATCAGGTTCTGCTCGACCGTCATGTGACGCAGGACCTTTCGGCCCTCCACCACATGCACGATGCCCTGGGACACTCGGCGCTGGACATCTTGGCCCGCCAGGTCGTGGCCGGCATAGCGCACAGCGCCACCCGAGACTTCGCCCTCCTCCACGGCCAGCATGCCGGAGATGGCCTTAAGCGTAGAACTCTTGCCTGCACCGTTGGGACCAAGAAGGGCTGTACAGCCCCCCTCGGCCACCTTGAGGTTGACGCCCTTGAGTGCCAGGATCACCTCGGAGTACAAGACCTCGAGATTTTCCACCGACAATAGCGGCGGACGTTCTTGTGGCTCGGCGTTGCCCATGCTCACCACTTCGCGAGCGCAGGGGCGGGAACGGAAGAGGCTACAGTCCGCAGCTTGCCACCAGTGACCTGACCGATGTTGATGCGGGGGTCCTTGATCGGGAACGGAGCCTCCTGGGAAAAGTCGATGTCTCCACCAGTGAATCCGTAGAAGTCTTTGGCGGGGAAATTGCTATCGATCAGTGCGCGATACACCAGTTCTCCCGTAAGTTTGTCGCCACCGTTCTTGCGAGCTGCAGCCTCGACTGCGCGTACCAACACCAGACCCTGGCCAATGCCCAAGCCGGTTAAGGCGTGCCACGGAGCCTTCAAGCCATACTTTGCAACCAGCATGTCGTAGAACTTGCGCGCCTCAGAGTCGTCCACACCGGTCACCACCGATGAGTGCGCCTCATAGTCACCTTCCAGCGCGGCAAAGCCACCCACGGGTTTTTCCAGTACGGTCAGTGCGTTATGGGCGCTCACCATGATGGGCGTGTTGCGACCGAGTGCCTGCATGGCGCGCTTGACGGCGATCGCCTGCTGGATGGAGGCGGGAGCCAGAACAACTTCTGCGCCGGCGTTAAGCACGCGCCGCAGTTGCAATGTCACGTCAGCGGGCTGCGGCTCCACGTACACCATCTCCACCAAGTCCACGATCCTCGGATTGGCCTTGGCATAGGCCTGCACGCCCTTGCCCATGTCGGCAAAGGAGGGGGAGGCCTCGCTTGTGAACATCGCTATCTTCACCGGTCGCGTTCCACCGACCTTGTTCTTCTGGAACCATTCGATGAAGCCCGTGATCTCGTGCACGAAGGTTGGGCGTGTGGACATCACCCACTGATTGGGTCGCCAGCCAAAGCCGTTACTGGCTGACCCCAAGATCAGGGGCACCTTGTCGTTAGGCAGGCGCTGCTGGAGTGCAGCGGTGTCCGGGCCACCCAGCGCGAAACCGATGATGGGTTTGGTAGACGCCAGCACGCCAGGCCACAGGCTGGCGGTTTGCGCCGTGTCATAGCGGGTATCGAAAGGCTTGAGTTCCAGCTTGACGCCCAGCTTTGTTCCATGCTCCGCATTCCACCAACTGAGCACAGATTCACGTGCGCCAGCGAAAAAGGGCATCACGCTGGCAAATGGACCAGAAAAATCAGACAGGGACGGGATCTGGTAAGTGGTCTGGGCTTGGGCAGGCACGAGTGCAGCGCCCAGGGCGGCTCCGGCCAGGACGGCATGAGCAGCGAAGGTTCGGATGAGTCTCACTTTTGTCTCCTAGGTTGGGTTTTAGTACGGGAAAGGCCACAAACGGTAGCCACGCTTGGCGATGTTCACGCGATGCATGACTCCCTTGGGTTCGAACAGCAGGAACAGCACAATGACTGTGCCCAACAGTACATTCATACCGGCAAACACCAGCCCCTGCCCGGCAGCCGGGAAAATCTCTACCAGGCTGGGGCCCAGGCTGACCACGCCCTCGCGAGCCATCTGGATCAGGAAGGTGCCAACCAGAGCCCCCACAATGGAGCCCAGACCACCGACGATCATCATGGCGATCATCCAGATTGAGTTGAACAGCGTGAATTGCTCTACCGACACATGGCGCAAGGCGATTGCCCACAAACCCCCCGCAATGCCCGCATAAAAGGCAGCGACCAGAAAAGCACGCACTTTGGTGGCTGCCACGTTAATACCCATCATGCCCGCAGCCACGTCATCATCACGCACCGCCTGAAAGGACCGTCCATGGCGTGACCGAACGATGCCAAAGGCGCCTGCGGTCATCACCAGGAGCACCGCCAAGCACAGCCAATACAGGGCCCGGTCATTCGCCAGTGACATACCCAACACGCCAAGTTTGTCCAGGTGCAGCCCTCCGGCTCCACCCAACCAGCCGGCAGGAAGATTGAGAACGAGGAAATGGAAAATGGCTTGGGCAGCGATGGTAGTCAGCGCCAGATAAAAACCTTTGATGCGCGCAGCCGTCAGGCCGAACAACACCCCGAATGCGGCCGCACAGGCTCCGCCCAGCACCAGGGCTAGCAAGAGCGGCATCTGGGGCAGGTGTAGAAAGAGTGCGCAGGCGTAAGCACCTACGCCCATGAAGGCCGACTGGCCAATGTTGACCTGCCCCGCGTAACCCGTGCAGACCTGCAGGCCGATGACGGCAATGGCCATGATGAACATGGTGTAGCCCAAGCTGACCCAGCGGTCGCCTGCCACTAGGGGCAACACTGCCAACGCCACCAGGAAAGCGAGCAGGCTCACCAGTTGAGGGCGCGTACGCACCAGGGCGCGGTCGCGGCCGTGATGGGTGAAAAAAATGCCGGAAGCATCCATGGGTCAGACCCTTTCTATGTGGCGCCAGCCGAACAGCCCCGTGGGACGGACGACCAGGATGAAAACCATGAAGACATAAGGCACGATGCTCGAAGCCGCACCACCTATGCGTGGGTCCACGTATGCGGCAACCAGCGACTGGATCACTCCTACTATCGCGCCGGCCAGTAACAGTCCGCCAATGGACTCCAGTCCTGCCAGCAAGGCCACGGGGAGGGCCGCCATTGCCACGTCTGCTGACAGCACGTTCAGTGAGCGGCCATTGAGCAAAATGACGGCACCCACGGTGGCGATGCAGGTGCCCATCATCCAGGCCAGGGTGACCGCCCGCCGCACCGGGATGCCAGCGGAGATGGCGATGTTGGGGTCCTCGGCGACGGCCGTGAGCGTCAGGCCGAAGCGGGTCCGGTTGAAGAAGTACCAGAGACCCACCGTGAGTACCAGCGTGATCGCCGCGCCCACCACCATGTTGGTGGGCAGAAGGAATTCACCCATGATGATGGGCATGGTCGGCAGCAGCACCGGAAACTGCCGCTCTATCGGCCCCCAGAGCACCAGGACTACTCCGCGTATAAGGATGACCAAGCCGATGGTGACCATGACCATGGAAAAAACGGACTCCCCCAGCAGGCGCCTGAAGAACAGACGCTCGATGAGCCAGCCGTAAACCAGGGCCGCCACAAAGGCCAGCGGAATGACCAGTAAGGGCGGCAGGTTCATGCCCAGCGAGAGCGTCCAAACCGAGTAAGCCCCCAGCAGCATCAGCTCGCCCTGGGCAAAGTTGAACACTTTGCTGGCACGGTAGATCACGACGAAACCCAGCGACAGCAGGGCATAGACCTGACCCAGCAGGATGCCGTTGACGGTGTAGTTCAGAAAATCACTCATGCGGAAACCTCCATGGCCTGGAGAGAGGCAGGGGGGTGGGCAGCATCTGGCGCGCCATCGCCGGCCAGCCGGACTTCGGCATGCAAGACGCCAGTCCGGCCGTCTTGGTAGCGCACGGGGATGTCTGCGGCCACCTGGCTGGCGGTGCTGTACAAAGCCTGCACGACCGCGGCGTAGCGCGTCTCGATGACATCGCGCTTTAGCTTGCGGGTGCGAGTGAGTTCACCCTCGTCCGCATCCAGTTCCTTGGGCAGGTTGGCAAAGCGCAGCACACGGGAATGGACGGGCAAGGCCTGATTGACCCGCGCAATCTCCTGCCCGACCCGGGCCAGCACCTCCGGCCGCTGTGACAGGTCGGTGAAGGTGGTGAAGGCCAGGCCCTGGCGCTCCGCCCAGCGGGAGAAGACCTCGCCGTCGATGTTGATCAGGGCCGTCACAAAGCCATGGCGCTCGTCACCGACCACCATCACATCCTTGATGTAGGGCGAAAACCGCAAGCGGCTTTCGATGAACTGCTTGGGATAGGTGTGGCCGCCCGCCAGCCGGCTCAGGTGGTCCACCCGGTCCAGGTACACCAGCTCACCGTCGGGCGTGACATTGACCGCATCGCCGGTGCAGTACCAGTCGCCATCGAGTCGCTCCGCAGTCTTGTCCGGCTTGCCCCAGTAGCCGGCAAAGCCAGCCCCGCCCCGTACCTGCAATTCACCCTGGGAACTGATCCGCCACTGCAGCGGCTGCCCCCAGGACGTGGACACGGCCATGGGCTGACCAACGGTGTCCGGGTTGACTGGACGCTTGACCTCATGCCCGCTAATCAGCCCAAATTCACTGCAGCCGTAGATGTTGCGCAGCGTCACGCCCATCGCTGCAAAAAGGCGAAAGACGTCCGACGAAGTGGCCGCCCCGCCAGTGATGGCCACGCGCGCACGCTTGAGACCGAGTTGCTCTCGCAGAGGCCGCAGAACCAGTGTTTCAGCCAGCGGCAGCAGACAGAGGCGCTGCCAGACCGACGGCTTTTCCGGCCCAGTGCCGGCACGAACCCGCTGGCCCACGGAGATGCCCCAGTCCACCAGCCATTGCCGCCAGCGTGGCGCATCAGCCATGCGGGTGTGCACCAGGGCGGCCATGCTTTCCCACTGCCTGGGGCCGAAGAAAACGGCCTCGCAGGCGAGTTCACGCACAGCTTCCTGGATCTGGTCGGGGCGCTCGGCAAAGTTCACACACAAAGGCTGCATCAGCCCCAGCGTGACACCCAGCCATTGCTCGGTGGCCCAGGACAGGGGAATGTAGGAAAGGTATTCGCTGCCGGGCGTGATGCCCCCACAATTGGCCATCGCCCGTGCGTTGTGCAACAGCGAACCATGCGTGGTGATCACGCCTTTGGGCTGGCCCGTGGTGCCCGAGGTATAGGACAGCAAGGCGATGTCCCCAGCCGTCCCAGCCGCGACGTCCCGGTCCACGCGCTGTGGGTCCTGCTGCGCCAAGGCGGCACCCGCAGCCTTCAGATCCTTCCAGGACACCATCTGCGGCTGCCGATAGTCCCACAGGCCTCCGGCCTCCCACCAGACGATGGAACGCAATTGCGGCCGGCGCTGTGCAATTGGCAAGGCCTTGTCGACCTGCTCCTGGTCTTCCGCAAAGATGCAGACCGCGCCGCTGTCCTCGACCACGTAGTCGATCTCCGCCTCGGTGGCGTCGGGGTACAGCGCAACGGCCCTGGCACCCAGGCAGAACACGGCCAGCTCAGCCCAGTACTGCTCGGGCCGGTTTTCGCTGATTATCACTACAGCGTCCCCCTTGGCCACGCCCCGCGCAGCCAGTCCGAAAGCAATGGAACGGACCTCGGCAGCGATGGTCTGCCAGTTGAATTCACGCCAGACGCCGGCCAGCTTGTACCGCTGCCCGACCAGCTTGCTGCGCTCGCGCTCGTTGTAGATCAGCCATTGCGGCAGCGTCTGCGGCATGTCCTTGTCAAGCATCGTCATGCCTTGCCTCCCAGGTAGGCAGCAATGACCTCAGGATCTTGCTGCACGCTGGCGGGCGTTCCCTCGGCAATCTTACGGCCGAAATTGAGGACCACCACCCGATCGGCGATGTCCATGACAACCCCCATGTCATGTTCGACCAGCACCACAGGAATATGGCGCGATTCACGTACATCTAGGATGAAGCGGGCCAGATCTTCTTTTTCCTCGGTGTTCATGCCCGCCATGGGTTCGTCCAGCAGCAGCGTACGCGGCTCCATCGCCAGGGCCCGGCCCAAGTCGACCCGCTTGCGCATACCATAGCCTAGGGTACCCACGGGCTGGTGACGCACATGCTCGATTTCCAAGAACGCGATGATCTCCTCAGCCACCGCCCGGTGTTCAACCTCCTCGCGGTGGGCAAAAGGGTAGTAGGCAAAGGCCGAGACCAGGCTGCTGCGCATGTGGGCATAGCGGCCCACCAGTATGTTGTCGAGCACGCTCATGTGGGCTAGCAGGTGCGTGCCCTGGAAAGTGCGCGCGAGCCCCGCCCTGGCCACCTTGTGCACAGGCCAGCCGCTGATGTCTCGGCCCTCGAACTCAATGCATCCGCTGCGTGGCTTATAGAAGCCAGACAGCACATTAAGCAGCGAACTCTTGCCGGCCCCGTTGGGACCGATCAGTGCAACCAGTTCGTCCCGGCCGACTTCCAAAGACACATCCTGCAATGCCGTGATACCGCCGAATTTCAGTGTAACGTTCTGGGCACGCAAGGCGCTGTGGGTGGTTTCGACGCTACTCATCGTGGCGCTCCGGCATAGAGCTGCCCGACCAGGGGCGTCAGGCGAGGGGCAGGCGCTACCTCAATCGCACCGGTGTCAAGCATCTTGAAAGTACCCCGCGCCACGTTGTGCGGATGCAGCGCAGCCTCGGCCACGCTCAACACAGGGGCAAAGCACACGTCGGTTCCTTCGAGCAATTCGCACCAATGCGCACGCGGCCTTGTGGCAAACAAGGCGCCGAACCTGGCCCGCAATTGAGGCCAGGTGCTTTGATCGTACTGCGCCTTAGGGTCCACATTGGTGATGCCCAATTTGTTGAGCAGCAGGGCATAGAACTGCGGCTCGATGGCACCCAGCGTGATACGCCCGCCATCGGCGCAAGCGTATACTGAATAGAATGGGGAATCATGAAACAGGCTGGGTTCAGGTCCGTCGATCTGTCCTGCTGCGCGTATCCACTGCATCAGCATGCCCAGCATAGACACGATGTCGACGATCGCGCCATCAATCACGCAGCCCTCACCCCGTTCCTTGACGCTATGCAGCGCGCTGACGATACCAAACGCCAGGCCTAGCGCCCCCACGGCATCGCCTACCACCGTGGGTGGGAGAATGGGCAATTCACCCCGGTTGGCCGAGAGCGACAAAATACCAGACAGTGCTACGTAGTTCAGGTCATGACCCGCAGCAGCAGACAAGGGCCCGCTCTGCCCCCACCCTGTCATTCGGCCGTACACAAGTCGGGGGTTGCTCGACGCGAATACGGTCGGTCCCAGGTCTAGCTTTTCCATTACGCCAGGTCGGTTGCCTTCAATCAGCACATCGCTGGCAACCACCATGTCGACCGCACGGGCATGGTCGGCGGCCTGCTTTAGGTCCAGCACCACCACCGACTTGCCCTGGCGCAGCGGATTCTCTACACCCGTGTCCATGCGCTGGTGCACCGCGCCGGGGGTAGGCCTGGCGATCACGGTTACGCTGGCGCCCATGTCCGCCAGGAAACGGCCCGCCAAGGGTCCGGGGCCTATGCCCTCGAACTCGACCACTCGAATGCCTTGCAGTGGCTTCATGCGAATAGCCTCCGGGCTATAAGGTCCTTCATGATTTCGGTTGTCCCACCGTAGATGCGTTGCACCCGAGCATCGGCATACAAGCGCGCGATAGGGTATTCGCTCATATAGCCATAGCCACCGAACAACTGCAGACAGTCATCCACGACCTTGCACTGCTGCTCGGTACACCACCACTTGGCCATATAGGCTGCTTCATCATCGAGCGTGCCGTCGAGCAGGCGCTGTATGCAGTCATTGACGAAGCCGCGCACCACATGGGCGATGGTGGCGCATTCGGCGAGCTTGAATCGTGTGTTCTGGAAGTCCGAGAGGTGCTGACCGAAGGCCGGGCGCTGGCGTGTGTAGTCCACCGTCAGCGACACGGCCAGTTCGATGGCCGCCGCCGCCGGCACGGCCAGCAACAAGCGCTCATAGGCCAGCTGGCTCATGACTTGACGAAAGCCCTGCCCCTCCACAGTCCCCAGCAGGTTATGCGCGGGTACACGCAGGTTGTCGAAGAACACCTCGCAGGTGTCCGACGCATGCTGGCCAAGCTTTTCAAGCCGGCGGCCAATCCGGAAACCAGGCTGGTCATGCGTGTTCTCCACCACCAGCAGCGACACACCGCCGCTGCCCGCCTCTCCTGTGCGGGCTGCCACCACCATGAAATTGCCGGAGAAGGCATTGGTGATAAACATCTTGGCGCCGTTGATGACGTACTCATCGCCCTCCCTTTGAGCACGGGTGCGCAAGGACTTGAGGTCGGAGCCGCATCCCGGTTCGGTCAATGCAATGCTGGCGAAGAAGTCACCACTGACCAGCCCAGGCACCCAGCGCGCCTTCTGCTCTGGCGTTCCATAGTCCAGGATGTAGTGCGACACGATGGAGTGCACACCAATGTTCTCCGGCACCTCCTGCAGCGCCATTTCATCCTGCACGACCAGCTGGTGCGCCAGCGTCCCTCCGCCGCCGCCCCACTCTTCCCCGAATTCAGGCAGCAGGAAGCCCATCTGTGCAAAGGGCTTCCAGACCTCGCGGGGAATGAAACCCTGGCGGCGCCAGGTGTCCAGGTGAGGTGACATCTCACGCGTGATGTAGCGCCTGACCTGCGCACGGAAATCGTCCATCTCCCGGGTCATCCAGGCATGGCGGTGTTGTTGAGGAAGGAGCTCGTGGGTCATCGCTCAGATCCCCGTCAGCCCGCCCGTACACATCAGCGTCTGACCGCTGACATAGTCCGACTCGGGAATACAGAAGAGGTAGATGGCATCTGCCGCTTCCTCGGGCGTGCCTCCATGGCCAAGCGGAATGCTGTTTTCCATGAGCTCCAGAAGGCCGGGGTTCACGCCCACCTTGATTTCACGGCCTTCGATCAAAGCCGTGGACGACTCTGCGGCACTACCCGTCAGGCGCGTCTTGATTAAGCCAAACGCCACACAGTTGACGGTGACGCCAATGCGGCCCCATTCCTTGGCCAGCGTCTGCGTCATCCCAACGATGCCGGCCTTGGCCGCCGAATAGTTGGCCTGGCCGGCGTTGCCGAACAAGCCCGCCACCGATGACACGTTGACCACTTTCCGAATGATGCGGCGGCCCGCCTCCTGATCGGCCTTGTGTTGGCCGCGCAGCACCGGCTGGACGGCGCGCAGGATGCGAAAAGGCGCCGTCAGGTGGCAGTCCATCATGGCGTACCACTGCTCGTCGCTCATCTTCTGGATCACGTTGTCCCAGGTGTAGCCCGCGTTGTTGACGATGATGTCGATGCGCTTGAAGGCGCTCACGGCGGTGCCGATGAAACGTTCGGCAAAGTCAGGCGCCGTGACGCTGCCAGGGCAGGCCACGGCCTGGCCACCAGCTGCTCGAATGGCTGCGACCACCTCTTCTGCAGGTCCGCTGTCGAGGTCGTTGACGACGATGCTAGCGCCCTCCGCGGCAAGTTTCATGGCCAGCGCACGGCCAATGCCGCGCCCCGAACCAGTGATGAGGGCAACTTTGTCTTGGAGTTTTTTGCTCATGGCTGATGATGTGAAGAGGTTTAGGAAAGCGCGACCAGGGCCTCGCCGGCAGTCTTGATCTGTCCGTATTGATTGGTCGCCTGGATTTCGATGCGCACACAGGGCACACCCTCGTGATGCAGCTTTTCAACCACCTTGCCGCTGCAGACCATGCGGTGGCCAAGGTGGGTGATGCCCTGAAAGCGCACGTCAAAGCGGCGCAGGCTGGACTGGGGCGCCCATTGCGTCAGCAGTCGGCCCAGCCATGCCATGCCAAGCATGCCCTGGGCGAACACATCAGGCATGCCGGCACGGCGGGCAAAGTCGATATCGATATGCACCGCGTTGTGGTCGCCCGAAGCGCCACCGAACAAGGCGAGCATAGTGCGGTCCACCGTCGGCAGCTGAAGCGGAGGCAGCTCGTCGCCAAGCTGGACGGAGTCAAAAGTGGGAGCGGACATAGGAACGAACCTCAGTGGCGGCAGACAAGCACGGAGCGCATTTGAGCCACCAGCTCGTCATGTTGATTTGTGACGCGGGCGGTCTTGATGACGAATTCGAGCGCGCCGTTCTTCTTGTCATAAATGTCTTCAATGCGCGAGCGCACCGTCACGGTGTCGCCGACACAGGCGGGACGGTGATAAGTGAAGGACTGCTCCCCATGCAGCAGCTTGGACAAGGGAATCTGAAGTTTGTCCAGGAGGCGGTCCATTGCGCCGGAGTCCAGCTCTGCCGCAAACAGGAAAGTGGGCGGCGCCGGCAGGTCGGGGTAGCCCGCAGCCCGGGCGGCAGCTTCGTCCGTGTACACCGGATTGGTCTCGCCAATGGCCTTGGCAAAAAAACGCAGGCGGCTGCGCTCGATGGGAAGCACCGAGGGCTCCATTTCGTAGCCGATCATGGCCTTGTCGATCATGACTGCTCCTTCAGGCGGGTTCGTACAATGTCACGACACAGGCGCCGCCGAGCCCGAGGTTGTGCTGCAGCGCCAGCCGAGCGCCACTGACCTGCCGGGCCTCGGCCGTGCCGCGCAGTTGCTGCACCAGTTCCGTGCATTGCGCCAGGCCCGTAGCCCCAAGCGGGTGCCCCTTGGACAGCAGGCCGCCCGAGGGGTTGGTCACCACTTTGCCGCCGTAAGTGTTGTCGCCGTCACAGATTAAGCGTTCGCTTTCGCCAAGCCCGCACAGCCCCAGGGCTTCATAGGTGATGAGCTCGTTCTGCGCAAAGCAGTCGTGGAGTTCCACCACGTCAATGTCTTCGGGGCCGATGCCTGCGGCTTCGTAGACCTGACGCGCAGCCTCGCGTGACATGCCGAACCCCACCACCTCCCGCATGTCGCGCGCATCGAAGACGGCCGGCGCGTCTGTGGTCATGGCCTGGGCCCGAATTCGAACGGCGCCCGAGATACCGTGTTTTCTTGCAAACGCCTCCGAGCAGATGATGGCTGCCGCTGCTCCGCAGGTGGGTGGGCAGGCCATCAGCCGCGTCAGCACACCCTCCCATACGGCAGGTGACTGCAAGACTTCTTCTTCAGTCACCTCTTTTCTAAACAGGGCGAGCGGGTTGTTCGCGGCATGGCGACTGGCCTTCGCACGGATCTTGGCAAAGGTCGACAGCTTGGTGCCGTACTGCTGCATGTGGGCCAAGCCGGCGCCACCGAAGTAACGCAGTGCCAGAGGAATTTCACCGTGACCCACCAGTTCTTCGGTGGCCTGGTCAAACCGCTCGAAGGGACTGGGTCGATCCTTGAACACTGTGCCGATTGCCCCCGGTCTCATGTGCTCGAAACCAAGAGCGAGAGCGCAGTCCACCGCTCCACTGGCGACCGCCTGACGCGCCAAAAACAAGGCGGAGGAACCGGTGGAGCAGTTGTTATTGACATTGAAGACGGGGATGCCGGTCATGCCCACCTCGTACAAGGCGCGCTGGCCGCAGGTCGAGTCGCCGTAGACGTAGCCCACATAGGCCTGCTGCACATTGGCATAGCTCAGGCCGGCATCGGCCAGCGCTTCGCGCACCGCAACGGCAGCCATTTCCGGGTAGGGTTTGTTAGATCCGGGCTTGGCAAATGGGATCATTCCCACGCCTGCCACTAGGGCGCTTGTGCTCATGCAGTCTCCAAAGTTTTTGTGAGTTGGTCGTCAAGACGACCGCTGATTTCTGTGCATCGTAGATAGCTGATCAGTCTTCTACAATGACCGATCCAATCAAGATGATGACGAAAAACGTCGATATTCAATGCCTGCGATGAAGCCCCCGGTCACCGTGTCCATGGCATTCGTGCGGGGTATCTTGAGTGGCATTCAAGCGCAGGGACGGGCGTGCGAGCCCTACCTGCTTGAAGCGGGGATAGACCCCGAACTGCTGCATGAAGTAAGCGGCCGTGTTACGGGCGAGCAGTACGTGGCACTGTTTCGATTGCTGGTAGATCGCCTGGAAGATGAAGGTATCTGCTTCTACCATCGCCGACTCAAGCCCGGCAGCTTCGCCACCATGCTGCGCTCGGCACTGGGGGCGCCCGACCTAGAAGTTGCCATGCACCGAATCGGGCGTACCTTCAGCATGTTCCAGGATGATGTGGAACTGGTATCGCGCCGTGTGGATGGCTTGTGCGGCTGGGAATTGCACTTTGAAGGCGGCGCGCAGCGCCCGCATTCCATGCACGAAATGATTTTGCGTATCTTCTGGCGGCTGCTGGCCTGGCTTGCAGGTGGCAAGCTGCCTCCTGCGCGCTTCGACCTCGCATTCGACACGCCGGTTTATGCGGGTAGTTATGGCAGCGTGCTTCCCGCCGAACTGCGATTTAATCAATCCTACTCAGCTTTCTGGTTTGACGAGCGAGCCTTAGCCAAACCGGTGCGCCGGGATGAAGCTGCGCTACGGCTCTTCCTCTCGGATGTACCTTGGAATATCGTACTTCCCCGTCGGCGAGATGACTCTTTTAGTTCACGCGTGCGTATTCACCTTCAGCTCAGCTTACCTACTTGGCCCGACCTGTCCAGCACGGCTCAGGTCCTGCACCTTTCGGTGTCTGCCTTGCAGCGTCACCTAGTGAGTGAAGGCACTACATTTCAGTCGCTAAAAGACGAACTACGACGCGACATGGCCATTCAAAGGCTCGCAACAAGCGATGTGACCCTCGGCGTGTTGGCGTTGGAATTAGGATTTTCTGACAGCGCAGCCTTCCAACGCGCATTTAAGAGTTGGACAGGGAGTCCGGCTGGGGCATATAGGCGACGGAGCTCATAGCCTAGAACACGGCGGCAGTGAGCGGTATTGTGGTTAAGGTAAGCGGCCGCTGTGCAGCAGCACCCTATGAGTCATGGTTAAAAAATTCATTCTTCAGCTGACTCTGCTGGGCACCAGTTTTTTCAGTCCAATCGCCATGGCCATTGAAGAACCGCGTTACGAAGTTCTGGTCTCAGACGGACCGTTTGAGATCAGGCGCTACGCTCCCATGCTCGTGGCGGAGACTTTCGTGGATGGGGATATGGATGCTGCCTCGAACAAAGGCTTTCGGCTGATCGCCGACTTCATCTTTGGCTATGGCTTGCCTAACGGGAATGCGACCGCCCAGGGTGGCTTCGGCGGCCAGCCAAAGCGCTGAGGGCTTTGGCGAGCTTGGGCATCTTGGTTCCCCCATAAGTATCACCAAAGCATTGTGCGCTTGAATGAGATGGGATGCAATTACTCGCATCGAACTTAAGAGAGAAGGACCCTATCCAGCTCCCCCATAAAAGACGTAAAAAAGCCCCTAAAAGGGGCTATTGGCGG
>CAYMMK010000044.1:0-21411 GCA_964391575.1 uncultured Limnohabitans sp.
CGGGCACGGTCGAAAAGTCGGCCCCCTCGATCTGCCCTGCGGGCAACACAAACGCCTGCGCCTCCACAGCGGGGTTGAGTGTCGGGTCCGCAAACAGCTGGTCGGCCAGCGGCTCGAGCCCCGCCTCGCGGGCGATCATGCCCTTGGTGCGGCGCTTGGGTTTGAAGGGCAGGTACAGGTCTTCGAGTTCCTGCTTGGTCGGCGCGGCTTGCAGCGCGGCCAGCAACTCGGGCGTGAGCTTGCCCTGCTCCCGGATGCTTTTGATGACAGCTTCGCGCCGGTCTTCGAGTTCGCGCAGGTAACCCAGGCGGTCTTCGAGTTCGCGCAGTTGCACATCGTCGAGGCCGCCCGTGACTTCCTTGCGGTAACGGGCAATGAAGGGGACGGTGGCCCCGCCGTCCAGCAATTGCACAGCGGCCCTGACCTGCTCGGGCCGGATCCGGATTTCAAAGGCCAGCAGGGCCTCGATGGTGTTCATGTCGAGAAACGGGTGACTGCAAAGCGGGCGAGTGTGCCACAAGAAAAAGGGGGCTTTCGCCCCCTGTGCCGGCCATCGTGCGATCTTCACGTCGCGCGCAAGGCCGCCCGCAACTGCTGGCCGACTTCGGGCCGTGCACCGAAGGGATCCGGCGGATTGTGGGCCATCACGATGGCTTCCATGCGCTGCTGCACATTGCCCAGGGCTTGGGGATGGCTGTAGATGTAGAACTGCCCCTGGCTGATGGCATCAAAAACCTTTTGAGCCACTTCGGCCGCAGAAACCTTGCCGCTGCCTACCGCCTTGTCGCTCATTGCCTGACCGATCAACTGGCTCTGAGTGGGCGGGCTGGCGGGCTGGTCGGCTGGCCGGTTGCGATGACTCTGGCTGATGCCGGTGGGTACAAAGTACGGGCACAGCACGCTGGCACTGACTTGCTCGGTCACCAGTGAAAGGTCCTGGTAGAGCGTTTCTGTCAAGGCCACGACGGCATGCTTGCTGACGTTGTAAATGCCCATATTGGGTGGCGTGAGCAAACCGGCCATGCTGGCGGTGTTGACGATGTGCCCGCGGTAGGCGGGGTCGGCCCGGGCGGCCTCGAGCATCATGGGGGTGAACAGACGCACGCCGTGCACCACGCCCCACAAATTGACGCCCAGCACCCAGTTCCAGTCGGCCATGGAGTTCTCCCACAGCAGACCACCGGCCGCCACGCCGGCATTGTTGAACACGAAGTGCGGCGCTCCGAAGCGGCTTTTGACCTGGCTGGCCAGCACTTCCATGGCAGCGGCGCTGGCCACATCGACCTTGTGAGCCATGACCTGCACACCCGTGGCACGCAGCTCCTGGACTGCCTGGTCCAGCGCGTCCTGCTGCACATCGACCAGCACCAGATTCATGCCCAGCCGGGCCCCGATGCGTGCGCATTCAAGTCCGAAGCCCGAGCCCGCACCGGTAAGCACGGCAGTTTTGCCTTCAAAGTTGTCGATCATGGAGAAGCCTTTTTCAATGTGAACCCGAGGCGTGGGAAATGCACATGCACGGTGCCTGCACGCGGGTCGCTGCGGCGCAGGGTGTAGTGCCTGGGCGTGGCCGCCACCAGTTCTCCCTGGCTGGGTTCCTGGCCGAAATGATCGGCGGCCACCACCACGGTGCTGCCCAGGGCAATGCCATGATGATCGTGCGTGTCCGGTGCGTCCCACGGGGCGGGTGAAGCCTCGCGCGCAATCTGCAAGGCTGCTTGGGCATCGCATCGTTGGGGACTGCCATGGCCCAGGGCTTTCATGCGGGCCATCCAGGCCAGGACGGCAGGCGTATCCTGCAAAATGCCGGCGACCGACGGGGTGCGCTCCAGGGTGAACCACAACGGGTGGTAGGCCGCAAAATCTGCCACGCAGGGCTGTGCGCCCAGCAGGAAGTCATGGGTTTGCAACAGACCGGCCAGGCGCTGCAGATACAGCCGGTAACTGCCGGCGGCATCGCCCACCGGCATGCGGGGTGCGCCACCGCGCATGGCCGCACGGTCAGCCACAAAAGCCTGGATGGTTTCCTGCGAAGCACCTGCAAACACATCGGCCACGCCCGCAGGCTGGAAATTCCAGGCCATGGCGGTGGTGAACAGCGCGCTGTCGGCCCATTGCGCAAGGATCCGTGCGGCCCCCTCCGTCGCGGATGGATAGAGCGTGGGGCTGGGCGCGAGTTGTTCGAGCACATCGCAGATCAGGGCCGTGTCGCAATAGACATCAGCGCCGATTTGCAGCACCGGTGTTCGCCGGTAGCCACCGGTCAGGGCGGTCAGGTCCGGCTTGGGCATGATCATCGGGATGATCACGCTCTTCCACGCCAGCTGCTTGTACCCCAGGATCAGGCGCACCTTCTCGGCAAAAGGCGAAACCGGGTAGTGGTGAAGGATCGGTACGGTCATGGCGGCTGTCCCGTCAGATCAGCTTGACCAGCTGCTTGCCGAAGTTCCGGCCCTTGAGCAGTCCCAGAAAGGCTTCGGGCGCAGCCGCCAGGCCCTGGGCTACGCTTTCGCGGGGGCGCAGCTTGCCAGTGCCCACCAGTGTGCCGAGTTCCTTGAGGGCGTCGGGCCAAACCTCCATGTGTTCGCTGACAATGAAGCCCTCGACCTTCAGGCGGTTGACCAGAATCAGCGCCGGATTGGCCATGGGCAAGGGCGCGCCATCGTAGCCGGCGATCATGCCGCATACGGCAATACGGGCAAACGCATTGGTTCGCAGCATCACCGCATCAAGCACCATACCGCCCACGTTTTCGAAGTGGCCATCGATCCCGTTGGGGCAGGTGTCCCGCAGGGCTTTCGACAGGCTGAGGTAATCCTTGTGCGCGCGGTAGTCGATGCAGGCATCAAAACCGAGTTCATGGACCACGTAATCACACTTGTCCTTGCCGCCGGCGATGCCCACCACCCGACATCCACGGGCCTTGGCCAGAGCACCGTAGGCACTGCCAACTGCTCCGCTGGCAGCGCTGACCGTAACGGTGTCACCCGCCTTGGGTGCAATGATCCTGACCAGACCGTACCAGGCGGTCACGCCCGGCATGCCGACCGCACCCAGATAGTGCGACAGCGGTACGTGGGTGGTATCAACCTTGCGCAAGGCGCCCATGGCATTGCCGTCGACCACGCTGTATTCCTGCCAGCCGCCCATGCCCACCACCTGGTCACCCAGATTGAATTTGGGGTGGCGTGATTCAAGGACTTCGCCGACGGTGCCGCCAATCATGACTGCTCCCAGAGGCTGGGGCTGGGCGTAGCTTTTGCTTTCGTTCATGCGCCCGCGCATGTAGGGGTCCAGGCTCAGGTAGTGATGGCGCACCAGCACCTGACCGTCCTGCAAGGGTGGCGTCTGGGTTTGCATCAGCCTGAAATTGCCGGTGGTGGCTTCGCCCTGAGGGCGATTGTCGAGGACGATCTGGTGATTGACGGGCATGCTGTGTCTCCTGAAAAAAGTCAATTCGTGGAAGGACCGGTCGCCTCGCGGCGAGCGACATATTTGAAGGTGCCTGTGGCCATGGCGCAGAGCTCACCCGCAGCATCGAACAAACGGCCTTCGGTAAAGGCCATGGACCGTGTGCGGTGCTGCAAGGTGCCCCGGGCCACAAAACGGGACCCGGCCGCCACGGAGGCCGGGCGCAAAAAGCTGGTTTTCATCTCGACCGTGACCACCCACAGCTGCGGTTGGACACTGCGCGCTGCCGTGGCCATGGTCACGTCCAGCAGGGTCATGACCGCGCCGCCATGCACCACTTCAAGGGAATTGAGGTGTTCAGGGCGTGGGGCGTAGTGAAGCTCCGACAGTCCGTCACCGAAGGCCTCAAGGGTAAAGCCCAAGTGGTGAACAAAGGGAATGCGATGGGCAAACGGGATGCTCATGAGCACTTGCGCGATTCAACCGCCGATGATGGCGCTCACACCACCGTCAACCGCCAGCCACTGGCCGGTGATGTGCTTGCCGGCCTCGGAGGCGAACAGCAGCGTCAGGCCCTTGAGGTCTTCGTCATCGCCCAGACGGCGCAGGGGAGCCTGGGCCGCCATGTTGTCGGCGCCAAGCTTTTCAAGCAGGCCGTGGGTCATCTTGCTGGGAAAAAACCCCGGACAGATGGCGTTGACCGTGATGCCATGCTGGCCCCACTCGCCCGCCAGCGCCCGGGTGAAGTTGACCACTGCGCCCTTGGAAGTGTTGTAGGCAATCGTGCGCATCGCGGGCGGATTGCCGGCCAGGCCAGCGATGGAGGCGATATTGATGATGCGTCCCCGGCGGCGGGCAATCATGCTGCTTCTGGCGACCGCCTGCGACAGCAAGAAATAACCTCGCACATTGAGGTTCATCACCTTGTCCCAGGCTTCGAGCGGATGGTCTTCGGCCGGCGCGCCCCAGGTGGCGCCGGCGTTGTTGACCAGAATGTCGATGGGGCCCATGCGTTCGACAGTTTCGCTGGCCAGTCGGGCGATGTCCTGCGGGTGGCCGCAGTCGGCCGCAATCCAGCGAGCGTCGATGCCGGCGCCCTGCAACTCGGCGGCGGCCTGCTCGAGGTCGGCCGCCTTGCGCGATGAGAGCATGATTCTGGCACCCGCTTCACCCAGCGCATGAGCCATTTGCAGGCCCAGCCCGCGCGAGCCGCCGGTCACCAGGGCCACCTGCCCGGTCAGGTCAAACAGTTGCTGGATGGTACGTGCCATGGGGTTTCCTTGTCGGTTCAAAAAGCATCTTCGGGGAGATCGGCGCAAGTGCTGTCGCGGCTGCTGACGACTTGAAGCCAGGCGCCGATCTTGGGCAGTTCATAGCGGAAAAAGTAGCGTGCGGCGGCGCGACGCCCGACATCGGCCGGATGTTCGCTGCAGGCGCTTTGCGCCACGTCCAGCCAGATCCAGGCGATCACGCAATGACCAAAGGCCTGCAGGTAAGGTACGGCGTTGGCCAGCGCCTGGGCGGGCTGGGCGCCCTGCCAGGCAGCCTGAGTCGCTGCACACACCTGTCGCCAGGCGTCGTCGAGTTGGCCGGCTTCTGCTTGCCACTCGTCCGTTACGGTGGCCATGGTCGCCCGCATCCGTGCGGCCAGCAACTGCAGGGCGTGTCCGTTGTCCATCAGGACCTTGCGCCCCAGCAGGTCCATGGCCTGGATACCGTGGGTTCCTTCGTGAATCATGTTCAGGCGGTTATCGCGCCAGTACTGCTCGACCGGAAAGTCTCGCGTGTAACCATAGCCACCGTGAATCTGGATGGCCAGGCTGTTGGCCTCCAGGCACCACTCGCTGGGAAAGCTCTTAACGATGGGCGTGAGCACTTCGAGCAACAGCCGCGCCTGATGGGCAGCGTCGGGCGTTCCGGTGTGCTGCTCATCCACCAGACGCGCGCAAAACAGGGCCAGGGCCAGCGCACCTTCGCAGTAGCTTTTTTGTGCCAGCAGCATGCGCCTGACGTCAGCATGCTCGATGATGCGAACCTGTGGCGTGGCCGGGTTCTTGCCTGCCGGACTCAGGGGACGGCCTTGGGGCCGGTTTTTGGCGTAGTCCAGGCTGGCGTGATAGCCGGCCATGCCCAGCATGGTGGCGGCCATGCCTACGCCGATGCGGGCTTCATTCATCATGTGGAACATGCACCGCAGGCCTTCACCGGGCTGGCCCACGAGGTAAGCGATCGCCCCGGCCTGCCCACGCACTGGGTACTTGCCCTCGCCAAAGTTGAGCAGAGTGTTGGTGGTCCCGCGCCAGCCGCACTTGTGGTTGAGACCGGCCAGCGCCACATCATTGCGTTCACCCGTGAGATGACCCTGGGTGTCCACCATCTTCTTGGGCACGATGAACAGCGAAATGCCCTTGACGCCGGGCGTCAACTGGCCGCGTTCATCGGCGATCTTGGCCAGCACCAGGTGAATGATGTTTTCGGTGAGCTCATGTTCCCCCGAGGAAATCCACATCTTGTTGCCGCGCAGTCGGTAGCGCGGGCCCAAAGGGTCATCCTGGAAGCCCTCCCCGTCAGGAACGGCACGCGTGGCCACATCGCTCAGGCTCGAACCGGCCTGCGGTTCGGACAGGCACATGGTGCCCGAGAACCGGCCATTGAATTCGTTGCGGGCAAAGACCTGCTTTTGCAGTGCGGTGCCATGAGCCATGAGCAAATTGGCGTTGCCCGTGGTGAGCATGCCCGAGCCGATGCTGACCGAGGCCATGGCAAAAAAGGCATTGGCAGCTGACTCGACGGTGTAGGGCAGTTGCATGCCACCCATGTCATAGTCCTGCGCTGCGCTGAGCATGCCGGATTCGGCATAGGCCTTACAGGCATCGTGGGTGGCTTGCGGAAGGATGACTTTCTCGCCGTCAAATGCCGGCTCTTCGGTATCCACCAGGCGGTTGAACGGAGCGAACTTTTCACGGGCGATGCGCTCGCAGGTGTCGAGCACCGCGTCAAAGGTTTCTCGGCTGTGGTCGCCAAAGCGTTCGCGCTGCTGCAGTTCGGGCACCTTGAGCCAGTTGTACAGCAGAAAATCAATGGTGGGACGCAAGGACATCGCGCGCCTCTTTCAGGAGAAAAACAAAGGGCAGGAAGCATCATGCCCCCTGCCCTCCTGTGGATCAGCCATCCACGCGACAGTGCATCACAGAACTTCGAAGATGCCGCATGCACCCATGCCGCCACCAATGCACATGGTGACGGCCACGCGTTTGGCGCCGCGGCGTTTGCCTTCGATCAAGGCATGACCGGTCAGGCGCTGGCCGCTCACACCATAGGGGTGGCCCACAGCAATCGCGCCGCCATTGACATTCAGGCGGTCGGGGGGAATACCCAGTTTGTCCCGGCAGTACAGCACCTGGACGGCAAACGCTTCATTGAGTTCCCACAGGTCGATGTCATGCACCGTAAGGCCCAGACGCGCCAGCGCCTTGGGCACGGCAAAGACCGGACCGATGCCCATCTCGTCGGGCTCGCAGCCGGCCACTGCAAAGCCCAGAAAGCGCCCCAGGGGTTGCAGGCCCCGCTTTTCGGCCAGGGTTTCGTCCATGACCACGCAGGCCCCGGCGCCGTCCGAGAACTGGCTGGCATTGCCGGCCGAGATCACCCCGCCGGGCACAGCCGGTTTGATGCCGCTGATCCCCTCGGCCGTGGTGCCCTCGCGCAGGCCTTCGTCCTTGCTGACCGTGAGCTGTTTGGTGATCAGGCCCATGGTTTTGTCGTAAACACCGGCATTGACGGTGATGGGTGCGATTTCAGCATCGAATTTACCGGCCGCGGCCGCAGCACAGGCTTTTTGCTGGCTGGCAGCGCCGTATTCGTCCATGCGGTCACGACCGATCTTGTAGCGTTTGGCGACCTGCTCGGCCGTTTGCAGCATGTTCCAGTAAATTTCGGGCTTGATCTTGTCGAGAGCGGGGTCCTTGAGCATGTGCATGTTCATTTCCTGCTGGACACAGGAAATGCTTTCGACGCCACCCGCCACATAGATCTGGCCCTCGCCAGCGATGACGCGCTGGGCGGCCAGGGCAATCGTCTGCAGGCCGGAAGAACAAAAACGGTTGACGGTCAGCCCCGAAACGGAGATCGGCAGCCCGGCCTTGAGGGCGATCTGTCGGGCGATATTGGCGCCGGTGGCTCCCTCGGGGTTGGCGCAGCCCATGATCACGTCTTCGACTTCGGCAGCTTCAATACCGGCACGCGCCACGGCGTGCGCAACGGCATGGCCACCCAGGGTGGCGCCGTGGGTCATGTTGAAAGCACCCTTCCAGCTCTTGGCCAGAGGAGTGCGGGCAGTGGAAACGATGACAGCGTTCGTCATGATGAAAACCCTTTCATGTTGGGGACAGAGCTGAAGATCTGCCCCAAGAAATTAAATTAGTTGAACGTCTTGCCTTCGGCCACCAGGCGCTGCAGCAGCGGGGCGGGCTGCCAGAAAGTGGCATCGTCATGGGGATTGACAGCAAAGCGCTTCATGGTTTCAAGCACGTTGAACAGGCCCACCGTGTCGGCATAGAGCATGGGGCCACCGCGCCAGAACGGGAAACCGTAGCCGGTGATGTAGACCATGTCGATGTCGCTGGCCCGACTGGCAATGCCCTCTTCGAGAATATGGCAAGCCTCGTTGACCAAGGAATAGACCAGACGCTGCACGATTTCCTCGTCGGCGATCTTGCGCGGGGTGATGCCCAGATCCTGTCGGTGTTTGGCGATCATGTCCTCCACCAGCTTGCTGGGAATCGCTTCGCGTTTGCCTTCCTGGTAGTCGTACCAGCCGGCGCTGGTTTTCTGTCCGTAGCGGCCCATTTCGCACAGCAGGTCGGCCGTCTTGCTGTACTTCATGTCCGGTTTTTCCTGGTAACGGCGCTTGCGGATGGCCCACCCGATGTCGTTGCCGGCCAGATCGCCCATGCGGAAGGGCCCCATGGCAAATCCGAATTTCTCGACCGCCTTGTCCACCTGCGCAGGGGTGCAGCCTTCTTCGATGAGAAATCCGGCCTGGCGGCTGTACTGCTCGATCATGCGGTTGCCGATGAAACCGTCGCAAACCCCCGAAACGACAGCCGTCTTCTTGATCTTCTTTCCTATGGCCATGACCGTGGCCAACACGTCCTTTCCGGTCTTCTCGCCGCGAACCACTTCAAGCAGTTTCATGACGTTGGCCGGGCTGAAAAAGTGCATGCCAACCACATCCTGAGGGCGGGCGGTGAAAGACGCAATCTTGTTGACATCCAGCGTGGAGGTATTCGATGCCAGGATGGCGCCCGCTTTCATGGTCTTGTCGAGCTGCTTGAACACCGTCTCCTTGACGCCCATGTCCTCGAACACCGCTTCGATGACCAGATCGGCCTGGGCAATGTCGTCATAGCTCAGCGTGGTGCTCAGCAATGCCATGCGTTGCTCGTATTTGTCGGTTTTGAGCTTGCCTTTCTTGACCTGAGCTTCGTAATTCTTGCGGATGGTGGCCACGCCGCGATCGAGCGCTTCCTGCTTCATCTCGAGCATCACGACCGGGATGCCGGCATTGAGGAAGTTCATCGAGATGCCGCCGCCCATGGTGCCGGCACCGATCACGGCCACGCTGCGGATGTCCCGCTTGGGCGTGTCTTCAGGCACATCCGGAATTTTGGCGGCTGCACGGTCGGCCATGAAGATGTGGCGCAAGGCACGCGACTCGGGGGTCCACATCAGGTTGATGAAAATGTCGCGCTCGAACCGCATGCCTTCATCAAACCTTTTCGTCGTCGCGGCCTCGACAGCATCGACACACTTGACCGGCGCTGGCAGATTCTTGGCCGTAGCTTTGACCATGTTGCGGGCAAACTGGAAATAAGCGGCCCCCTGTGGGTGTTTGCACGGCAGGTTACGCACCAGGGGCAGAGGCGAACCGTCAGCATGGGCGCCTGCCACCTTGCGTGCCAGGGCCAGGGCCTCATCCATCAGGGCCTCGGCCGAGCTTGCCATTGCGTCCCAGAGTTTCTGACCCGGCAGCATGGCCAGCATTTCGCTTTTGATGGCCTCGCCACTGACAATCATGTTGGTGGCAGCCTCGACACCGATCACGCGTGGCAGACGCTGGGTGCCGCCAGCTCCCGGGATCAGGCCCAACTTGACCTCGGGCAGCGCAATGTTGGCGCCCGGCGCGGCGATGCGGTAATGGCAACCGAGGGCCAGCTCCAGACCCCCACCCATGGCCACACTGTGAATGGCGGCGACCACCGGCTTGCGCGAGTTTTCGCAGGCCAGGATGACCGACAAAAGATTGGGCTCCTGCAAGGCCTTGGGTGACCCGAACTCCTTGATGTCGGCCCCACCGGAAAAAGCCTTGCCGGCGCCGGTGATCACGATGGCCTTGACCGACGCGTCCCGGTCGGCCTGGTCGAGTCCGCTGGTAATACCCATGCGGGTGGACAGTCCCAGCCCATTGACGGGTGGGTTCATCATGGTGATGACGGCCACATCGCCGTGGACTTTGTATTCTGCTGTCATGCTGTGCCTTTGCTCAAATCAAATAGAACGACCGTTCGTTTTTACCACACTCCCGGGCGGCTGACACATCGAGAAAACCCTTGCGCGGTGTGACGGCCAGCGTCAAACCTCCAGCCATTCCTTGCGGATGTAGTTGTCTTGCTGCAGGGCTTGGGGGGTCCCATCGAACACGATGCTGCCATGGCCCATGACCAATGCCCGGTCAGAAATGTTCATGGCAATGGTGAGTTTCTGCTCGATCAGCAACACCGAGACCCCACGTTTGCGCAATTCCTGCAGGTAATGGCCGACCAGTTCGACGATTTTGGGTGCCAGTCCCTCAGTCGGCTCGTCGATGATGATCAGTTCGGGGTCGCCCATCAGGGTGCGGCACAAGGTCAGCATTTGTTGTTCGCCACCCGAAAGCACACCCGCCTCGGTATGTTCGCGCTCCTTGAGGCGCGGAAAGAGCTGGTACATGTCATCAAAGGACCAGCGCGCCCCCTGCCCCCGGCCTTTTTGCCCCAGCAAAAGGTTCTGAGCCACCGTCAGACGCGGAAAGATGTCCCGGTTTTCTGGCACATAACCAATGCCCAGATGGGCCACCTCGTAGGCCTTGTGGCCCTGGATGGGGCGGCCCTTCCAGACAATATCGCCCTCGCATTGCACCAGACCCATGATGGCCTTGGCGGTGGTTGATCGTCCGGAACCGTTGCGTCCCAGCAAGGCCACGATTTCGCCCTGCCCGACCTGAAAATCCACGCCATGGAGCACGTGGCTCTTGCCATAGAAGGCATGGAGTTGTCGAACCTGCAGCATGTCAATGTCCCCCTGCCTGAGATTCGGCCACCACCGAGCCTAGGTACGCCTCTTGCACCTTGGGATTGGCACGTACCGCATCAGGGGTGTCAAAAGCCAGCAACTCGCCATACACCACCACGGCAATCTTGTCGGCCAGGCCAAACACCACCCCCATGTCGTGCTCCACGGTCAGCAGGGTTTTGCCCTCGGTGACCTTGCGGATCAAGGCAATGAACCGGGCGGTTTCGCTTTTGCTCATGCCCGAGGTCGGCTCGTCGAGCAACACCACATCCGAGCCCCCGGCAATGGTGATTCCAATGTCCAGAGCGCGCTGTTCGGCGTAGGTCAGGTTCATCGCCAGCGTGTCGCGCCGCTTGCCCAGTCCAATCATCTCCAGCAGTTGCTGGGCCCTGTCGTTGGCGTCGGTCAGCCCGGAGAGGAATTTGAGGAAGGTGTAGCGGTACCCCAGGCTCCACAGCACGCTGCAGCGCAGGTTTTCGAACACCGTCAGCTTGGGGAAGATGTTGGTGATCTGGAAGCTGCGGGCCAGCCCCAGGCGGTTGATTTCATAGGGTTTTTTATTTTCGATAGGGCGCCCGTTGAGCAGGATTTCGCCACTGGTCGGTCCAAAACGTCCGCTGATCAGATTGAACAGGGTAGATTTGCCGGCACCGTTAGGGCCTATGACGGCGATCCGTTCGCCGGCCTGGACCTGCAGGCTGACACCCCGGATGATTTCGGTTTTGCCAAAACGCTTGCTGACGTTTCTCAGTTCGAGCACGGGTGTGTTCATGCCGCATTCTCCCCGCGCTGCACATCCTTTTCGATCGATGCCTGAATCTCGCTCCACTGGGCGGCGTAATGGCGGCGGGCCAGTTCGAACAAACCCATACCCGTCATCAGCACCAGTGAAGCTCCAACCCAGCTGTCCACATCCCGGCTGTTGAGAGGCACACCCATGAATCGCACCGAATCGCCCAGCGCGGAATTGAGCTGCAAGTGGTAGACCATTTCAATCATGGCACCCGCACCGGCCAGCATCACCAACGCGGTCACGCCCAGTCCCAGGTAGCTGACCCAGATACCTGCGAGCTTGCCGTACTTGGCCACCCGCAGGTTCATCATGATCAGACTGGCAATTCCGCCCGGAGCGTACATCACCATGAAAAGGAAAATCAGACCCAGGTACAGCAGCCAGGCCTTGGTGAGCTCAGACAGCAGCACAAAGGCAATCACCATCAGTATGCCGCCGATGATGGGGCCAAAGAAAAAGGTTGCGCCACCCAGAAAGGTGAACAACAGGTAGCCCCCTGACCGGGCCGCTCCGACCACTTCGGCGGTGACAATTTCGAAGTTGAGCGCACCCAGCCCGCCTGCGATGCCCGCAAAGAAGCCGGCAATAATGAAGGCCAGGTAGCGAACCAGCTGGGTGTTGTAGCCAATGAACTCCACCCGCTCGGGGTTGTCACGCACTGCGTTGAGCATGCGCCCCAGCGGTGTCTGGGTGAAGGCGTACATCAGGGCCACGCACACAAAGGTGTAGATGGCAATCAGGTAGTAGATCTGGATCTGCGGACCAAAGGTGATGCCCATGAAAGCCTGACCGGCAACCCGATTGCCCGAGACACCGGCCTCGCCCCCGAAAAACTCCGAGAACATGAGGGACATCGCGAACACCAGCTCGGCCACCCCCAGGGTGATCATGGCAAAGGGGGTGCCGGACTTGCGGGTGGTCACCCAGCCGAGCAGCACCGCAAAGCCCATGCCGCTGAGTCCACCGATCAGGGGCAGCAGACTGACCGGAATGGCCAGATGACCGGCGCTGACGGCATTGAGTGCATGCATCGCCATGTACGAGCCGAGGCCCGTGTACACCGCATGGCCGAAACTCAGCATGCCACCTTGTCCGAGCAACATGTTGTAGGACAGACAGGCAATGATGGCGATGCCCATCTGGGCCAGCATGGTCACGCTCAGGTTGCTCTTGAAAATCATTGGTGCGACCAGCAGCACGACGGCAAAGAGGCTCCAGATCAGCCAGCGGCCGATGTTGTGGGGTTTGAAGGTGTAGGTGGCAGCCATGTCTCAACCCTCACGTGTGCCCAGAAGACCCTTGGGCCTGAAGATCAGGATCAGCACCAGGAACAGGTAGGGCAGGATGGGGGCCACCTGCGAGACCGTGAGCTTGGCAAAGCTGTTGTTCTGGGTTTGGGCAGACAACTGCCAGCCCATGTCACGGGCCAGTACCAGGAACGAGTAATCGATGGCCACGGCAAAGGTCTGGATCACCCCGATCAGCAGCGAGGCCAGGAATGCGCCCGACAACGAGCCCATGCCGCCCACCACCACAACCACGAAAATCACCGAACCGACGGTTGCTGCCATGGCCGGTTCGGTGACAAAGGTACTGCCACCGATCACGCCCGCCAGGCCGGCCAGACCGGTGCCGGCGCCAAACACCAGCATGTACACGCGCGGCACGTTGTGACCCAGGGCTTCGGCCATGTCAGGGTGGGTCAGTGCAGCCTGGATCACCAACCCGATCCGGGTACGGGTCAGCATCAGCCACAAAGAAAACAGCATCAACAGGGCGATCACCATCATGAATGCCCGGGTGGCCGGAAAAGGCGAACAGATCACGCGCACAGCAGCATCAGTGGATGTGCACCACTCGGCCGGTGCTGCCCCCCAGACCAGTCGCATCCCCTCGGTGGCATGGTTGACCAGGGTGAAGGCCGAGCCCCGCAACAGTTCAGGGGGCTGAAACTCGACCGCCGTACGGCCCCAGACCAGCTGCACCAATTCGAGCACCACATACGACAATCCAAAGGTCACCAGCAGCTCGGGCACATGACCAAAAGGGTGCACCTTGCGCAGGCTGATGCGCTCGAACACGGCGCCCAGCGCTCCGACCAGCAGCGGTGCCAGCACCAGCGCTGGCCAGAAACCGATCACCCCGCCCAGCGTGTAGCCGAAATAGGCACCGAGCATGTAAAAGCTGGCGTGGGCGAAGTTCAGGACCCCCATCATCGAGAAAATCAGGGTCAGCCCCGAACTGAGCATGAACAGCAAAAGCCCATAGCTCAAGCCATTGAGCATGGAGATGATGAAAAACTCCATCCGAATCAACCTTCCTGGCGGTGTGGCCGGGGTACAAGCAACTGTCGGAAAGGCCCATCAAGACAACGGGCCCGACAACACCTTGCGTTATCGGGCCCGGGAAGACAGGCGCTCGGCGGCGATCAGCCCGGACGCTTCATCTGGCAGCTGGTGGGCGTGCTGGAGACGTAGGACGGGAACTCCTTGACCGGCACCAGGGTCATGCCGGTGTTCTCAGGGCTGTAGGGATGCTTCTTGTCGGCTTTCTGCCAGACCGTCATCCACAGCGGTTGCTGTAACTGGTGATCCAGTTTGCGCATCTCGACCTCGCCGTGGTAGGACTGGAACTTCAGGCCTGAAAATGCAGCCGCCACCTTGACGGGATCGGTGGACTTGGCTTTGGCCATGGCTTCGCCCAGGCCCTTGAAAATCGAGATGACCGAGCCGGTATAGAAGTCGTCATTGAACTTCTGCTTGAATTCGGCCATCCATTTGCCGATGTCACCGCCCATGTTGTAGTGGTTGTAGGAAATCTGGTAGACGCGGCCCGCGCCCCCCTGCCCTAGCGCCGTGGGGGTACCGGTGACACCGGTGTAGTAGGTGTAGAACTTGCCGGTGTAGCCGCCCTCGTTGGCCGCCTTGACCAGCAAGGCCAGGTCCGAACCCCAGTTGCCGGTAATCACAGTGTCGGCCCCTGAGGCCTTGATCTTGGCTATGTAGGGGGCAAAGTCGCGAACCTGCGCCAGTGGGTGAAGGTCCTCGCCGACGATCTGCACACCGGGCATCTTGCGTGCAATGTTTTCCTTTGCGAAGCGCACCACCTGGTGCCCGTGCGAATAGTTCTGGTTGAGCAGGTAGATCTTCTTGATGTCTTTCTGGTCCTTCATGAAGGTGGTCATGGCTTCCATCTTCATGGAGGTGTCGGCATCGAAGCGGAAATGCCAGAAATTGCATTTGCTGTTGGTGAAATCGGGGTCGACGGCCGAGTGGTTCAGAAAGATGATTTCCTTGCCGGGGTTGCGCTCGTTGTGCTTGGCCACCGCCTCGATCAGGGCGCCGGCCACTGAAGAACCATTGCCTTGGGTGATGTAGCGCACCCCCTGGTCCATGGCCGCCTTGAGCGCATTGAGACTCTCGGCAGGGCTCAGCTTGTTGTCGATGCCAATGACCTCGAATTTCACACCCGCAGCATTGTTGGCGCCGCTGAATTTTTCTGCAAAGAACTGAAAGCTCTTGAGCTGGTTGCTGCCCACGGGTGCCATCAGGCCCGACAGAGGGTCAATCCAGGCAATCTTGACGGTCTCGCCCTTTTGGGCATAGGCCCCGGTGGCGCAGAGGGCAAAGGCCGCAGCCGCCAGAAACCGGTACGAGTTCTTCATGCGATGTCTCCTGAGGGTTGGATCGAGGGATCGAGGTTAATAAGATTTAGCGCGCCGGGTGCTCGGGGTTTGCACCTAAGCCCCATCACTTGTGTGACTTCAGGGGGCGAATGACCACGTGAAGTGTCAGGGCTCTGTGCGTGCGGCCCCACAGACTCAGGTCCCCGGCAGCACGTAGTCCTTGAGCTGTTCGCGCAACCGCGTCTTGAGCATCTTGCCGGTAGCGCCCAGCGGGATAGCTTCCACAAACACCACATCGTCAGGGATTTGCCATTTGGCGGTCTTGCCCTCGAAGAATTGCAGCAATTCGTCCCTGCCGATCTCGGCACCGGGTTTGCGGACCACGCACACGATGGGCCGTTCATCCCATTTGGGGTGACGCACCCCGATGCAGGCGGCCATGGCCACGGCGGGGTGGGCCATGGCGATGTTCTCCACATCGATCGAGCTGATCCATTCGCCCCCGGACTTGATCACGTCCTTGCTGCGGTCTGTGATCTGCATGAAGCCATCGGGGTCGATGGTGGCCACATCTCCTGTCGGAAACCAGCCGCCGATCAGGGGGCTGGCGCCCTCGGGGCGGTAGTAACCGGCGATCACCCAGGGGCCCTTGACCAGCAGGTCGCCCGCAGCCTTGCCGTCGTGCGGCAGGTCGTGGCCGTCGCCGTCGACAATTTTCATGTCGATGCCGTAAATACAGCGACCCTGCTTCATGCGGATCTTCATTTGCTCCTGGGCCGGCAATTTCAGATGCTTGTTCTTGAGCGTGCAAACCGTGCCCAGCGGGCTCAGCTCGGTCATGCCCCAGGCGTGCAGCACATCGACGCCGTAATCCTCACGGAAAGCATCGATCATGGCCGGCGGGCACGCCGATCCGCCGATCACGGTGCGGCGCAGGCTGGCGAACTTCAGGCCGGCGGGCTTCATGTGCCCGAGCAGCATCTGCCAGACAGTCGGCACACCGGCAGCAAAGGTCACGCCCTCCGACTCGATCAGCTCATACACCGATTTGCCATCCAGCGCCGGTCCGGGAAACACCAGTTTGGCCCCGACCATGGCAGCGCTGTAGGGAATACCCCAGGCATTAACGTGAAACATGGGGACCACCGGCAGGACGCTGTCGCGCGCCGACATGGCCATGGAGTCGGGCAGTGCCGAGGCGTAGGCATGCAAGATGGTGGAGCGGTGGCTGTAAAGGGCAGCCTTGGGGTTGCCGGTGGTTCCGCTGGTGTAGCACATGCTCGAGGCGGTGTTCTCGTCAAACGACGGCCAGGAGTAGTCCTCGCCATGGCAGCCCATCCAGGCCTCGTAGCTCTGCAGGCCGGCAATGCCGGTGTCGGCGGGCAGTTGGTCGGCATCGCACAAGGCCACCCAGTGGCGCACTGTGGTGCAGCGGGCATGAATGGCCTGCACGATGGGCAGGAACGTCATGTCAAAACACAGCACCGAGTCTTCGGCATGGTTGGCAATCCAGACAATCTGATCGGGATGCAGGCGGGGGTTGAGGGTGTGCAGCACCCGCTGAGAGCCGCTCACCCCGAAGTACAGCTCGAGATGGCGGTGGCCGTTCCAGGCCAGTGTGGCCACCCGGGCGCCCGCGGGCAAGGCCATGGCATCGAGCGCCTGCGCCACCTGGCGGGCGCGACGGGCAATGTCCGTCCAGGTACAGCGGTGAATGTCACCCTCGACGCGACGCGAGACCACCTCGACATCACCATGGTGACGCTCGGCAAATTCGATCAGGGAGGAAATCAGCAAAGGCTGCTGTTGCATCTGTCCAAACATGGGGGTACTCCAGGGGGGCGGTGGGTCGGTCAGGTCCGGCCGGGCCATGGTCACTCGGGGGCCCGATCATCCTGAGGCTGGGCTGGTTTGTACAGGCAGACAAACCCGCAGCCCTGCGCCGTCTTGTCAACGCGGCGACAATCGGACCATGCTGTCGCCCGCCCCCACACTCGAGTGGACCCACCGGCTCACCCGGTTGGGCCCCGGATTTTTCACCCGGCTGGCGCCCACGCCGCTGGATGCGCCTGTCTGGGCAGCCCGCAATGAGTCGCTGCTGCAGGCGCTGGGCTGGCCCGCGAGCCTGTTGCAGGACGCGGGCCTGGCCGCATTGGCTGGCAACGCCCAGTTGCCGGGCAGCGACCCTCTGGCCACGGTCTACAGCGGACACCAGTTCGGGGTCTGGGCCGGTCAACTGGGTGACGGACGTGCCCTTTGGCTGGGTGAAGCGCAATCGGCCCTGGGCCCGCAGGAAATCCAGCTCAAGGGTGCGGGTCGCACGCCCTACTCGCGGATGGGCGACGGCCGCGCGGTGCTGCGTTCGTCCATCCGGGAGTACCTGTGCAGCGAAGCCATGCATGGGCTGGGCATCCCGACCACACGGGCTCTGTGCCTGGTGGCTTCGCCCCAGACCGTGGTGCGTGAAGCCCTTGAAACGGCGGCTGTGGTGACCCGGGTGGCCCCAAGTTTCCTGCGGTTTGGGCACCTGGAGCACTTCGCGGCCCGCGATCAAGTCGACGCACTGCGCAGCCTGGCGGATCATCTGATCGAGCACCACCTGCCCCAAGCCCACGACCGTGCCGCAGCGTGGCAGGGCAACCTTTATGCCGGTCTGCTGGCCGAAGTTCAGCAGCGAACAGCCGATCTGCTGGCGCAATGGCAAGCGGTGGGCTTCTGCCATGGGGTGATGAATACCGACAACATGAGCCTGCTGGGCCTGACCATTGACTATGGTCCGTTCCAGTTTCTCGACGGATTTGATCCGGCGCACATCTGCAACCATTCCGATGCCCACGGGCGCTACGCCTTCGCACGCCAGCCCAACATCGCCTACTGGAACCTGTATTGTCTGGCCCAGGCCTTGCTGCCACTGATCGGTGATCAGGATCTGACCGTGGCCGTGCTTGAGGACTACAAGCGAGCATTCCCGCACGCCTACGACCAGGCCATGCGGGCGAAACTGGGCCTTGCAGGCGAAGCTGCGTCACAGCCCCCGGCTCTCGATGATCGGGCCCTGATTCGCGACCTGCTGGCCCTCATGGCCAATGAAAAAACCGACTACACGATTTTCTGGCGGCGCCTGAGCCATGCGGTGGCTGCCGGATGGCATGATGGCCCTGATCTGGCGGCATGGAAAACCGTAGAGGACCTGTTTCTGGACCGCGCCGCCTGGCACGCCTGGCGCTCGCGCTACCATCAGCGTCTGGGCCGGCAGGATCCTGCTGGCACCTCCAGAGCCATGCTCGCGGTCAACCCGAAATATGTCTTGCGCAACCATCTGGCCGAAATCGCCATCCGACAGGCCCGCGAGGGTGAGTTTGGAGAAATTGTCCGCCTGTTGCATGTGCTGCGCTCGCCCTATGAGGAACACCCCGGCATGGAGGCCTATGCCGGATTTCCGCCCGATTGGGCGGGCCAACTGGAAATCAGCTGCTCATCCTGACCATGGACAAAATTCAAAAAAACGAACAGCAATGGCGTGAACTGCTGACGGCCAAAGGTGCCGAACCTCTGGCCTTTGCCGTGACACGGCAGGCCGCCACCGAGCGCCCCTTCAGCGGTCGCTATGAGGACCATTGGGCTGCAGGCATCTACCGCTGCATTTGCTGCGACGCCGAGCTCTTTCGATCCGACACCAAGTTCGATGCCGGATGCGGCTGGCCCAGCTTTTTTCGGACGGCCAACCCGCAGGCGATCGAGGAGCGGGTCGATCGCAGCCACGGCATGGTGCGGGTCGAGACCGTCTGCGCCCGATGTGGTGCCCATCTGGGGCATGTTTTCGAAGACGGACCGGCGCCAACCGGTTTGCGCTATTGCATGAATTCGGCCTCGCTCAACTTCGAACCGCTTTGATCCGGCCGGCCCCACATGAAATTTCTGATCGATTTTTTCCCCATCCTGCTGTTTTTTGTCGCCTACAAGCTCAACGACATCTACACCGCCACCGGTGTGCTGATGCTCGCCACCGTCATGCAATGCCTGATCATCTACCGCCTGGATGGTCGGCTGCAGACCATGCACAAGCTCACCCTGGGCCTGGTGCTTGGATTTGGTGCCCTCACGCTGGGACTGCATGACGAGCGCTTCATCAAATGGAAACCCACGGTACTCTATGGCGGTCTGGCGCTGGCACTGGCACTGGGACATTACGTGTTCAAGCGCAACTTCCTGCACATGCTGCTCGGCGCCCAGCTCAAACTGCCTTCATGGGTCTGGCACCGGCTGAACCTCTCTTGGATGCTCTATTGTGTATTCATGGGTGCCATCAACGCCTATGTTGCGGCTTATTTCAGCACCGACGACTGGATGAATTTCAAGCTGTGGGGCTATGTGTTTCCATTGGCCTTTATCATCGGCCAGGGGGTGTATGTGGCCCGCCACCTGCCCAAGGAAGACTGATGGCCCGCACAGCGCACAAAATTGAGGAACGGCTTCGACAGCGCCTGCAGCCCACCCATCTGGAGGTGCTCGACGAGTCCGCCTTGCATGCCGGACATGCTGGTGCCAGCGCCAGTGGCGAAGGCAGCCACATCCGAGTGCGAGTGGCTTCACCCGTGTTTGCCGATCTGTCGCGGGTCCAGCGCCATCGTCTTGTGTATGATGCGTTGCAGGATTTCATGGATCAGGGCTTGCATGCCCTGGCCATTGAAATCGTCTGAACCGGGCAGCCTCTTGTGGCTGCCGAATTTTTTGTCCCTGTCCCGTCCCGAGGATCTCCCATGAAAAAGCTGATGTTCAGTGCAGCCCTGCTGGCCCTGATCGCCGTCCCCGCCCTGGCCCAGAACATTGCCGTCGTCAATGGCAAGCCGGTGCCCGTTTCCCGTGCCGAAGCCCTCAAAAAGCAGGTCGAAGCCTCGGGCCGTCCGGTCACGCCCGATGTGATGGAGCAAATCAAGCAGGAACTCATTGCCCGCGAGGTGTTCATGCAGGAAGCGCGCAAGCGGGCCCTAGACGCTTCCGAGGACTACAAGAACCAGCTGGAACTGGCCCGTCAGACCATCCTGATCCGCGCCCTGTTTGCCGATTTCCAGAAAAAGAACCCGGTGACCGATGCAGACATCAAGGCCGAATATGACAAGTTCGTCAAGGAAAACAGCGGCAAGGAATACCGCGCTCGCCACATTCTGGTGGACAGCGAGGACCAGGCCAAGGCCCTGATTGGAGACCTCAAGAAGGGTGGCAATTTTGAAGAGCTGGCCAAGAAAAACTCCAAGGACTCCGGCTCCGGGGCCAATGGGGGCGACCTCGACTGGTCGGCGGCCAACGCTTACGTGCCCGAGTTCAGCTCGGCCATGGTCAAGCTGGCGAAAGGCCAGATGACCGATGCGCCGGTCAAGAGCCAATTCGGCTGGCACATCATCCGGGTCGACGATGTCCGCGAGGCCCAGTTGCCCAAACTCGACGAAGTCAAGCCCCAGATTACCCAGCAGCTGCAGCAGCAGAAACTGGGCAAGTTCCAGGACGATTTGCGCGCCAAAGCCAAAATTCAGTAAATCTGGAATGTTCCTCCAAAGGGGGCCCTTGTGGCCCCCTTTTGCTTTGGGATAATCCGGTCTCATGCTCCCGCACCAGCTCGAACTGCTCTCTCCTGCCCGCACGGCCGATATCGGCATCGAGGCCATCAGCCATGGCGCCGATGCCGTCTACATCGGCGGCCCCTCGTTTGGCGCCCGTTCCACGGCCGACAACAGCGTGCAGGACATCGCGCGGTTGGTGCAGCATGCACACCGCTTTCACAGCCGCATCTTTGTCACGCTCAACACCATATTGCGAGACGACGAGCTGGAGCCCGCCCGCCAGCTGGCCTGGCAGCTGTACGACGCCGGGGTGGATGCGCTGATCATCCAGGACATGGGCCTGCTGGAAATCGACCTGCCGCCCATCCAGCTGCACGCCAGCACCCAGACCGACATCCGCACGCCTGAAAAAGCGAAATTCCTGCAGGACGCAGGGCTGTCGCAGATCGTGCTGGCGCGCGAGTTGACCCTGCCGCAGATCGCCGCCATCCGCGACGCCATCGACACCGAGCGCACCATCCTCGAATTTTTCATCCACGGCGCCCTGTGCGTGGCCTACAGCGGCCAGTGCTTCATCAGCCATGCCCACACGGGCCGCAGCGCCAACCGGGGCGAATGCGCGCAGGCGTGCCGCCTGCCGTATGAAGCGAAAGACAGCCAGGGTCTCAGCGGGGCGCACGACAAGCATGTGC
>CAYMMK010000045.1:0-20882 GCA_964391575.1 uncultured Limnohabitans sp.
TTCTGATGGACGACTACGCCAGCCGGCAAAGAAAACCCGGCAAGCACCTGATGGGGCTGGGGCTGGTGCTGGTGCTGCATGGCCTGCTTTTCTGGGCGATCAACTCGGGGCTGGCCCGCGCGTTCGTGAAGAAAATCCAGGCACCGGTCGAGGCCGTGCTGCTTGAGGAGCTCAAGCCCCCACCGCCGCCGCCTCCGCCACCTCCGCCGCCCAAGAATCTGCCGCCACCACCACCGGCCTATGTGCCGCCAGTGGAAGTGCAGGTGCAGGCACCGCCCCCACCCAATGCCATCGCGGCCGTGGCCAACACCCCGCAACCCGTGGCGCCTCCGTCACCGCTGCCGGTAGTCCAGGCCCCGCCGGCCCCGCCGGCCCCGCCGGCGCCCCCGGTGCGCACCGGCGCGGTGGTTAACGCAGCGGCCTGCGAAAAACCCGATTACCCGGTGGCTTCCCGTCGGCTGGAAGAGGAAGGCACCGTCAATCTGCGCTTTCTGATCGGCGTGGACGGCAAGGTCCTGCAGGCTGAAGTGGTCAAGTCCTCGGGCTTTCGGCGACTGGACGAAGCGGCACGTGCCGGGCTGGCCAAATGCCAGTTCAAGCCGGCCACTCTGAACGGCCAGCCCGAACAGGCCTGGGCCACCATGAGCTACACCTGGCGTCTCGAATGACGGCGCCTGAATCGACCCCAAATGAAATTCACAGCAATACCCCCTAAGGAGTGAGGCCATCATGTTCAAGCATCTCAAAACCTTCCTGGCTGCGCTGGCGCTGGCGGCCAGCTTTGTCAACGCCGGTGCCGCCCTGGCCCAGGCCAGCGAGCCAGCCTCAGCTGCGGCCCCTGCGGCCGTCGCCTCGGCCGCAACCGAAGTGGTGGAAGAAAACCCCTACGGCCTCAAGGCCCTGTGGGCCCAGGGCGACATGGTGGCCAAAGGCACGCTGCTGATCATGGTCATCATGAGCATTGGCTCGTGGTATGTGATCGTCACCAAGCTGGCCGAACAGAACAAACTGGGCAAACAGGCCAAGCTGGCTCAGGAAAAGTTCTGGAGCGCCGGCACGGTGCGCCAGGGGGCTGACGCCCTGCCCGAGGACAGCGCGTTCCGCTTCATTGCAGAAAAAGGTCTGGAGGGTGCCTCCAAACATGACGGCATGATGGGTGCCGTCGACTTCAATACCTGGGTGACCATGAGCATCCAGCGCGCCATCGGCAACATCCAGAGCCGCATGCAGGATGGCCTGGCCTTCCTGGCCACGGTCGGTTCGACCGCCCCCTTCGTGGGACTGTTCGGCACGGTCTGGGGCATCTACCACGCCCTGGTGAAGATCGGCATGACCGGCCAGGCCTCGATTGACAAGGTGGCCGGCCCGGTGGGCGAGGCGCTGATCATGACGGCCATCGGCCTGGCGGTGGCCGTGCCCGCGGTGCTGGGCTACAACTGGCTGGTGCGCCGCAACAAGGCCGTGCTCGAGCAGGTCAATGCCTTCGGCTCCGATCTTCACGCGGTGCTGCTGGCCTCCGGCAAGAAGTAATCCACCCCATCAGGAGAGCTGCCATGGCGATGAGCGTAGGCGAGTCGGACGAGGAAATCATCAGTACCATCAACACCACACCGCTGGTGGATGTGATGCTGGTGCTGCTGATCATCTTCCTGATCACGATTCCAGTGGTGACCACCTCTATCAAGGTGGACCTGCCCAAGGAAAAGAACGTGGTGCGCGAGACCAAGCCCGAGAACGTCATCATCTCGGTCGACAAGGGCGGCAAGATTTTTCTCTACGACACCCCGATCAAGAACAGCAACGACCTGTTTGAGCGCATGAAGAAGTTTGCGGTCATGAAGCCACAGCCCGAGGTGCAGATTCGCGGCGACGGCGCCAGCGACTTCGAAGCGGTGGGCCGGGTGATGTACGCGGTGCAGCGCTCGGGCATCACCAAGGTGGGTTTCATCACCGAGCCCACCAACTGAGCCACCCGAATCGGTCTACGCATAGAGGAGCATGCAATGGGAATGAATGTCGGCCCGGGCTCGGGCAGCAGCGAGCCGGAAGTGATGATGGACATCAACACCACGCCACTGATCGATGTGATGCTGGTGCTGCTGATCATGCTGATCATCACCATTCCGTCCCAGTTGCACTCGGTCAACCTGGACATGCCGGTCAACACCAATGCCGCCAAGAAGAGCGAGCCGGTAGTGATCAAGGTCAATATCGAGGAAAACAACGCCATCAACTGGAATGGCAAGGTGCTTGGCTCGCGCGCCGAGCTGGCCCAGGCTGTGGCCGATGCGGCAGCCATGAACCCGCAACCCGAGGTGCACATCCGCTCCCATGCCAAAGCCAAGTACGACGCAGCGGCGGCCGTGATGGCTGCTGCCCAGCGCGGCGGGCTGGTCAAGCTGGGCATTGTCGGCTCCGAGCAGTTTGCCAACTAGTGATTGACACCACTTCATCCGGTTTTATCTGCCCATGGCGCCTGGCGGGCTTGGCCTGACGGGACCGGGCGTTCATCAGTTCCTTTCCGATGTCCTGCGCGACCTTGTTTCCTCGGCTGCTGGGCGATGTGGGCGGTACCAACGCGCGTTTTGGTTGGCAGGCCGCCCCCGGGCAGGCCTTGCAAAACATCCGCGTGCTGGCCTGCGCCGACCATGCCGGTATCGACCTGGCCATCGAGCATTACCTGCACAGCGAAGGCCTTGACCGTCCCCGAGCGGCCTGTCTGGGCATCGCCTGTCCGGTCACTGGCGACAGCGTGCGCATGACCAATCACCACTGGGCCTTCTCGGTTCAGGCCCTGCAGCAGCAACTGGGCCTTCAGGCGCTTCGCGTCATCAACGATTTCACGGCCCTGGCGCTGTCCTTGCCCGATCTTCCGGCCGACAGCAAAATTCCCGTGGGAGGGCCGCTGCGGGGGGCCGAACAGGCCCCGGTCGCCCTGATCGGCCCCGGCACGGGGCTGGGAGTTTCAGGGCTGTTGCCCTCACAGGGGCAATGGCTGCCCATGGCCGGCGAGGGCGGCCATGTCACGCTGGCAGCGCGCACCGCACTGGAATTCGAAACTCTGCAGGTCCTGCAGCGGCGTTTTGGGCATGTGTCGGCTGAACGTGTGTTGTCGGGGCAAGGGCTGGAGGACCTGCACGCTGCCCTGCGCTGCGTGCGTGGGGACACAGCACCCCAGCAGCCCCTGGATGCCGCCGGCATCACCCGGCTGGCCTTGCAGCAAGGCGAGTCAAGCTGTCTCCAGACCCTGGACATGTTTGCAGTCTTTCTCGGTCGCGTGGCAGGCGACCTGGCCCTGACACTGGGTGCGCGTGGAGGTCTGTTCATTGGCGGCGGCATCGTGCCGCGTTTGCTCGGCTGGTTTGAACATTCGGGCTTTCGGCGCGAATTCGAAGACAAGGGGCGCTATGGCGTCTACCTGGCCGAAGTGCCCGTGTGGGTCATTCACACCGAGCACTCGCCAGCCCTGTGGGGTGCGGCCCGGGCGCTCGATCAGTTGCACTGAGCCGGCGCCCCCCCTGTCGACACCCGCAGTGTTAGGGTGTCCAAGGCCCATGAAAAAAGCGCCCGCAGGCGCTTTTTTCATGGGCGCCAGGGCCTTCAGTCCGCGTACTTGCCGGCCGCATCCACGGCGGCCTTGATCTTGGTCATCTCGGCGGCCACAAACTTCTTGTGTTCGGCAGGCTCGACGCGCTTGTCGGTCACGACCACCGCGCCCAGACCTTCCTGCTTCTTGATGAATTCAGGGTCCTTGAGGGCTTTCTTCAGGCCTTCATTGAGGGTCTGCAGCACTGCAGCGGGCGTGCCTTTGGGCGCATACAGCCCGTGCCAGATGGTCAGGTCAAAGCCTTTGAGGCCCATTTCCTGCAGGGAGGGGTAATGGCGCAGCACCGGATGCCCGGACAAGGGCTTGGCCGTCGTGACCGCAAAAGCCTTGATGCGCCCGGCCTCGATCTGGGCCGTGGTGTTGGTGGTCTGGTCGCACATCACATCCACCTGCCCCCCCATCAGGGCGGTCATGGCCGGAGCGGTACCCCCGAAAGGAATGGTGGTCATGGCGTCCTTGCTTTGCAGGGTGGACTGCCACAGCAGGCCGCAGATGTGCGACGCCGAGCCCAGACCGGCATGGGCAATGTTGAGCTTGCCCGCGTTGGCGCGGATGTAATTTTCAAAATCGCGGTAGGTATTGGCTGGCAGTTGCGGCTTGCCCACCAGAGTCATGGGCACTTCGTTGATCATGCCCAGGTACTCGAAGTCCTCCAGCGGCTTGTACTGGATCTTGCGGTACAGGGCCGGTGTGGCCGCCATGCCGATGTGCCAGACCAGCAGTGTATGACCATCGGGGTTGGCCTTGGCAACCTTGGTGGCGGCGATGGTGCCCCCCGCACCGGCGGTGTTCTCGACCACGAAGTTGCCGCCCGGCACGAACTTGCGCATGGCCTCGGCCAGATCACGGGCCACCCGGTCGGTCGGACCGCCGGCGGCAAAGGGGACCACAAAAGTCACCGGCTTGGAGCCGGGAAAAGCCTGCGCGTATGCGCCTGTGGTGAAGACCGCCAGAGCGGTCAGGGCAAACCATTGTTTCATGCGTGTCTCCAAAAGAAGTTTCAGTGTAATTGCACTGCTTGATTATCGGAATCGAGAAAAGCCCTTGATTTGCAGACGGCATTGCGGGTCGCAAGGGCCCCTGGACAGTCTTCAGGCATAGCTGCGGGCGTCCTCGATGACCTTGCCATCGTTGGGCAGGCTGCCAGGGTTGACCAATTGCACATCGGCGCGCAATTTGGTGACATCGCGAACCGCCTCGGCAATCCGCCCTTGCAGGCCGGCATTACCGGTTTCGGCACATTCGACTCGCAGCACCATCTGGTCATTGGCCATTTCTCCGCTGACGACCAGACGGGCCCGACCCAGTCCATCAAAACGCTTGACGACCTGGTCAATCTGACCCGGGTGGATGAACATGCCGCGCACCTTGGTGGTCTGGTCTGCCCGCCCGAGCCAGCCCCTGATGCGCAGATTGGTGCGGCCGGTCGGGCATGCGCCGGGCAAGAGCGCCGAAAGGTCTCCGGTTCCAAAGCGGATCAACGGATAGTCGCGGTTGAGCACGGTCACCACCACCTCCCCCACCTCGCCTTCGGGCACAGGATCGCCAGTGCCCGGACGCACGATTTCCAGCAACACGCCCTCGTCGACCACCAGGCCCTCACGGGCAGGGGTCTCGTAGGCAATCAGCCCGACATCGGCCGTGGCGTAACACTGAAAGGCCTCGATCCCCCGGGCCACCAACCAGTCCCGCAGGGACGGCGGGCAGGCTTCGCCAGACACCAGGGCCTTGCGGATGGACAGGCTCAGGCCGGCCTCGGCGGCCTTTTCGACCAGAATCCTCAGGAAACTCGGGGTGCCCGCATAAGCCACCGGCTGGAGATCGGCCACAGCCGCCAGCTGCTGCTCGGTATTGCCGACCCCACCCGGTATGACCGCACAACCCAGGGCATGGGCGCCGCTTTCCATGATCCAGGCGCCAGGGGTGAGGTGGTAGCTGAAGCAGTTGAGGACCAGATCGCCAGACTCGAATCCGGCAGCGGCCATGGCCCTGGCCGAGCGCCAATAGTCGGCCAGATGCCCCTCGGGCTCGTAAATCGGTCCGGGCGACTGGTACACACGCCGCACCCCGCTGCTGCGCACCAGTCCCCGCCATCCAATGGCCGAGAACCCCCCGAACGGGTCGGTGGCGCGGTGCGCCTGCTGCCGGGCCAGAAGTTCGTGCTTGCGGGTGACAGGCAGCTTCGCCAGCGCTGCGCGCGAGGTGATGGCTGCGGCCTCCACACCTTGCAGCAGGTGCGCAAAAGCCGTGCTGGCCGTCTGGGCATGGGCAATCTGCAGCGGCAGGGCTGCCATCAGGGCGGCTTCACGCTCATGCGGGCTGCGGGTTTCAAGGGCGTCGTGATGCAGGCTCATGGTGAAGGACAGTGGTGAACATTTCAGTTCAGGTCAGAACCCGGAACTTGGGGCTGGGAGCACCGAAAACCTGAAACGCAGGCAAACGATGCGGCTGGCATGCGCCGGCCGGCTCATGCGAGCCAGCGTTTGCGCCGCTTGTAGCTCTTGACATCCTTGAAGCTCTTGCGTTCGCCGCCGCCCACGCCCAGGTAAAACTCCTTGACGTCTTCATTGGTGCGCAGGTCGGCCGCTGCACCGTCCATGACGATGCGGCCCGACTCCATGATGTAGCCATAGTCGGCATAGCGCAGGGCCATGTTGGTGTTCTGCTCGGCCAGCAAAAAGGTGACCCGCTCCTTGGTGTTGAGGTCCTTGACGATTTCGAACACCTCTTCGACGATTTGCGGTGCAAGACCCATGGACGGCTCGTCAAGCAAGACCATGCTGGGGTTGGCCATCAGGGCGCGTCCGATGGCACACATCTGCTGCTCGCCGCCGGAGGTGTAGGCCGCCTGCGATGTGCGGCGGGTTTTCAGGCGTGGAAAATAGTTGTAAACCTTCTCAAGATTGGCCGCCACCTCGGCCTTGTCGCTGCGGGTGTAACTGCCTGTCATCAGGTTTTCCTCGATGGTCAGGTGGGCAAAACAGTGCCGCCCCTCCATGACCTGCACCACCCCCCGCTGCACCAGATCGGCGGTGGACAGGTTGTCGATACGTTCGCCCCGCAATTCGATCGATCCTTTGGTGACCTCGCCGCGCTCACCCTTGAGCAGGTTGGAGACCGCACGCAAGGTGGTGGTCTTGCCGGCACCGTTGCCCCCCAGAATGGCCACAATGCCGCCCTCGGGCACCTGCAGCGAGACGCCTTTGAGCACCAGGATCACATGGTTGTAGATGACCTCGATGCCGTTGACGTTCAGAACAATGTTTTTCGTGTCCATGGAGACCCTTGTCTGTATGTGTCCAGATGAAAACGCCGGCATTGCGCAGTCGACGTTTTCATCTGGTGGCTGCCTGGGCAGCCACCCGGTGCAGTGGCCGTCAAGGCAGGAGCCCGGGGCCGTTGGCAGTCCCTCACAGGGAGAACCACGCGGCAGGTGCCCCTGGCCATGACGGTCAGCCGGTCAGGACTGGCAGTCCTGGGCAGAGCGACGTGTCCACTTCTTTTCGGCGGCATACTTCTCGGCCGAGGACTTCACCATCGGACGAATGATCTGCTCGTCGGCCTGCAGCCAGTCCGAGGACCAGGTGAACTTGGCACCGTCCCAGGTGTGGATGCGGCCGTAGGCCGAACCCATGTGGTCCGAACAGCTGGTGGAGACGGGACGCATCACTCCCTTGAAGCCCAGGGCATCGAGCTTGGCCTGGGTGAGGTTGAGGTTTTCATACCCCCAGCGGGCCTGCTCGGGTGTGACGGGCTTGCCTTTGCCAAAACGCTCCTGGGCTGCACGCGCACCTTCGACGGCCAGCATGGCGCCGACCACGCCGCGCATGTACAGCACCTGTCCGACCTCCTCCTTGGGACCGGTGCCCTGCCCCTTGGCATGCACTTTCTCGAGAATTTCCTTGACCACCGCCGATTGCGGCTCTGCGCCGTGCTGCATCATGACGGCACTGTAGCCTTTGGCCGGCGCACCGATGTCCTTGAGATCGGGCTCGGCACCCGACCACCAGGTGCCAAACATTTTCTCGCGCGGATAGCCCACCGCGATCGCTTCGCGAATGGCGGTCGGTGTCATCACACCCCAGGTCTGCATCACCACGAAGTCAGGCCTTTGCTGGCGCACCTGGAGCCAGACGGCTTTCTGCTCCACGCCGGGTGCGGGCACCGGCAGCAACTGCAGGGTAAAGCCGTGCATGGCCGCGCGCTCCTGCACGATCGGCAGCAGCTCCTTGCCGAACGGGCTGTCGTGATAGACGACGGCAATCTTCTTGCCCCTGAGCTTGTCCCAGCCCCCCTCCTGCTTGGCGATGTGCTGCAGCACCACGTCACCGGCCACCCAGTAGTGGCCGATCAGCGGGAAGTTCCACTTGAAGATGCCGCCGTCGGCCGAGTCGCTGCGGCCATAGCCGGAGGTGATCAGCGACACCTTGTCATTCGCCACCTTTTCGGTCAGGGCAAAAGTGATGCCGGTGGACAAGGGCTGGAATACCGTGGCGCCGCCATGCTTGCCCTTGAGGCGCTCGTAGCACTCGACACCACGGTCGGTGGCGTAGGCCGTCTCGCACTCCTCGACCAGGGTCATGACGCCGTTGATCCCGCCGCGTGCATTGATCAGCTTCATGTAGTCCGCATAGCCATTGGCAAAGGGGGTGGCGTTGGGTGCCACCGGACCGGTGCGGCCGGTCAGGCTGGGAAAGAACTGGACTTTCCCCTGGGCCTGCGCCATTGCCGGCACCGTTGCGACAACCGCTGCCAGACTGGCGGCCGCCATGCATGCGCTGAGCGCGATTTTCCTGAATTTCATGCTGTCTCCTCGTTGAACACCTTGCAATCGGAACGAGGTCTGCGCACGAGGTGTCGGCCGTGCGCCCCTCTCTTGGAAATCAATGCGGAAAGGGCCAGAGCCGGAGTTTTTGCTTGCCAATGCTCCACAACTTGGCCAGCCCGTGCGGCTCGGCAATCAGGAACCAAACGATCAGTGCACCAAAGATCATGTACTCGGCGTGGGAGATCATGGCGGTCGACACCGTCACGCCCACTATTTCACCGACCGCAGGCAGCAGCTGGTTGAGCAGGATGGGCAAGACGACGATGAAGGCCGCACCAAAAAAGCAGCCCATGATCGAGCCCATGCCGCCAATGATCACCATGAACAGCAACTGGAAGGAGCGGTCAATCGAAAACGCAGCCGGCTCCCAGGAGCCCAGATGCACAAACCCCCACAGGGCCCCCGCCACGCCCACAATGAAGGAACTGACGGCAAAGGCGCTGAGCTTGGCGTACATCGGGCGAATGCCGATGACCGCCGCCGCCACATCCATGTCCCGGATGGCCATCCACTCGCGGCCGATGGCGCTGCGCACCAGGTTCTTGGCCAGCAGCGCAATGATCGTTGTCAATGCCAGGCAAAACAGGTATTTTTCACCGGGCTCATCGATGGTCCATCCCAGCAGGCTCAGACCCGAAACCGCCACCGAGCCCGAGGAACTGTTGTTGGTGAACCAGTCAATGCGGGCGAAGGCCCAGTCGCAGAAGAACTGTGCGGCCAAAGTGGCCACCGCCAGGTACAGCCCCTTGACCCGCAGGCTGGGGATGCCAAAGAGTATTCCCACCAGCATCGCACACAGACCGCCTACCAGCAGGGCCACAATCAGGGGCATACCCTCAACCCGCACGAAGGCGTTGTAGGCCATGTAGGCGCCGACCGCCATGAATGCGCCCGAACCCAGGGAAATCTGCCCACAGTAGCCCACCAGAATGTTGACCCCGATGGCTGCCATCGACAGGATGACAAAAGGAATCAGGATGGCCCGGAACATGTACTCGTCAGCCAGCAGGGGGACGCCGACAAAGGCCAACACCAGCAACAGGCCGATCGCCCAGCGGTCCTGCGCAATCGTGAAGATCTGCTGGTCCTTCTGGTAAGTGGTCTTGAACTGGCCGTTTTCTCTGTAGAACATGGTGAGACTCTCTTTTTTTGAACCTGACTCACTGACCTTTTGGCTTCAACCCGCAGGGCTTGACTGTGCTTGGCAAAGTGGGTCTTCGTTGAAAAATCATGAATGTGCGTCCTTCAGACGCGATCAATGATTTTTTCGCCGAACAGGCCCTGCGGACGGAAAAGCAGGAACACCAGCGCCAGCACGTAGGCAAACCAAAGCTCGATGCCGCCACCCACCATCGGGCCGATATAGACCTCGGAGAGTTTTTCACCCACACCGATGATCAGACCGCCAATGATCGCCCCGGGCACCGAGGTCAACCCGCCCAGAATGATCACCGGCAAGGCTTTGAGGGCCACCGTGGTCAGGGAAAACTGCACCCCGATCTTGGAGCCCCAGATGATGCCGGCGACCAGCGCGGTGATGCCCGCCACAAACCATACGATCACCCACATCCGGTTGAGGGGAATGCCGATCGACTGCGCCGCCTGGTGATCATCGGCCACGGCACGCAAGGCCCGACCCGTCGGCGTGCGCTGGAAAAACAGGCTCAGGCCCAGCACCAGGCAGGCCGCCACCAGCGCGGCGATCAGGTCTTCCTTGTTGATCAGCAGTCCACCCTGGAAGACGCCATCGAACACGAAAATGGGCTCCTTGGGCATACCTACATCGATACGGTAGACGGCACTGCCAAATATCGTCTGCCCCAGACCGTCAATGAAATAGGTGATACCCAGAGTCGCCATCAGCAAGGTCACGCCCTCCTGGTTGACCAGATGGCGCAGCACCAGCCGCTCGACGAGCCAGGCCAGCAGGAACATCAATACGGCCGCCCCCATGAACGCCAGCACATTGCCGATGATCTTGTTGTCGATGCCCAGCCATTGGGGAATCCATTCGGAAAACCGGGCCATGGCCAGGGCCGCGAACAGCACCATCGCGCCCTGGGCGAAATTGAACACGCCAGACGCCTTGAATATCAGCACGAAGCCCAGCGCGACCAGCGAGTACAGCATGCCGGCCATGAGGCCGCCAAACAGGGTTTCCAGAAAAAAAGCCATGGTGTCTGTGTCCTTGTCAGTGCGAGGTGCCCAGGTAGGCGCTGATCACGTCTTCGTTGTTGCGCACCTCCTCGGGCTCGCCATCGCCAATCTTCTTGCCGTAATCGAGCACGACCACGCGGTCTGAAATGTCCATCACCACGCCCATGTCGTGCTCGATCAGCACGATGGTGGTGCCAAACTCATCGTTGACGTCGAGGATGAAGCGGCACATGTCCTGCTTTTCCTCGAGGTTCATCCCGGCCATCGGCTCGTCGAGCAAAAGCACCTGAGGCTCCATGGCCAGGGCCCGCCCCAGATCGACCCGTTTTTGCAAGCCGTAAGGCAGCTGGCCCACCGGGGTTTTGCGAAAAGCCTGGATTTCCAGGAAATCGATGATCTGCTCGACCTTCTCGCGGTGTTGCTCTTCCTCGCGCTGGGCCGGACCGATGCGCAGCGCCTGCAGCAGGATGTTGCTCTTGATCTTGAGGTTGCGGCCCGACATGATGTTGTCAATCACGCTCATGCCCTTGAACAGGGCCAGGCTCTGGAAGGTGCGGGCAATGCCCATCTCGGCCACCTGGCGGCTGTTCATGTGGTCAAAGGTCTGGCCACGGAAGGGGATGGTGCCCTGCTGCGGGGTGTACACGCCGTTGATGCCGTTGAGCATGGAGCTCTTGCCCGCACCGTTGGGGCCGATGATGGCGCGAATTTCATGCTCCTTCACATTGAAGGAGATGTCGGTCAGCGCCTTCACGCCGCCAAACCGCAGACTGATGTTCCTGACGTCGAGAATGACATCGCCAATGACTTTGCTCATTGGGCCCCCGTGTGTTTCTTTGGATGAAGTGCGATGCCCATCATGCTGCCGCCTTCACCGGGGCGAACGTCCTGGCATCCATGATCCGGAGGGTGGCGCTGACGCGGCCGCTGCGCCCGTCCTCGAACTTGACCACGGTCTCGATGAACTGCTCGCTCTTACCCCCATACAACGCATCGATCAGGGGCTGGTACTTTTCAGCAATGAAGCCCCGACGAACCTTGTTGGTGCGGGTGAGCTCGCCGTCGTCGGCATCAAGCTCCTTGTGCAACACCAAAAAGCGGCTGATCTGGCTGCCCGCGAGCATGGCGTCCTCGGACAGATCGGCGTTGACCTTTTCCACACACTCGCAGATCAGGTCATACACCTCGCTCTTGCCCGCCAGATCGGTGTAGCCGGCATAGGGCAGGTTGCGTCGTTCGGCCCAGTTGCCGACGGCGTCGAAATCGATGTTGAGCATCACACAGACCTGGTCGCGCCCGTCACCGTAGGCCACCGCTTCCTTGATATGGGGGAAGAACTTGAGCTTGTTTTCCACGTATTTGGGGGCGAACATGGCACCGTCATGCACGCCGCCCTGGATGCGACCCACATCCTTGACCCGGTCGATGATCTTGAGGTGACCGTGGCTGTCGATGAATCCGGCATCGCTGGTGTGGTACCAGCCGTCGGCACTGAGCACCTCCTCGGTCGCCTTGGGATTCTTGTAGTACTCCTTGAGCAGCCCAGGCGACTTCACCAGAATCTCGCCACTGTCAGAAAGCTTGATCTCCACGCCCTTGCAAGGCACGCCCACCGTATCCGCACGCGCCTCGTGGTCCGGCTGGAGGCAGACGAACACCGCCGTTTCGGTGGAGCCATAAAGCTGCTTGAGGTTGACCCCGATGGAGCGATAGAAGGTGAACAGGTCCGGGCCGATCGCCTCACCGGCGGTGTAGGCCACGCGCACGCGGGAAAAACCGAGGTTGTTGCGCAGCGGACCATAAACCAGCCAGTCCCCCAGGGCATAGCTCAGCCGGTCTGCAAGTCCCACGGATTTGCCGTCCATCAGGGCGGGGCCGACGCGCCGAGCCACAGTCATGAAATGGTGGAACATCCTGCGCTTGAGGCGGCTGGCGTCCTCCATGCGGATCATCACGCTGGTGAGCATGCCTTCAAACACGCGCGGAGGGGCAAAGTAATAAGTCGGCCCGATCTCCTTGAGATCAATACCCACGGTGGCGACCGACTCGGGGCAGTTGACCACATAGCCGCAGACCAGCCACTGTGCATAACTGAAGATGTTCTGGCCGATCCAGGCCGGCGGCAGGTAGGCCAGCACATCCTCGGCATGGGTCAGCCTGTCGAACTCGGCGCCAGCTTCGGCCCGGTCAATCAGGGAGCGGTGGGTGTGCACCACCCCTTTGGGATTGCCGGTGGTACCGGATGTGAAAAACATGGCCGCCACATCGCCGGGCTGGGCCTGTTCGGCTTCGGCATGAAAAAACTGCGGATGCTGCTGGGCAAACACCCCCCCGGCCGCGATCAGTTCATCCACCGAGCCCAGCCCCTCAACGGTGTAATTGCGCAGGCCGCGGGGATCGTCAAAATAGATGTACTGAAGCTGCGGACATTGGGTGCGGATCTCGAGCATCTTGTCGACCTGCTCCTGGTCCTCAACCACCGCAAAGCGCACTTCGGCATTGTTGATCGGGAAAACGCATTCGGCGGCCACAGCGTCCTGGTACAGGGGGACCGGAATGGCACCGATCGATTGCGCCGCCAGCATGGTGGCGTACAGCCGGGGACGGTTGGCGCCGATGACGACCAAATGTTCACCCCGCCGCAGACCGGCCTGGTGCAGCCCGCAGGCCACCTGCTCGACCATTTTGGCCAGCGACTGCCAATCAATGGTCTGCCAGATACCGTACTCCTTTTCGCGCAGGGCCGGCGCGGCGGGGCGCTGGCGGGCATGGTCAAGCAACAGTCGGGGAAAGGTCGATTGCATGGCGTTACCGATCTCCAGGATGGAAAGGCTGTGTGGAACTGGGCCTCATGCTAGGCCCAGGTTTGACGCCAAGTTGTCGTTTCAACGACAATTCAGGGAAGACCCCTAGCGCGACTGACAACGGACTGACACCGCATGCCTGCCCACCCGAGCGTGTATCAGCGACGCAGACCACCCACGCGGATGGAGCTCGACCAGATTCCCTGGCTGGGCTTGCTGCGAAACGATGAACGCCAGCAAATCGAGCCCCAGCTGGTGGTCAGCGACCCGCAGCCCGGGGACTATGTGTGTCGCGTGGGCCGGCCAGTGACCTACTGGTTTGGCGTGATCTCGGGGTTGCTGAAGATGAGCAATGACGACGCGCGTGGCCAGACCATGACCTTCCTGGGCATTCCGCCCGGAGGCTGGTTCGGCGAGGGCACGGTGCTCAAGCGTGAAAGCTACCGCTACAACATCCAGCCGCTGCGCCCGAGCGTGGTGGCGGGCTTGCCGGCCGACACCTTCCACTGGCTCGTGGACCACTCGCTGGGCTTCAACCGTTTCATCATGCACCAGCTCAACGAACGGCTGGGCCAGTTCATTGCTGCGCGCGAGGCCGACCGCCTCAACAACCCGGAGTCCCGGGTGGCGCGCAGCCTGGCCGGCTTGTTCAACCCGGTGCTGTATCCCGGCGTGGGCGATGTGCTGCGGATCACCCAGCAGGAGCTGGCCTACCTGGCCGGCCTGTCCCGCCAGCGCGTGAACGAGGCCCTGCAAGCCCTGCAAACGATGCGGCTTATCGAGGTGACCTACGGAGGCGTGCGCATTCTGGACCTGGACGGACTGCGTCGGGTGATGATCGAGCGCAGGAGCGACAATCGCTGATAGACCCGGTCCACCATGCATTCACGCCCACTTCTAAGACGCACCAGCACTGCTTCGGCGCCTGCGCCGGCCGCCCCCCTGATGCCCACTCCACCCTCTCCTGCCTCCCCGGTCACTGGCCCCACACCCGGTCTGGCGCAGACGGTGCGGCTCAACAAGCGCATGGCCGAACTCAGAATCTGTTCACGCCGCGAGGCCGATGAATGGATCGCGCAAGGCTGGGTCCGAGTCAATGGCCAGGTGGCTGGCATGGGCCAGCAGGTCACTTCGGCCGACCGCATCACCGTGGACAAGGCTGCGCAAGCGCATCAGCAACAACAGGTCACCATCCTGTTGCACAAACCCATGGGCTATGTGAGTGGCCAGGCCGAAGACGGGCACCTGCCCGCAGTCACGCTGATTCAGGCCAGCAACCACTGGAAGGGTGACCCCTCTCGCACGCGTTTCACGCCACAACAGCTGCGCGGACTGGCGCCTGCGGGCCGGCTGGACATCGACTCCACCGGGCTGCTGGTGCTCACACAGGATGGCCGCGTGGCGCGCCAGCTGATCGGTGAAGACTCCGAGATGGAAAAGGAATATCTGGTGCGCGTGGCCTACACCGGCCAGGAAAACACCCAGGCTGCATCCAAGGCCTCGGCCACCTATGGCGGCAAAACCACCCGCCACCTGAGCACCATTGGCGAGAACGATCGTGTCAGCACCAATGTGCAGGCCGTATTCCCGTCAGCGCAACTCGAACGCCTGCGCCACGGAATGAGCCTGGACGGCAAACCCCTCAAACCCGCCAGGGTAGAGTGGCAAAACCCCGAGCAATTGCGATTTGTTCTGACCGAAGGCAAGAAGCGCCAGATCCGCCGGATGTGCGAACAGGTGGGCTTGAAGGTGGTGGGCCTCAAGCGCATCCGCATGGGGCGCGTGCTGCTCGGGCAGCTGCCGGCAGGGCAGTGGCGCTATCTGGCACCGCATGAACACTTCTGAAGACAAGGACAGACGCATGAAACCCTGGCCCATTGTTGCCTTCCCGGCTGCCGTACTGGCCCTGACCGTCAGCGCCCAAGCCCAGACCGGCAGTGTCAACGCCATCTGCAGCACCGACCAGAGCTGGTGCGAATTGGCGGCCACCGAATTCACCAAGGCCACCGGCATCCAGGTGCAGCAGACCCGCAAGGCGACCGGCGAAGCGCTGGCGCAGTTGCGCGCCGAAGCGGCCAACCCCAAGACCGACCTCTGGTGGGGCGGTACGGGCGATCCTTTTTTGCAGGCGGCCGAAATGGGTTTGCTGGCGCCCTACCGGCCGGATTACATGAACGATCTGCACGGCTGGAGCGTGCGGCAGTACGCCATGTCGGCCAATATGGTCGGTGGGTTTTATACCAGCGCGATCGGCTTTGGCTGGAACACCGAGCTGCTCAAAAAGAAAAAGCTGCCCGAGCCCAAATGCTGGGCTGACCTGATCAAACCGGTCTACAAGGGAGAAATCGAAATTTCCCATCCGGCCTCCAGCGGCACGGCCTACACCATCCTGGCCGGACTGGTGCAGATGATGGGTGAGGATGCGGCCTTTGACTACATGAAGGCGCTCCACAGGAACGTGACCCAATACACCCGCAGCGGTACCGCACAGGCCCCCAACGTGGCCAAGGGGGAGGTGGCGGTGGGTGTGAGTTTCATCTTCGGTTTTGACATGTGGCGACACCAGAAATACCCGGTGGCCACAGCCGCCCCCTGCGAGGGCACCTCCTACGAAATCGGTGGGATCGCCCTGGTCAAGGGCGCGCGCAACCCCGCGCAGGCGCGGGCCTTCTATGACTTTCTGATGAGCCCGCAAGGACAGGCCCTGGGGGCGCGGGCCAACAGTCTGCAAAGTCCGGCCAACAAGACCTTCAAGCCCGATCCCCGCATCCCGTCCATGGACAGCGTGCGTCTGATCAAGTACGACTTTGAAAAGTACGGCAAGGCCGCCGAGCGGCGACGACTGCTCGAGCGCTGGAACCGGGAAATCGGCGCCCTCTCCCGTTAAGGCCCGAGGGCTGAGCGGGCGGCTCAGCTGCGCTTGCGAAGTCCAAGCGCCATCACGGTGCCCACCACGATCGCCGCGCCCAGCAGCTGCACCGGTGCAATCGCCTGGTTCAGAAATGCCCAGGCCAGCACCAGCGCAAACACCGGCTCGACATTCATGATCGCCGAGTTGCCCACCACCCCCAGCCGTGGCAGCACGGTGAACATGAGGGTGAAGGCGGTGCCGTAAAAAAAGGTCAGCAGGCCCAGACCCAGCCAGCCTGCAGCGTCCACGGGCAGTTGCCATCCGCCGCCGGTCAGCGAGGCCAGGCTGGCCCATATCGCCACCTGCGCCATGGTGGTGAAGGTGCGCAGGCGGCCATCGAGATCGCCCGCCTCGTACTGGGTCAGCACCATGGCCAGACCGAAAGTGGTCGACGCCCCCAGTGCAAACAGCACCCCCAGGCCGATTTGTCCCCAATGCGCCGCAGCGCCCAGGCCCGAGGTGGCGCCCATCACATCGAGCGCCAGCGCCAGCCCGACCATCATGACCGGCATGACCATCACCACAAAGCGTTCAGGGCGGTGCCCATACAGCACACGGGCCCACATCGCAGTGGCGATCGGATAGGTGTTGAAGACCAGCAGGGCCAGGGCCACCGGCAAGCGGGCTACTGAAGAGTAAAGGCAGACACTTTGCACGGCGATCAGGACCCCGATCAGTGGCAGATAGCGCCGGTGCCGGGGACCAAGCTGCCAGGCGACGCGCTGGTGCCAGAGGATCAGCAGCACGACCAGCGCCGTCACACCACTGCGTACACTGACCGCCGTGATCACATTGACCCCGTGATTGAAGGCCAGCCGGGCCGCCACATGGTTGGCACCCATCATCAGGGCGATCAGCAGCAGGGTGGCGAAACCCGTGACAGACAGGCGCTGGACAGGGCTCATGGGCTCATTGTGGCGGGTACAGCCCCAGCACCCTGCCCTGCAGGCGACTCAGACCCAGCAGCGTATCGGTAAAGGGTGTGGCCACACCACTCATCTGTCCGAGTTCGCGCACCGCGCCCACCATCACATCCAGTTCGATCGGCTTGCCAGCCTGTACATCCTGCAGCATGGATGTGCGAAACGCCCCCAGCTTGCGTGTGACCGCATGACGATCGTCCGGATTCTGGGCAATGGGAATGCCGATCCGCTCGCCAATGGTTTTGGCTTCGAGCATGACGCTGGAGATGAATCCGCGCACAAGTTCGTCATCCAAAATGCGGTCGGTGGTGGCGCCGGTGAGGGCGCTGACCGGGTTCACGGTCATATTGCCCCAGAGCTTGTACCAGATGTCCTTCTGGATTTGCGGCGACAGGGTGGCGTTGAAGCCGGCCTGCCTGAGCAAAGCGTGCAGGGCCTGCACGCGTGGGGTGGCCAGGCCTGAGGGTTCGCCGACGATCAGGCCATCGCCAAAGTGGTGCCGGATCACGCCCGGCGCATCGACCGAACAGCTGGCATGCACCACGCAGCCGACAATGTGCGAGGCTGGCAAGGCGCTGGCGATCAAACCACCAGGGTCGACGCTGGCCAGCGTGCGGTTTGCAACCGGACCACCAAAACCCTGCAGGAACCACCAGGGCACACCGTTCATGGCCGTCAGGACCAGGGTGTCCGGTCCGATCATCGGGCCGATCTGCCGGGCGACCGCAGCCAGCGCGGGGGCCTTGAGCGCAATCACCACCAGATCCTGAACCCCCAAAGCAGCAGCGTCGCTGCAGGCCCTCACCGGCGCCGTGTGCAACGAGCCGTCCTGATGCAGCTGCAGGCCTGTTTTTTGCAGGGTCTTCAGGGTGTCGCCGCGCGCCAGCACCCCGAGGTTCACGCCTGCCCGCGCCAGGTGCACACCCAGCCAGCCACCAATCGCCCCGGCGCCGACAATCGCCACCCGGTTGAATGCCACCGCACTCATGCGCGCCACCCGCTGTCGATGCGATCGACCTGACGCACCAGGGCCTCAAACACGTCCTGCCCGGCACCATGGTGGGGGTTGAACTGCAGCGCGTCGCGCGTGCATCGGGCTGCAATCGGCTCGGGGACCGGAATCGGCGAGCCCATGCTCTGTGTGGCCAGCTGGATCTCGCAGGCCCGCTGCAGCGTCCACAAGATCGCAAAGGTCTGCGGCAGGGTTTGCCCCCAGGACAGCAGGCCGTGGTTGCGCAGTATGACCGCAGGTCTGTTGCCGATGCTCTGCAGGACCCTGGGGCCCTCCTCGGCGTGGATGGTGATGCCCTCGAAGTCATGGTAGGCCACCATGTCATGCAGCTGGGCCGAGTAGAAATTGGTCTGCGAAAGACCCCCCTCCAGGCAGGCCACCGCGACACCGGCGGTGGTGTGGGTGTGCATCACGCAGTGCGCGCCATCCATGCCGCCATGCAAGGTGGCGTGCACCACGAACCCGGCTGGATTGACCTTGTAGGGCGAACCATCGAGCACCTCGCCCTGCATGTTGATTCTGACCAGATTGCTGGCCGTGACCTCACTGTAGTGAAGGCCGAAGGGGTTGATCAGGAAATGCTTGTCGCCCCCGGTCACGCTGTCGGGCAGGCGCAGCGTGATGTGGTTGTAGATCATCTCGGTCCAGCCCAGCATCGCGAAGACACGGTAGCAGGCTGCCAGCTGCAGCCGGGCCTGCCACTCCTCGGGATGAACGCGGGCCTGCAGCGAGGGCACGAGGGGTTGAGGTGCGGGAAACATGGCGTATCTCCTGTGGTTCTGGGTGAGGGGCTGCGACCGGTTCGAGGCGCTCGCAGTGCAGGGGTGGGCTCCAGGCGGGTGCAGGTCAGCGCGGCCCTTGCGGAATCAATACGTGCCGCCTTTGGCCGGGGTTGTGGTGCTTGCCCCTGCCCTGAACCGCGCGGCCAGTGCTGTGGTCTGGCGCATCAGGATCTGCGTATCCAGGCCCACCGCCACAAATACAGCCCCCAGTGACAGGTAGTGCTGCGCCAGCGTCTCGTCGGGCGTCAGGATCCCGGGGGCCTTGCCAGCCTTGCGTATGCGGGCGATCGCATCTGCAATCGCCGCCTGCACCTCAGGGTGTGCCTGATTGCCGACATGGCCCAGCGAGGCCGACAGGTCCGAAGGACCAATGAACACGCCGTCAACTCCCGGGGTGGCGGCAATCTCGTCGAGATGATGCAGGGCTTCTCGGGACTCGGCCTGCACCAGCAGACACACCTCATCGTTGGCCCGCTTGAAATAATCTGGGTAATGGCCCCAGCGCGAAGCGCGTGCCCCCCCCATGCCGCGGATGCCGCCTTGGCCATCGTCCTGCGGGTAACGCATCGCGCGCACCAGTTGCGCAGCCTGATCGGCCGTATCGACCATTGGCACCAGGATATTTTGGGCCCCCAGGTCGAGGTACTGCTTGATCAGTGAGGTCTCGCCCACCGGCACGCGCGCCACGGGATGGCTGCCCGGGTAGGCGGCCAGGGTTTGCAACTGCGCCTGGATGCTGCGCAAGTCATTGGGCGCATGCTCGCCGTCGATGACCAGCCAGTCAAATCCGGCCAGCGCGCAGATCTCGGCGGTATAGGCACTGGCCAGGCCCATCCACAGACCGATCTGCGGACGGCGCTCGCGCAGGGCTTGCTTGAAGGTGTTGACAGGGGTATTCATGAGAGAGCCTTTCAGACGAATCGGAATTGAAGTTGACCCAGCGGACCATAGTCGGCGTCGAACACATCGCCCAACTGGGCGGACGCAGGTTTGGTGAACGAGCCGGCCAGCACGATCTCGCCCGCCTGCAAGTGCTCGCCCCAGGGAGCCAGCTTGTTGGCCAACCAGGCAATGCCCACGGCCGGGTGCCCTTGTACGCCGGCGGCCAGACCGGTTTCTTCGACCACTCCGTTCTGACGAAGGATGGCGCCGCACCAGGGCAGGTCGGTGGTCAAGGGGTCGACCCGCCTGCCCCCCATCACAATGCCTGCGTTTGCGGCGTTGTCGCTGATGGTGTCGAACACCTTGCGCATCACCCTGGTGTGGCGGTCGAATTGCTCAATGCGCGCATCGATGATCTCGATGGCGGGCGTCACGTAATCGGTGGCATCGAGCACCTGCTCCACCGTCACGTCCGGGCCGCGCAGTTCCTTTTTCAAGACGAAGGCCAGCTCGACCTCCACACGCGGGGCGATGAAATCGGTGAAGGGGATGGCCAGCACCTGACCGGGCGTGCAGGTGTAGAGCATGTCATCGAGCAGCGTGCCGTAATCGGGCTCGTCGATCTGGCTGGAGATTTGCATGGCACGGCTGGTCAGCCCGATCTTGTGCCCGATCGGTGTACGCCCTTCAGCGAATTTGAGCTGCATCCAGGCGCGGTTGATACGGTAGCCGTCTTCAATGGTCATGCCCGGGAAGCGTTTGGAAAAATGCTCGATCTGCACACGGGATTTTTCGGACTGGTGCAGCTCGGCCGCGAGCTGCTGGATCTGGTCTTCGGTGAAAACGGACATGGTCAGGCTTTCGCGAGCGTTTCAGAAACAGGGGTCAGCGCCCAAGTTTCGCCAGGGCGAAATCGGGATCCGACCCCTATTTTTCAGGGGTTTGAAACAGAGGATGAATATTGCTGTGCTTGGCA
>CAYMMK010000046.1:0-20628 GCA_964391575.1 uncultured Limnohabitans sp.
CACAGCGGCAAGAGCTGGTACGACCTGACCAGCCAGGCCTTCACCGTCTTCCTGCCAGTGAAAAGTGTGGGTGTGATGGGCGATGGCCGCACCTACGACTATGTGGTGGCCTTGCGCGCCGTGCAGACCAGCGACTTCATGACTGCCGACTGGGCCGAATTGCCCTACAGCCTGCTCAAGAGGGTCTCCGGCAGGATCATCAATGAAGTACGCGGCATCAACCGGGTCACTTATGATGTCAGTTCCAAGCCGCCTGCGACCATCGAGTGGGAATGAAACAGACGAATCACCCATCGGATCTCTCCGTATGCATGAATGCAACACGGCTGTTGCTGGCCCTTGTTTTGGCCATTGTCTGCATGGGGTGCGCCCAAGGACCGATGGTTCTGGCTCATCAGAGGCAGGATTCGGTCCTTGCGACAACAGTTTCGCATGGATCGGCTGACCAGTGGCGTGCCATCAACCGCCTGAGCTACGGCCCCACTCCAGGATTGCTCGCCGAGATACAGTCTGCCTCTAACCCCCTCGAATGGGCCCTGGGTCAGCTGGCCACTGCTCGTGAGGCCAGTCGCCAGCCCGCAAGGATACCGGCCGAACTTTCGAGCATCAACGCCTCACTGCCCGAATTATTCGAAGGTGCTCGGAAGGAACGCGAGGCGCGTGCAGCAGTTCCAGCTGGGACGGTGATCAACGAAGTCCTGCCTGGCCAGCGGCGTTTTGATTTCAGTCAGGCGCCGGATCCTCTGTTTTTCAATCGCACTCAGGTGAACAAGGCGGTGGCCTGGAGGCTGGCGGCATGCAGTAATGACCAGATCGAGCATCCGCTGCTTGCACGTTTGACCGAATTCTGGTTCAACCACTTCAATGTATTTCAGCAGAAAGGCCCAGTGCGTGCTTTTGCAGGACACTATGCTTTGCATGTTGCCCGTGCGCATGCTTTGGGACGATTTGAGGATCTGTTACTGGCCAGCGCACGTCATCCAGCCATGCTTTACTACCTTGACCAGTGGCTGAGCGTTGCGCCAGGCCGTGGTGGGCCCAACGCCAGAGGACTCAATGAAAACTATGCGCGTGAGCTCATGGAGTTACACACCGTGGGTGTTCAGGGAGGGTACACCCAACAAGATGTCCGAGAGTTGGCTCGGATATTCTCCGGTTGGACTGTGTCACCAAGATCTCCCGATGGTTTTCAGTTCGTGATGAGGTGGCACGATACAGGTCAGAAAGTCTGGATGGGGCACGAATTACCGGCTTCTCCAACCCAGGCGGGTCAAGCCGAGGGTGAGCTGGCAATTCGTCATCTGGCGCGGCATCCATCAACAGCGCGACGTATTGCGCAACGTCTGGCCGAATATTTTGTTTCCGACGTACCACCCACGCGACTGGTGGACGCTTTAGCCCGAACCTTTGTCGAAACTCAAGGCGATCTTTACCGCGTCATGCAGAACCTGATCGCCAGTCCAGATTTCTGGGCTGCTGAGAACAGGCTCTTCAGAACGCCCTTCGATTTTGCTTGTGGAGCCTTGCGTGTCCTGGATGTTGGTGCAGAAAAAAACAAATGGCAGCAAGCCTTTGTCTTTACGGCAGTGGCCGGGCAGCCGGTGCAAAGTTGGCAAACGCCAGACGGCTATTCTTTCAGCGCCAGCGCATGGATGACGCCTGAAGCTCTGAGCCGACGTATCGATTTCGCCCTCAACATCGCTCGCAATGCACCTGAGCGGACCGATCTGTATGCCTACCTCGGTTCGGTCAGCCTTTCTGCGGTCATGAAGCAGGATCCAACCCAACGCATGGGCTTGTTTTTGGGAAGCCCAGAATTTATTTTCAAGTAAATCCAGTTTCTGAAATCCATATGTTGACGCCGCGCAGACGCGATCTGATTCGGGCCATGGGAAGTGCCCCACTGGCTTTCGCCATTGCGCCGGCGTGGGGACAAGCGACTCATTTGATACGAGGACGTCTGGTCGTGGTGTTTCTGAGAGGCGCTTATGATGGATTGTCGATGCTGATCCCCCATGGTGACGCGCACTATGCCAAATTGCGCTCAACAATCGCAATTGGACCTCCTGACGGCACGCGCCAAACCGCCTTGCCTCTTGACGAACTCTTCGGGTTGCACCCCTCCTGCGAAGCCTTGCTGCCGTTGTGGCACACGGGTGTCCTGAGTGCCTTGACATGTGTGGGGTCACCCGACTCGAGTCGGTCGCACTTTGATGCCCAATACCATTGGGAAACTGGCAAGCCTGGCTCCAGTGCGCCCTCGGCAGGATGGTTGAATGCGCTCTCAGGCCTGATGGGCGATGGTCTGCCCAATGCTTTGGGGGTTGGAGAGACCAGCCCTCGCATTCTCACGGGTCCCCGAAGGGTGCAGCTGGTGGCCAGCGGGCAGGCCGCCTTGAATCCGGGCGCTCTTGCCAACCCAGCCGTTCGGGAGGCGATTCTCCGCATGTACGGATCTGACGAGGGCCTGTCGCGGTCGATCGTTGATGGAGCCAACAGCCGAATGGAGACGTCCCGGATGTTGCGATCGACTTCTTCCGCAATGACCTCTCAGGAGCAGATGGCCGCAAACAATGGTGCGGGTGCACCCCAGGGGCTGGCTCTCGATGCTCGGAATTTGGGGCAGTTGATGGATCAAAATCGTCAGCTACGCTTGGGGTTCCTTTCAGCAGGCGGGTGGGACACCCACATCAACCAGGGCGGAGCCACAGGGCAGCTGGCGAACAATCTGGCCAACTTGAGTCGGGCACTGGTGCAATTGCGCCCATTTTTCAGCGAGCCTCATGATCTTGTTGTGGTGGTGAGCGAGTTTGGTCGAACTTGTGCCGAGAATGGCACCCGGGGCACGGACCATGGGCGTGGCAACATCCTTTGGCTGATGGGCAATGCTGTACGCGGCGGTCAATGGCACGGACAATGGAGCGGTCTGGCGCCAGAGGCCTTGGTCGACAGACGCGATTTGCCCGTGCATCATGACTTCCGGGCTCTGTTCGCCCAATTGCTGGTGCGTGTGCTGGGCGTAACGCGACCACAGGCCGATGTCCTGTTCCCAGGCTATGTCTGGGATGCCAGCCTCGATGGTATTCTGAAGGTTTGATTCATCATCTCTCCATGTGGACGATGGACTGCACGATCCAGTGCGGGTCGTCTGATTCGAATTCGAGCCCTAGTTCCGCCCTTGATCCATGTACCTGCCCAAACATTTCAACCGTCCGGAGCACGCTGCCGCCATCATGCGTGCGCATCCCCTGGCCAGCCTGATCACCACCGACCCGGCAGGTTTTCCTTTTGTGGCCCACCTGCCCCTGCGTCTGGAGTCATCGCAGGGCGGCACCGAGGTGCTGCTGGGTCACTGTGCGCGGGCCAACCCCTTGTGGGGCTACCTGCAGGAGCGTCCCCTGGCGCTGGCCAGCTTCATGGGGCCCCAGGCTTACATGTCACCCAAGGTGTATGCCGATCTGCAACGCGTGCCCACCTGGTCGTATCTGGCGGTACAGGCACGGGTGCAGGCGCGATTGCTCGAGGGCGAGGAGGCCAAGGACGCCTTGCTCAAGCAACTGATTGCCGACCATGAGCCGGCCTATGCCGCCCAGTGGAGGGCTTTGCCCGAGGATTACACCGGCCGGATGTTGGGAGCGATTGTGGCCTTCGAGTTGCGCATCGAATCACTCGATTGTGCTGTCAAGCTCAACCAGCATCGTCCCGAGGCCCATGCCGCCATGCATTCGCTGTGGTCACAAGGCACAGCGCAAGAGCGGTCCCTGGCCGGCTGGATGGAAACACTGGGGATGGTATGAACAATCCGGAGCAGGACAATCGATGGATGGGTTTAGCGCTGGAGCAGGCCCGACTGGCAGTCGATGCCGGAGAGGTGCCTGTCGGCGCAGTGCTGGTCAAGGACGGCCAGGTGCTGGCGACCGGACGCAATGCGCCGATTGCTGCGCACGATCCCACCGCGCATGCCGAAGTCATGGCCCTGCGCGAAGGAGCGCGTGTGCTGGGCAACTACCGGCTTGAGGGATGCACCATGTACGTCACGCTCGAGCCCTGCGCCATGTGCAGCGGTGCCATCCTGCACGCGCGGCTTGACCGGGTCGTGTATGGCGCTCCTGATCCGCGCACCGGCGCGGCCGGCTCGGTCTTGAACCTGTTTGACCACCCCCGACTCAACCACCAAACCCGGATCACGGGTGATGTACTGAGACAGGAATGCGCTCAGTTGCTGACGGATTTTTTCAAACCCCGGCGTGTGAATGCCGATCCGGTGCGTGAGGATGCCCTGCGCACGCCTGACGCCGCTTTCAGCTCGCTGCCCGCTTACCCCTGGGCTCCCCGGTATGTCAGCGATCTTGCGAGCCTGTCGGGTCTGCGCATGCATTACTTGGACGAGGGTCCGCAGGATGCCGCAACGACCTGGCTGTGTCTGCATGGCAACCCGGCCTGGAGCTACCTCTACCGCAAGATGATCCCGGTCTGGCTGGCAGCGGGGCATCGTGTGGTAGCCCCGGACATGATCGGTTTTGGCAAAAGCGACAAGCCCAAGAAGGACAGCTTCCACCACTTCGCCTGGCATCGGCAATCCCTGCTGGATCTGATCGAACGGCTCGATTTGCAGCGAGTGGTGCTGGTCGTGCAGGACTGGGGCGGCATTCTGGGTTTGACCATCCCCATGGTTTGTCCGCAGCGCTTCCAGGGCTTGCTGGTCATGAATACCACCTTGGCCACTGGCCTCAATCCACTGAGCGAGGGCTTCCGGTCCTGGCGGCAGTGGTGTCGCAGCCAGCCCGAATTCGATGTGGCGCGCCTGTTCCTGCGGGGTCATCCCGACATGAATGCCGCCGAGGCCGCCGCCTACAACGCCCCTTTTCCCGACCGGGGATACCGGGCCGCGCTGCGGTCCTTTCCGGACCTGGTGCCCGAATTTCCGGACGATGAAGGGGCAGCGATCTCAAGGCAGGCCCAAGCCTTCTGGCAAGACGAGTGGCAAGGCCGCTCGCTGATGGCCATCGGGTCGCAGGATCCGGTGCTGGGCGAGCCGGTGATGCGGGCCTTGCAGTCCCTCATCAGGGGCTGTCCCGAACCGATGCTTTTGCCCACTGCCGGTCACTTTGTGCAGGAGCATGGCGAATCGATTGCGCAGGCGGCTGTGCGACACTTCGGGCCCTGATCGCAACCCTGTCCATGGCCCACATTTACGTATTTTCTCCCTCCAGCGCAGTGCGCGACAAGGCAGCGTTTCGCCGTGGTGTCCGGCGCCTGCAAGCCATGGGCCACGAGGTCGAACTCGATCCGGCGGTGCTTGCCAGCCATATGCGTTTTGCCGGTGACGACGCCACCCGCATGGCCGCGATCGGGCGTGCGGCCGCCAGCGCTGCCGACATTGCCCTGATTTCACGGGGGGGCTACGGTCTCACGCGGATCCTGCCCGGTCTGCCCTACAAGGCCATGGCCCGGGCCATCGAGCGGGGCACCCATTTTGTCGGCCTGAGCGATTTCACGGCCTTGAACCTGTCGATGCTGACCCGAACCGGTCGGATCACCTGGCAAGGGCCGGCTCTGGGGGAGGATTTTGGTCCCGCCAGCGCACCCGACGACATCATGCAGGCCTGTTTTGACGATTTGTTGGCTGGGCAAGGGGAGGGCGCCGGCTGGCAACGGCCTGCAACCGAGGCGGTTATCCAGACGCGAGTGCGCGATGCCGTGCTCTGGGGCGGCAACCTGACGGTCCTGTGTTCGATGCTCGGCACGCCATTCTTTCCCGCCATTGACAAAGGGGTGCTGTTTCTGGAAGACGTGGGCGAGCACCCCTACCGCATTGAACGCATGCTCACCCAGTTGCTGCATGCGGGGGTGTTGTCCCGGCAAAAGGCTCTCTTGCTGGGTCAGTTCACCCAGTTCAAGCCGGTGCCCGGGCACGACAAGGGGTTCAAACTGGCGACAGTGGTCGAATGGTTGCGCAGACAGATCAAAGTTCCGGTTCTGACCGGTTTGCCCTTCGGTCATGTGCCGACCAAGGTCCTGTTGCCGGTGGGGGCAAGGGTTGATCTGGTCACCGAGGGCCGCGATGCCCTGATGGTCTGGGGTCACGTGTAAGCCCCGTTTTTTTCGCCGGTTGTTTTTTCAAGGAGTGGTCATGGTGTGGTTCGGGCGACTGCTGCTGCTGGGGGTGATTGCGCTGCTGTGTCTGGGTGCCTGGGTGTCGGTGTCGATGGTGCGAAGCCTGCCACAGCTCGATGGCCAGACGGCCCTGCCGGGTCTGTCTGCCGCAGTGCAGGTGCGACGCGATGCCTCGGATGTGACCCATATCGAAGCCCAGTCGGCCATGGATGTCTGGCGAGCCCTGGGCTTTGTCCATGCCCAGGAGCGCGCCTGGCAGCTGGAATTCAATCGCCGCCTGATGCGCGGCCAGTTGTCCGAGGTCCTGGGGCCCGCGACCCTGGACACCGACAAGCTGATGCGCACACTGGGTATCATCGCTGCCGCCGAGCGCCAGTTGGCCCGTCTGCCGGCTGCCACCCGGGCGGCCCTGCAGGCCTATGCCGAGGGTGTAGGGGCGGCCCATCGCAGCGGTGCTGCAGGCCTTTCGCCTGAATTCCGCCTGCTGGGAGTGCAGCCCGGGCCCTGGACACCCGCCGACTCGGTCGGGTGGGCGCTCATGATGGCGTTGGACCTGGGGGGCAACTGGGGCAATGAAGCGGCCCGTTTTGCCGCTGCGCGGCATTTGAGCACCCCCCAGCTGTGGCAATTGATGCCCGCCTATCCGGGTGAAGACCCGGCCACCCGGACCGATCTTTCGGCCCTGTATGCAGGGTTGGGCGCCTATGTCAAAACGCAGCAAACGGCCGAGGCCGCTGCGGATCGTCCCGCCAGCGCTCTGGCGCAGTGGTCGCAGGACTGGGTGCGCGACGTTGGCATTCTGGAAGGCAAGGGCAGCAACAACTGGGTAGTGGCGGGCTCCCGCACGGCCAGCGGCAAGCCCTTGCTGGCCAACGACCCCCACCTGGCCCTGAGTTCGCCGGCCATCTGGTATTTTGCGCGTCTCAAGGCGCCTGCAGGCACCTTGCCCGGCGGCACAGACCACCCGGCGCTGGATGTGACTGGAGCGACGCTGCCAGGACTGCCCTTTGTCGTGCTGGGACGTACTGCTGGGGTGGCCTGGGCCTTCACCAACACCGGGCCAGACGTGCAGGATCTGTACCTGGAACAGCTCGATCCCTCCCGCCCGGGCGAGGTACGCACCCCCCAGGGCTGGGCCGCCCTGCAGACCCGTAACGAGACCATCCGGGTCAAGGGACAACCCGAAGTGAATCTGACCGTGCGCAGTTCACGCCACGGCCCGCTCATCAGCGATGTGCAGAAAATCTACCAGGGCCTGCTCGACACCGAGCGCTACGCCATGGCGCTGCGCTGGGCGGCACTTGAAGAGGACAATCAGACAGTGCATGCCGGCATGCTGGCCAACTGGGCCCGCACCACCGATGATCTTCAGTCGGCCTTTGCCCAGTACCACTCACCGATGCAGAGCGTGTTGATGGCCGATACGCGCGGCGAAGTGGCGTTTCAGGCAGTAGGGCGGGTGCCCACACGGGCGCCCGACAACGACTTGCGTGGCATGGCCCCTGCGCCAGGCTGGCTCCCCCAGTACGACTGGACCGGATGGTTACCCTATGCACACAACCCGTCCCTGGGCTCTGCAGCGATCGCCGCCAAAGGCTGGCACGCCACCGCCAACCAGAAGGTACTGCCCCCGGACTACACCCATTTCATGGGGCAGGACTGGCACACCCCGCAGCGTTTTGATCGCATCAGCACCCTGCTCATGCAGTCAGAGCGACATGACATGGCCAGCATGGCCCGCATCCAGCAGGATGTGCTGTCGCTGGGGGCGCAGACCCTGTTGCCTCATGCCCGCGCGGCCCAGCCGCTGCACCGTCTGGGTCCGCAGGCCATGGCCTTGCTCAAAGCGTTTGATGGGCAGATGCAGGTCGGCTCTGCCGCCGGACTGATTTTGAATGTCTGGGCCCATGAAATGACAAAGGCCTTGATTGCGCCCCGTCTGGGCGAATCCCGCTTTGCCGCACTCTACGGCAAGCGAAGCTTTCGGGCGGGCCTGGAAGGCATTCTTGAACGGCAGGATCCCTTCTGGTGTGGTCAGGGCGGTTGCACGGCGCAGTCCACCGCCGCCATGGACCGGGCCCTGGGCTGGATCGAGTCGCGTTATGGCTCCGACATGGACCAGTGGCGCTGGGGCCGTGCGCATCCGGCCATCAGCAGTCACCGGCCCTTCGGTCAGGTGGCTCCCTTGCGAGCATTGTTCGACACAAGGGTCGAGAGCGCAGGCGATCTGCACACGGTGAACGTGGGGCAGTACTGGGCCAACGAAAAACACGAGCCCTTTGCCAACCGCCATGCCGCCTCGCTGCGCGCCATCTACGATCTGGCCGAGCCCGAGCGCTCGGTTTTCATTTACCAGACCGGGCAAAGTGGTCATGTGCTCTCACACCGCAGCAGGGACATGGCCCAGGCCTGGGCCCAGGGGAGCTACAGGGCCCTACAGCTGCAACCTGCCGTGTGGCGGCACCAGTTGCAGCTCATGCCCTGAACCAAAGACCGGGTATTTGATTCAAATGAACCAGCGAGAGTTGGGGGGCGACAGGAAATGTTCCTTAGGCCAAATCGCTTCAACGGTGTATCAACCATTGGTGAATGTTGGAAACAACTGTCGTTTGGAGGTTTGTCTGATCTCGAATATGGAAGAAAAAATCCGCATCTTGGATCAATACCTGGAGTCTGACAGGTTACTTATCAAGCCGTTAAAAGCAAGCTTTGCAGCGGCAGCTTTCCCCAAACTGCAAGATGATGATTTGTACCGTTGGATTTCAATGTCCAAGCCAAAAAGTGTTGAATCTCTTCAAGAGAATTGGGCGCGTCTAGACTCCAGAATGTCTCCTGATGGCTCGGAAATTTGGCTGGCTTGGTTTGTGACCAGAAGGATAGATGACTCACCAGTAGGGTGTATAGATGTCAGCATCGATCAGCACATGGTCGCAAATAATTTCGGGTACTACTTCTTTGTCGATGAATGGGGCAAAGGCTATGGAACTGAAGCAGCTTCAGTTGTTGTCAGGCATTTGTTTTCCAGCGGAGTGAAATGCTTGATGGCAACTGTGACAGTTGGCAATCATGCATCGGTATCTTTGCTGAAGAAGCTGGGTTTCCATTTCACACGAACGATTCCAAACAACGATAAGCTCGACGGCGTATTTGTGGATGATGATGAATATGTGCTTCTCAATCCAAAGCAAACGATCAACTAGAAACGTTTGATCACAAAGATCAATTCCAGGTGGGTATTGCAGGACCCGCAATGGGATGGTTGTTTGATGTTGAAAGAGCCCCTGCAATTCATCTTGATGACCGCCGCCGAAAAGGGGTCTCCCTAACGCAGCCAGACTTCAGCCATCTTCAAGGCCGATCATCCCGCCAGTTTTCGGGCTGCGAGCTGGACCGCTTTGCGAATGCGCGGATAACTGCCGCAGCGGCACAGATTGCCCGACAGGGCGGAATCGATGGCCTTGTCGTCGGGGCGAGGGTTGCTGCGCAGCAAAGCGACAGCGGACATGACCTGGCCGGGCTGGCAGTACCCGCACTGCGAGACATCGGTTTCCGTCCAGGCCTGCAGGACGGCCTGGGCTGTGCGGTCGGTGGCGCCTTCGATGGTGGTCACCGATTGTCCTGCGGCGGCCTGCAGGGGCGTGCTGCATGAGCGAATTGCCTGGCCGTTCAGATGCACGGTGCAGGCCCCGCACAGGGCCATGCCGCAGCCGAATTTGGTCCCGGTCAGCCCCAGGTCCTGCCGAAGGACCCACAGCAGGGGCGTGTCGGGTTCACTTTGAACCGCGTGATTTTTTCCGTTGATGTTCAGGGTGGTGGTGTTCATGGCTCAGGCTTAAAGTTGCAGGGGCAGGGCGCGCAGTCGTTTTTGGGTCAGCTTGAACAAGGCATTGGCCACTGCGGGTGCGACCGGGGGCAGGGCAGGTTCGCCGACGCCCTCTGGGTGTGCGGTGCTGGGAATGACATGGGTTTCAATCTGCGGACACTCGTGAAGCCTCAGTGTCGGCTGGTCATGGAAATTGCTGGCCTGAACTTGTCCATTCTTCCAACCGATCTGGCCGTACAGGGCTGCCGAGAGGCCGTACACCACCGAGCTTTCCACCTGCTGGGCAATGGTGTTGGGGTTGACAGGCAGCCCACAGTCGATGGCGCAGATCACACGGTGGACACGGATCTGCTGCTGTGGCCCCACAGACACTTCGGCCACCTGGGCCACGACCGAGCCGAAAGATTCATGCAAAGCCAGTCCGCGTGCCATTGGCGCCCCGTCTTCGGCGGTTCCCGCTGCTGTTCCCCAGCCCGCTTTTTCGGCTGCCAGGCGCAGTACTGCTGCCTGTCGGGGATGTTTTTGCAGCAGCGCCAGCCGGTAGGCCAGGGGATCGCTCTGGCTGGCATGGGCACATTCGTCGATGAAACTTTCTTTGAAGAAGGCCTGGTGGGAGTGGCCGACTGCGCGCCAGAAACCGACGGGTACCGGCAAGTCCACGGTGGCATGAGCGACCCGCACGGTTGGGAACTCGTAGGCGGTGTCAAAGAGGCCTTCGGAGGTGGTCTTGTCAGGTCCGCCACCCGGCAATCCGACAGCCCGCTTCAGGTAGCCCGGGGTGATGGCCTGACCGGCCGATCGGGCGTACCAGGCCTCGATGCGCCCTTGACCGTCCAGTGCGGCTTCGAATCGGGCCAGACAGGCCGGCCGGTAGAAATCGTGCTGCATGTCCTGCTCGCGCGTCCAGATCAGCTGCACCGGGCGACCCGGAAATTGCCGGGCGATGGTTGCCGCCTGCGCCACCACGTCAACTTCCAGCCGGCGACCAAAACCGCCGCCCAGATAAGTGACATGAATTTCAACCTGCTCGCTGTCGAGACCCAGGGCCTGGGCTGCGGCCTCGCGGGCCATGCCTGGCACCTGGGTCGGCACCCAGACCGTGGCTTTGTTGCGGTCAAAACGGACGGTGCAATTCATCGGCTCCATGGTGGCGTGGGCCAGCCAGGGGGCGCTGTACTCGGCCTTGAGGGTGCGTGCGCTTGTGGCGAGGATGTCCAGCGGCTTGCCGGCATTCCAGAAGCCAAAGCCATCGTCCGGGGCTTCGATCGCCGATCGGATGGACGCCATCAGACTCTCGCTGGAGGCCTGGGCCAAGGGGCCGCCTTCAAACTCCACCTGCAGCGAGGCCAGGGCCTTCCTGGCCTGCCAGTACCTGTCGGCCACCACCGCAACACCGCCGCTGCCGCCATGCAGGGGCTCAAAAACAACCACCCCGGACACGCCGGGCAGGGTGCCGGCTGCCTTGGCGTCGTGTTTGGAGACCCGACCGCCCCGCACCGGGGCGAGGGTCACAGCGGCGTACAACATGTCAGGTGTACGGGTGTCCATGCCATACACGGCCTGACCCAGGGTCTTGGCGGGGCTGTCGTGGCGAGGGGTCCACCGACCGATGAGTCGCCATTGCTCGGGGGATTTGAGGGTGTAACGTTCGGCCGGTGCCGGCGAAGGTCCCAGCAGTTGCAGGACCTGGGCCAGAGACATGGGCGTCTTGCCCGCCGCAGACAATTGACCCGATTGCATGTTGACCTGTGCAGCGGGGACCGACCAGTGGCGTGCTGCGGCCTCGACCAGCGTGGCACGGGTCACGGCAGCCGCCTCCCGCATGGGGGTCCAAAGGTCTTTGATGCTCGACGACCCGCCAGTCATCATGATGCCCATCTGACGCATGGCGCCGTGCACCACCCATCGCATGCTGCGTGCCAGCAACCCTTGATCGTCCGGCCTGAAAGGCAAGCCCTCGGCCATAGCGGCCACGTTGCCGTAGAGCTTGTCTATGGGTGCGTATTCGGTTGTCAACTGACTCAGATCCAGATCCAGCTCTTCAGCGATCAGCATCATCAGGCCTGTATGCACGCCCTGGCCCATTTCCGAGCGGGCAAGGACGACCGTGACGGCATTCCCGGGACCCAGCTTGAGCCAGCCATTCAGGGCAATCTGTCCTTCGCCCAGCGCTAAAGGTCCGTTGCGCGTTTGCTGCCGGGCGGGGCTGGCACAGCCGACCAGCAAGGCGCCTGTGGTCAGGCTGGCGGCAATCAGGAAATGTCGTCGGTCGGTTTGAAGATCTTGCATGGCATTGTTCGAGTGATCAGGGCGAGCATAAGAGCATTCACCGTCAGTCTTGGGCAGTGGATGTTTCTTATGCTGATCGGCAATGGGGATCACCATGAGCATCCCATCCCACTTAACTTAACATAATATACATCGTAGGATTCTTGAGAGGTCGGTCTCTCAGGACCGAGGTCGCTGGTCGAGATGTTGCAACACCTGACGGATCAGGGCCTCCGATGCCGCTTTCTGGCCGCGTTGGGCAAACGCCAGAGCATCCAGGCCTTGTTCGTTGCGCAAACGCAAATCTGCGCCGGCGTCGATCAGGATTTGCACACATGCCACATTGCCGTACATCGCGGCCATCATCAGTGGCGTGGTGCCGTTCGGCGATGCGGCGTCAATGTAGGCATGGGCGTCGAGCAAAGTCTCGATGACCTTGGCATGGCCGCCAGAGGCGGCGTAATGCAGCGGCGTCCAACCCGGTTTGTTGACGTCGGCATCGGCCTCAATCAGTCGCTTGACCAAGGCCAGATCGCCACGCAAGGCGGCCAGCATCAGCACGCTTTCGTCCTTGTCATTGCGCACTTCGGCCCGTATCCCCTTGGCGTGAGCCAAGGCCAGCGCAACACGTGGCGCCGGAGTTCGCATGGCCAGCATCAGCGCGGGCACGCCCTCGGGGTTGACGCTGTTGGGGTCGAAACCCCGGTTCAGCAGCCGCTCCACAGCGGCGACCTCATCGCGCGAAAGCGCCTCGAAAAAGTCCTCGTAGGCGCCAGCCCTGGCCAGTCCATGAATACTCAAATAAATAATGATTACAATGAGATATTTGACTTTATTCATGTGAATTATTGTTGATTCGAGGCCGCCGTCCTGGCAAACAGGCGATGAAAATTGACCGTGGTCAACTCCCCAATGGCTTGCGCCGAGGTGCCCCGAAGATCGGCCAGTTGCCGGGCCACATAGGGCACGTAGGCTGGTGAATTGGTTTTCCCGCGGTAGGGCACGGGGGCCAGATAGGGACTGTCGGTTTCAATCAGCAAACGGTCCTCGGGCACCCATTGGGCCACCTCCCGCAGATCGCTCGCGTTGCGAAACGTCAAAATCCCTGAAAACGAGATGTAAAAGCCCATGTCCAGGGCTGCCCGCGCCACCTCGCGGGTCTCTGTAAAGCAGTGGAATACGCCGCCCGCTGAAGACCCATCACCGCACTCCCCCTCCTCCCTCAGGATCGCCAGGGTATCCGCCGAGGCCGCACGGGTGTGAATGACCATCGGCAGACGGGTGAGTCGGGCCGCGCGGATGTGGGTGCGAAAACGCTCCCGCTGCCAGTCCAGGTCTGAGACCGTGCGACCGCCCTTGCGTTCGTCCATCTGGTAGTAATCCAGTCCGGTCTCGCCAATCGCCACCACCTTGGGCTGTCCGCTGGCCTTTACCAGGTCCTCCACGCTGGGCTCAAGAACCTCTTCGTTGTCGGGGTGTACGCCGACCGTGGCCCACAGATGGGCGTGCCCGGCAGCCAGCGACTGGACCGAAGAAAATTCCTCCATGGTGGTGCAGATGCACAGGGCCTGATGGACCTGTGCGCTGTGCATTTCGGCCAGCACCGCATCGAGCCGATTGTGAAGTTCATCAAAAGTGAGATGACAGTGGGAGTCGGTGAACATGGTCAATCAGGAGCGTGCTGAAAGCGTGAGTTGGGCATCGCTGGCCAGGGCTTCCAGCATGAGTGGGGCATGGAAAGGATGCTCGGCCGTGCGTGCCGAATCCACCAGCCGTCTGAACCATCCGGTCAGCGTCGCCAGGGAAGCGTTGCAGGCCGGCAGTTGCGCAGCATCGAAATAACGCGGGGGGGCTCCACAGTGGCGCAGGACCAGGTCATGGCAGAGTTTTTGGAGGGCAGCGATGGCCTGGACTGGCGTGAGTTCGGCCAGATGCTCGGCCTGTCCCTGCTGCATGGCCTGGGGCAGTTGAGACCACCAGCGCGTCGTCAGGCCCTGCTCCGACTGCGCCAGTGCGTCCGAGGGGCGACCCCCACTCGCTCGCAACAGGTCCGGGGCCTCCCCAGCGGCAATCCCTTGGGACTGCAGCCATTGCAGAGCTTCCTGCGGCTCAGGCCAGACCAGGGCATGGCTCTGGCAACGGCTGCGCAAAGTGGGCAGCAATTGGTGCGCACCTTCGGTCACCAATGCAAAGCGCACGTTCCCCGCCGGTTCTTCCAGGGTTTTGAGCAAGGTGTTGGCGGCCTGGACATTCATGCGCTCGGCCGGATAGACCAAAACCGCCTTTCCGCGGCCACGGGCATCGGTGCGCTGTGCAAATTCAACCGCATCGCGCAGGGCGTCAACCTTGATTTCCTTGCTGGGCTTGCGTTTCTTCTCGTCGATTTCCGATTGCGCCTTGGGCGACAGCGGCCAGCCGTGCGCGATCTGCAGTGTCTCGGGCATCAGCACGGCAAGGTCGGCATGGGTGCGCACGGCCATGCCATGACAGGAGGCGCACTGTCCGCAAGCGCCGTCGCTGTCCGGCGCGTCGCACAGCCAGGCCGCCACAAGCGCCAGACCCAGTTCGTACTGCCCCAGACCCGAGGGCCCTTCGAGCAGCCAGGCGTGACCGCGTCGGGACAGAAGGGTGCGGGTTTGTCGCGCGATCCAGGGCGCGGGTTGGGCTACGGCACTCACCGGGCAGCCTTGTGGAGCAGGGGTTGCATCAGGCGGATCACATCGGCGCCAACAGCTTCGCGGCCCTGGCTGGCGTCCACCCGGGCAAAGCGACCGGCGTGCTCGCGGGCGCGGCGGGCATAGCCCTCGCGGACCGCAGCAAAAAAAGAGGCCGGCTGGGCTTCGAATTTGTCTGGCACCCGGGCCCCGGCCAGCCGTTGGGCGGCCACCTGCGGGTCTAGATCGAACCACACCGTCAGGTCGGGCTGGCGCATGCCGTTGACCCCCAGGCCCTGGACCATGTGCTCGAGCTGACCAAGCACCGCCCAGTCAAATCCCCTGCCCCCGCCCTGGTAGGCGAAGGTGGCGTCAGTGAAGCGATCGCACAGCACCACATGGCCATGCGCCAGGGCCGGCTCGATCACCTGCACCAGGTGTTCGCGCCGGGCCGCAAACATCAGCAAAGCCTCGGTCAAGGGGTCCATGGGGGTGTGGAGCACCAGGTGGCGCAAGGATTCGGACAACGGTGTGCCGCCGGGCTCGCGCGTCAGGATCACCGTACGCCCTGCCGCGCGAAAAAGCGCGGCCACCCCCTCGATGTGGGTGGATTTTCCCGCCCCGTCGATGCCCTCGAAACTGATGAAGAGCCCGTGCATGTCCGTGATTGTCGTTGATCGCCTCAGCGGCCGCGCTGGTAACGATTGACCGCGCGGTTGTGCTCATCGAGCGTCTCGCTGAAGTGGCTGCTGCCATCACCTTTCGCCACAAAGTACAGGGCGCGAGATGGTGCGGGCTGCACGGCTGCCATCAGTGCCGCCTTGCCCGGCATGGCGATCGGTGTGGGTGGCAGTCCGGCACGGGTGTAGGTGTTCCAGGGCGTGTCGGTGGTCAGATGAATGCGGCGCAGGTTGCCGTCAAAACTCTCGCCAAGGCCGTAAATCACGGTCGGATCGGTCTGCAATCGCATGCCGATGCGCAAGCGGTTGTGAAACACCGCCGAAATCAGCGGACGGTCCGCCCCCTGCCCGGTTTCCTTTTCAATGATGCTGGCCAGTATCAGGACCTCCTGCGGAGACTGCAAGGGCAGTCCGCTTTGACGGGCATCCCAGGCCAGCTGCTGCTGACGGTCCATGGCCTTGAGGGCTCGGGCCAGGACCGCCAGATCGCTGCTGCCTTTGCCATAGCTGTAGGTGTCCGGGTAGAAACGGCCTTCAGGTGATTGTCCCGGGCGTCCCAGGCGCGCCATGAGCTCGGCGTCATCCAGCCCCGAGGTCTCCGCGCGCAGCTGATCGGCCTTGGCCAGGGCCTGCCGGACCTGCCGCCAGTTCCAGCCCTCGACCAGGGTGATGGTGCGCAGGCTTTCCTCCCCCCGCACCAGCATGCGCAACAGCTGCCGGGGGCTCATTTCGGGTGTGATTTCGTAGCTGCCCGCACGCAGGCGACGGTCCTGTCCAGAGAGTCTGAACCACCAGGCCAGCAGATCGGGGGAGACTTGGGCTCCCGCCAGTGCCACCGCCTGGGCCACGCCGCGTGGCGTGGTTCCGGGTTCGATCGACAATTCGAGAGCTGGGCCTCCTGGCCCGGTGCCCATGGGACGATGCAACCACCAGGCGGCTGCGCCCGCCACTACCGCTCCTGCCAGGGCCAGCAACAGCACAAGCTTCAGGGCAGTTCGCATCAAAGGCAAGTCCTCATGGCAGGTCGGTGGATCAGGCGGGCATGATAATGGAGCCGCAGAGCATTCGAACCGATGACCCCTCATGACCCTTGCAGACATGCCCAACGATTTCCTGACCCACGGCACTTGTCCGCTTGAGCACCTGGGTGTGATTCAGGCCCAGGGCGAAGATGCCGCCCAGTTCCTGCACAACCAACTCTCCAACGATGTGCTTTTATTGCCCGCCGGCCAGGCCCGGCTGGCGGCCTTTTGCAACGCCAAGGGACGCATGCAGGCCAGTTTTGTTGTCATCAAAACCGCGCCCAACACGGTCTTGCTGGTCATCAGTCAGGACCTGCTGGTCCAGACCCTCAAGCGGCTTTCAATGTTCGTGCTGCGTGCCAAGGTCAGGCTGAGCGACGCCAGCGGCCTGTGGCAGCTTCGCGGCCTGCTGGGCGACAGCGCCCGGTCCCTGGTCGACGATGCGGCGCCGTGGCATACGGTCACCAGAGATGGCGCCTTTGCGGTGTCGCTGTATCCGGCGACAGCAGGCGCTGCCCATTCAAGCCGCGCGCTTTGGCTGGCCCCTGCGGGTGTGGCATTGCCGGCCGGTGACGAGGTGCAGCCCGCGCTTTGGCGCTGGAGCGAGGTGCTCAGCGCTGTACCCTTGCTGAGCCTGCCCGTCTTCGAGTCCTTTGTACCGCAAATGCTCAATTACGAATCGGTCGGCGGCGTGAATTTCAAGAAAGGCTGTTACCCCGGTCAGGAAGTCGTGGCCCGCAGCCAGTTCCGAGGCACGCTCAAGCGGCGCATGGCAAGGGTGTTCAGCCCGGTGGAACTGGCTGCCGGCCAGGACGTCTTTACGCCCGCCGATCCCGGGCAACCCTGCGCCACCGTGGTGCAGTGCGCTGGCCGACCCGATGGCTCCGGATTCGATGCGCTCGTCAGCGGGACCCTCGAAAGCATGCAGACCGGCTGGCATGCCAGTTCTGCGCAGGGCCCATTGCTGCAGATCCTGCCCCTTCCCTACGACCTGCTCGAAGATCTTTGAAAGCAGATTCAGGCACCACCGGTGCAGCCCGCTGGTGCTGTCTGGAGGGAAAAACAATGGCCCTCAGACTGCAGGCACGGCTGCCTATCGGTCTTACAGATCCCGCACCATCTCGATGTGCGCAATCCCCGCTTCTTCAAAAATCGGGCCGTGCGGCGTAAAGCCGGCGCGGCGGTAAAAGCCCTCGGCGCTGCATTGGGCATGCAGCACCACCTGTGAATCGCCGCGGTCACGGGCGGCATTCATCAGCGCCTGCAGCACCCGCGCCCCCAGATCGCTGCCGCGCAAGGGCTTTTTGACCGCCATCCGCCCGATGCGGCCCACGCCCGGCGCGTGCACCAGCAGGCGACCTGTCGCCAGGGCCAGGCCCATCCGGTTGACAGCCACGCAATGCAGGGCCGTGTCATCGGCTTCATCCCACTCCAGTTCGGCCGGTACTTTCTGCTCGTGGACAAACACCTCGGTGCGCAGCGGGCTGGCCAGTTTTTGCAGGTCCTGCCAGCGGCCCAGGTGCAGTTGCACCATGTCTTCACCGCGCTCGAAGGCTTGCAGCAGTTCACGCAAGGCGACAGGTACCGGTTGCGACTTCCTGGCCACCGGATCGGCAAACACATACACCAGCTCGGAAGTGATCAGCAGTTCTTCACCGCGAAAAATGGCACCCGCGAAAGTGATGGAGGAGTTGCCTATCCGGTCACAGCGCAGGCACACCTCCAGAAAATCGTCCATTTCAGCGCTGGCATGGTATTGCACCTCTGCCTTTTTCACATACAGGTCGCCACCGAGCTGGTGCATGGTCGCGGCATAGGGCATGGCCAGACGCCGCCAGTACTCGGTGACAGCCGTGTCGAAATACATCAGGTAATGGCCATTGAAGACGATCTGTTGCAGATCCACCTCGACCCAGCGGACACGCAGGCGGTGCGCCAGACGGAAGTCTTGTCGTTTCATGGTGTCAATCTCCAAACGCTTGTTGAAGGGCCCGTCCGGCATCGGCATGCGCGGTCAGGGCATCGGGCAAGGCGCGGCCCATGGTTGCAAAGCCGTGCACCATGCCGCGGTAGATTTCCAGATCGACCGGTACACCCGCCATGCGCAGCGTATCGGCATAGCGCACTCCACCATCGACCAGCGGGTCGCATTCGGCCAGGCCTATCCAGGCCGCAGCCACGCCGCTGTGGTCGTCGGCATTGAGCGGGGCAAAGCGCCAGTCGTCGCGCTCGCCACGGTCGATGTAGTGGTCAAAAAACCAGTCGATGGTCTCCAAGTCGAGCAAAAACCCTTGGCCGTAGGCATGGTGCGAGGGCAAGTTGCTGCGCCCGGTGCACCCGGGATAAAACAGCAGCTGAAGGGCCAGTTTCAGGCCGGCATCCCGCGCCATCAGGGCGCAGACCGCCGCCAGGGTGCCGCCGGCGCTGTCGCCGCCAACGGCGATGCGGTCGGGGTTCAGGCCCAGCGAAGCGCCGGCCTGCTGCAGCCAGACGAGCGCATCCCAGGCATCGTGCAGCGCCGTCGGGAAACGGTGCTCGGGCGCGAGCCGGTAGTCCAGCGAGACCACAGCGCAATGGCCATGCCGGCTCAGCTGTCGGCACAACCCGTCGTGCGTGGTCAGGCTGCCCACCGTGAAGCCGCCGCCGTGCAGGTAAAGCAGCACCGGCAAGGGCGTGTCGCTGTGCGGGGCATACAGGCGGGCCGGGCAGCAATGGCCCTGCCTGACCGGCACCCGGATATCCAGCACCCGGTCCACCGCGGGCGGCGGTTGCAGGTCGAGGATCGGGCCGCCAAGGTCGTAGAAAGCGCGCGCCTGCGCAGGCGTCATGGCTTGCATGGGCGGGCGGCCTGCACGGTCAATGCGCTCGATCAGCAGCCGGGCGGCAGGGGCCAGCCGCGATTGCGGGTGGGTGTGATGTGAACTCATGCGTATCGCCAACGTGACCCGCGACCCCATGTGTCAGGGGCCTGTTGGGGCCAAAATCATCGGGCATCGTACAACGCTCAGGCCCCCTGCCCTGTCACCTTCCGGAGACCCCCGCATGTCCTTCATCAACTACATCACACAGATCCAGATCGACTTTGGCGCCCTGGCCCTGCTCAAGGCCGAATGCGAGCGGGTGGGCATTTCACGACCTCTGGTCGTGACCGATGCGGGCGTCAAGGCCGTGGGCATTCTCGACAAGGCCCTCGCCGCCCTGCCCGGTCTGCAGGTCAGCGTCTTCGACCAGACGCCCTCCAATCCGACCGAAGCCGCCGTGCGTGCCGCCGCCGCGATTTACAAGCAGCAAGGCTGCGACGGCCTGATCGCGCTGGGCGGCGGCAGCAGCATCGACTGTGCCAAGGGCGTGGCCATTGCCGCCACGCACGAAGGCCCGCTCAAGACCTACGCCACCATCGAGGGCGGCTCGCCCAAAATCACCGACCGCGTGGCCCCCCTGATCGCCGTGCCCACCACCGCAGGCACGGGCAGCGAAGTGGCCCGGGGCGCCATCCTCATCGTCGACGATGGCCGCAAGCTGGGTTTTCACAGCTGGTTCATCGTGCCCAAGGCCGCCATCTGCGACCCCGAACTCACGCTGGGCCTGCCCCCCGTCCTCACGGCCGCCACCGGCATGGACGCCATTGCGCATTGCATGGAAACCTTCATGGCCAGCGCCTTCAACCCGCCCGCCGACGGCATTGCGCTGGACGGTCTGGCGCGTGGCTGGGCGCACATCGAACGCGCCACCACCCACGGGCAGGACCGGGAAGCCCGCCTGAACATGATGAGCGCCAGCATGCAAGGCGCCATGGCCTTTCAGAAAGGCCTGGGCTGCGTGCACAGCCTCAGCCACAGCCTGGGCGGCGTGAACCCACGGCTGCACCACGGCACCCTGAACGCCATGTTTTTGCCGGCCGTGGTCACTTTCAATGCCGCGGCCGAATCGGTACAAAAGGACAACCGCCTGAACCGCATGGCCCAGGCCATGGGCCTGCAAAGCGGCAGCGACATTCCAGAAGCCATCAAGGACATGAACGCCCGCCTGGGCCTGCCCACCGGCCTGGGCGCCATGGGCGTGAC
>CAYMMK010000047.1:0-20237 GCA_964391575.1 uncultured Limnohabitans sp.
TCACCGACATTCGCAAGATCTACCCGGTCCTTGAAGCCATGCAGCGCGAAGGCGTGCTGTTGCTGGTGCACGGCGAAGTGACCTCGTCCGACATCGACCTGTTCGACCGCGAGGCGGTCTTCATCGAACAGCAGCTCAAGCCGCTGCGCCGCGACTTTCCGGGACTCAGGATCGTGATGGAACACATCACCACGAAGGAGGCTGCGCAGTATGTGGCCGAGGCCGATCCTTTGCTGGCAGCAACGATCACCGCCCACCACCTGCTCTACAACCGCAATGCCATCTTCACTGGCGGCATCCGCCCGCACTACTACTGCCTGCCGGTGCTCAAGCGCGAAACCCACCGGCTGGCGCTGGTCCAGGCGGCCACCGGTGGCAGTCCCAGGTTCTTTCTGGGCACCGACAGCGCGCCCCACGCGGCCCACCTCAAGGAGCACGCCACGGGCTGTGCCGGCTGCTACACCGCGCATGCCGCCCTGGAGATGTATGCCGAGGCCTTCGAGGCCGCTGGTGCCCTCGACAGGCTGGAAGCTTTTGCCAGTTTCCATGGCGCCGACTTCTATGGCCTGCCGCGCAACACCGGCACTGTCACCCTGCGCCGCGAAAGCTGGACGCCCCCGGAATCATTTGCCTTCGGACAGGCCGAACTCAAGCCCCTGCGTGCGGGCGAAGACCTGCCGTGGCGCCTGGTCAGGGCCTGAGGGCAGGGCCCGGGCAGTGAGCCGCCTGGATGCGCCCCGGCGCGTGGTCCCTGGCGAGGGCCCAGGCAGCGGCCTTGCGTGCAAAGCGCTGCAGGGCCTGTCGCCATCGACGCCGCCGCGGGTGTCCGACATCGACTGGTCGGCCCCCTGGCTGGCTGACTGGCGATGGGTGGGCGAGCCGATTGCCGGCCAGATCGCCCAGGGCAGGCCCCAGCCCGAGGCCCTCAATGCCGCCGGTCGTGCGCCCGTGTGCTTTGTGCCGCAGTCGAGTTTGCCCGCCGGCACGGCCTATGAAGCTTTCATCTGCGACACCGGGCAGGTGCCCACCCGTGAAGGCCTGCACGACTTTTTCAATGCCTTGTGCTGGATGCACTTTCCAAAAGCCAAACAAGCCCTCAACCGCCTGCAGGCGGCCGAGATTGCGCGCGCCGGCATCGCGCAGGTGCGCGGCCCGGTGCGCGACGCCGCCACCGTGTTCGACGAGAACGCCGTGCTGATCCAGACCCGTGATCCACTGTGGCAGGCCCTGCAGCAGCGTCGCTGGCAGGAGGCGCTGGTGGAGCGGCGTTGTGAGTGGGCGCACACACGGCTGTGGATGTTCGGCCACGCAGCCCTGGAAAAACTGGTGCGGCCGTACAAATCGATCACGGTGCATTTGTGGCGCGTGCCCGAACATGTGGGGGTGCAGACCCTCGATGCCTGGCTGGCCGGGAACCTGCAGCCGCAGCAGCTGGCGGCCAAACCCTTCGCACCCCTGCCGGTGCTGGGGGTGCCCGGCTGGTGGCCCGCCAACGACATCCCGGATTTTTACGCCGATCCCGCCGTCTTCCGGCCTGCGCGCAGGCCCGGCGGGGCGGACGCAAAACCCCATGGGGCTGCGGAATTGCCGGCGGGCGCTTGATTTCGGGGGGACAGCCCCTACCATTGCAGTCCAAAGCCCCGGGGTGCGGGGCAGAAAGTGAATGTTCCCCCTATGAAACGCATCGTCTTGTTTGTCCTGACCAACCTGGCTGTGGTGGTGGTGCTGGGCATTGTGGCCAGCCTGCTGGGCGTCAACCGCTTCCTCACCGCCAACGGCCTGAACCTGGGGGCGTTGCTGGGCTTTGCGCTCATCATGGGTTTTGGCGGTGCCATCATTTCCTTGCTGATCAGCAAGCCCATGGCCAAATGGACCAGCGGTGTGCGCGTCATCACGCAACCGGCCAACCGCGATGAAGCCTGGCTGGTCGAGACGGTGCGCAAGTTTGCCGACAAGTCCGGCATCGGGATGCCCGAGGTCGGCATCTTCGAGGGTGATCCCAATGCCTTTGCCACCGGCGCCTTCCGGGACTCTGCCCTGGTGGCCGTATCGACCGGCTTGCTGCAAAACATGACGCACGAGGAAATCGAGGCCGTCATCGGTCACGAGGTGGCCCACATTGCCAACGGCGACATGGTCACCATGACCCTGATCCAGGGGGTGATGAACACCTTTGTGGTGTTCCTCTCCCGCGTGGTGGGCTATGCGGTCGACAGCTTCCTGCGCCGCAACGACGAGCAAAGCTCCGGCCCCGGCATCGGGTATTACGTGACAACCATCGTGATGGACATCCTGCTGGGTTTCCTGGCGGCCATCATCGTCGCGTGGTTCAGCCGTCAACGCGAATTCCGGGCCGATGCCGGAGCCGCCGCCCTGATGGGACGCAAGCAGCCCATGATCAATGCCCTGGCCCGGCTTGGGGGCCTGCACACGGCCGAACTGCCCAAGAGCGTTGCGGCGATGGGCATTGCCGGCGGCATCGGTCAGCTGTTCTCCACCCATCCGCCCATCGAGCAGCGCATCGCCGCCCTGCAAAACAGCTGAAGCCTGCATCGACGCGGGTCGTCGGCCGGTAACACCGGCGACGGCCTCGTGGCCGTGCAGGCCCTAGCATGAAAGGGTGCTTACTTCCCTTTCCCGGGCCGTCGCATGACAGCGGGCTCACCCCTCGGCACCGTGCGCCATTGGTGGCGTTTTCGTCACAGCCTGCGCCGGCGTTGGCGAACCACCCCGTTGTCGGTGCGGGCCTTGATCTGGATGGCGCTGGGCGGACTGTTTTTTTCCCTGCTCAATGCGCTGGTGCGTCAGCTCACCCTGAGTGTCGACCCCATGCAATCGCAGTTTTTGCGCTATCTGTTCGGGGTGCTGGTGATGGTGCCCTGGCTGTGGAGGCATGGGCTGGCGGCTTACCGCCCGGTCAATCTGGCCGGACAGTTCTGGCGCGGTCTGGTGCATACGCTGGGCCTGGTGTTGTGGTTCATTGCACTGCCCCGGATTCCACTGGCCGACATGACGGCCATTGGCTTTACCGGACCGATCTTCATCATGCTCGGCGCGGCCTGGTTTCTGGGCGAGCCGATGCGCAGGGACCGCTGGGTGGCTGCGCTGGTCGGCTTTGGCGGCGTGATGGTCGTGGTGGCGCCGAATGTGTCGACCGACGGGGGCTGGTACCACCTGGTCATGCTGGCGTCTTCGCCGGTCTTTGCGGCTTCGTTCCTCATCACCAAGGCCCTGACCCGCTATGAGCAGCCCGGCGTCATTGTGCTCTGGCAGGCCCTCACGGTCACCGCGCTGAGCCTGCCGCTGGCTTTGCCAGGCTGGCAGATGCCGACCCCCTGGCAATGGCTGGGGTTTGCGTGCACAGGGGTGTTGGGCACGCTGGGCCATTACTGTGTCACCCGCGCTTTTCATGCCGCCGACATCTCGGCCACGCAGTCACTGCGCTTTCTCGACCTGGTGTGGGCCGCCGTGCTGGGCTGGTTGCTGTTTGCCGATGTGCCCAGCGTTTCCACCTTTGCGGGCGCCGTCGTGATCCTGATGGCCAGTCTGTGGATTGCCCGGCGCGAGGGGCGGCGTTGACGGGAGCGTTGGTGGACCGGTTGTGCCCGGCAAACCCGGGGCATGCGCCCGATCGCGTGGGATCGTTTAGCATCGATGCCCTGCATGGATCCGCCCGCACAGACTTTGCCAATGACCGCCTTGAATCCGTTTCCCCGATACCGGCAGCTCGCTGCGCACGGCGTGTGCTGTGCACTGCTGGTGTGGGCCGGCGCCCTGCAGGCCCAGACTGTCCGCGAGACGGTGCCGTCCATGGGGCCCTCGCTATCGCCGGCGTCAGCTGCGGCCCCGGTGGCCGCTGGTGCTCGCACGATCACCTGGGAGCGACTGATGCCGCCGGGCTGGGACCCGTTCAAGGACATCAAGGCCGAGAGCCTGCAGGTGCTCGATGACGCCGACCCCCGTGCCGCGGCCCTGCTCAAGCGCATGCGCGAGGCCTGGGACAAGGCGCCGGTCAATCCGGCCGTTGTCGGCCAGCAGGTGCGCCTGCCCGGGTACGTGGTGCCCCTGGAGGAGCGACCTGAAGGACTCAAGGAATTCCTGCTGGTGCCTTACTTCGGTGCCTGCATCCATTCACCACCGCCGCCAGCCAACCAGATCGTGCATGTGCTGCTGGACAAGCCGGTCAAGGGATTTCGCAGCATGGACACCGTCTGGATCACGGGCCTGTTGGCCGCTGACCGGACCGATTCCTTCATGGGCGCGGCCGGTTACCGCATGAAGTCACCGGCGGTCAGCCGCTACACCGAGCGCTGAAGCGGTCCCTGGCGCCTGCAGCGCCATCAGGAGCGCGGGTTGGCAATGCCGCTGGCGACATGACCGGCAGGCACATGGGGCGCGGCCGACTCGATGTGACCGGTCTGGTCATCAAAGAAAAAGTCCGGCTCGAATTCACGCAGAAACTCCCCCTTGGGCAAGCCGCCCAGGAACAGGGCCTCATCGATCTCGATGTTCCAGTTCATCAGAGTGCGGATGGCCCTTTCATGGGCCGGCGCGCTGCGGGCAGTGACCAGCGCCGTCCGGATGCGCATCTGCGGGGTACCGGCCTGCTGCAGACGGTGCAGTGCCACCAGCAGCGGCTTGAACGGACCGGCCGACAGCGGCAGGTCGGCCTTGTCGCGCTCGTGTTGCTGAAAGGCGGACAAGCCCTCGGCCTGGAACACCTGCTCGGCCTCGTCGGAGAACAGCACCGCATCGCCATCGAAAGCGATCCGTACCTCATGCGGATGGGCTTCAGACGCACGTGCCGAGTGCGGGTAGACCTGCGCTGCGGGCACCCCGGCGTCCAGAGCGGCACGCACATCGGGCAGGTGGGCCGACAAAAACAGGTTGGCGTGCAGCGGGCGCAGGTAGCGCCAGGGCGGCTGACCGCGGGTGAAACTGCCGCGCTGGATCGGCAGACCGAAATGCTGGGCCGAGCGGAACACCCGCATGCCCGAGACCGGATCGTTGCGCGAGAGGATCACCACCTCCACGCGCTGGCTGTCGGCATCGTTGAAGGCCAGCAGCTTGCGCACCAGCGAAAACGCCACGCCCGGGCGGGCCGGGGTTTCCAGCCGCTGCAACTGCAACTGCATGTAGGCGCGGTCGTCGGCCTGTTCGAAGACGCGGTTTTCCTCTTCGAAGTCGAACAGCGCCCGCGAGGAAATGGCGACCACCAGCTGGCCTTCAAGGGTGGCGGGCATGCTTGCTCCCGGGGTGCGGGCCGGCGTTGGGTGTCCGCCGGCTGGAGATTGACAGGGTGAGCATCATCGCACCCATTGGTTGAGCTGCATGATCGGCAGCAGCACCGCCAGCACGATCAGCATCACGATCAGGCCCATGGCCACGATCAGCAGGGGCTCGAGCACGGTGGCCAGGGCCATGGCCCGGCGTTGCACTTCGCCCGCCATCTGCTGGGCGCTGCGCCGCAACATTTGTGGCAGCTGGCCGGTCTGTTCGCCCAGCCGGATGAACATCGACAGCAGCCCCGGGAAACGGCCCTCCTGGGCCAGCGCCAGGGCCAGGGGAGCGCCCTCGCGCACCCGCACCAGCGCCCGCAGCGCATCGCTGCGCAAAGCCGTGTTCGACAAGGTCTCGGCTGCCGACTGCAAGGCCTTGAGGATCGGTACCCCGGCGCTGACAAGCATGGCCAGCGTGGCGGCAAAGCGGGCACTGTTGTAGCCCAATGCCATGCGCCCAATCAGCGGCAGCCGCAGCCAGGCCGCGTCCCAGCGTTCACGCAGCGAGGCCTGGCGCAGGGCCAGACGCAGACCCAGCAGGCCTGCCGCCAGCAGCGCCAGCAGCACGCTGCCCCATTCGCGCACGAAGCCGCTCAGGCCCATCATGGCCCGTGTCAGCCAGGGCAGCTGGCGCTGGGTGCCGGCAAACACGGCGGCCACCTGGGGCACCACGGTGGTCACCAGAAACACAATGATGGCCAGCGCCACCAGCGTCACCACTGCCGGATAAAGGGTGGCGCTGGCCAGGCGGGCGCGCAGGGCCTGTTGCTCCTCCAGGTCGGTGGCCAGCTGATCGAGCACAGCCGCCAGTTGGCCGCCTTGCTCGCCGGCGCCGATCACGGCCCGGTCCATGGCCGGAAACTCATCCGGATGCTGTGCCAGCGCCTTGGCCAGCGCGTGGCCGGCATTGACTTCGGACCTGATGGCCGCCATGAGCAGGCGTTGAGGTTCGTGCTCGGCCTCGTCAGCCAGCGCACTCAAGGCCCGCTCCAGCGGCAGGCCGCTGCCCACCAGGCCCGCCAGCTGGCGCATCAGGACGGTGCGCTGGCGCGCATTGAAGGCGCGCCCACCGCCCAGGGGCCTTTGCCACCAGGCCAGGACACGGCCGGTGCCGCTGGCAATCGGCTCGACCACCAATGGCACCAGCGACTGCTGGCGCAGCTGGGTGCGTGCGGCCTTGAGGCTGTCGGTCTCCAGCACACCGGTGCGGGTCTGGCCGTCAGCTTGCAGGGCTTCAAATCGGTAGGCGGGCATTGCGGTCAGCGGCTGAAGTACAACAGCCCCAGCTGCCCGCTCCACAGGGCGGTGCTGGGGCTGATCTGGTGAAGCTGACCGAGGGTCCGGTTGGTCCCCACCGTGGCAAACCAGGCCCAGTGCGGTGTGAAGCTGTAGCGCCAGCTCAAACCGGCGCCCAGGCTGGCCACACCCGCGTGCCAGCCTCCCTGCGGGGGGGGCAGTTCACGGTAACGGGTTTTCAGGTGAGCTCCAGTGGCCCAGGTCATGCCCGCACTCAGTCCCAGCGAGCTGTGATCGCTCACCGGCCACAGATACGACAGCCCGGCGGTCATCGTGGTGCCGTCGCCACGCAACAGCAGGTCCTGGGTGATTTCGCCGTCCACTGCCCATCGGGGCGTGAGCCGGTAGGTGATGTGGGCACGTGCACGCACCGTGTTGCGTCCGTCGGCAAAGCCGTCAAATCCGGCGTGGTCCTCAAGGTTCTGGATGCGAGCGGACAAACCGACGCCGATGCGTTCGGTATCCAGCCATTGGTACTCGACATTCGAAAGCTTGAGAAAACTGGCATGGCGCAGCCAATCCTCGCCGGTGCTCGAGCCCAAGCGCCAGCGGCCATAGCGCAGTCCCAGCATCGGTCGCACAAGGGCATGGCTGGCGGGCGTACCGACATCGTCAGTCTGCCAACGCAAACCCAGCGAGTATTGCCAATGGTGGTCGGCCGAATGCATTGCGGGATCGGTTGTGGCTGGCGCCGCGCTCTCGACGGCCTGTGCCGTCCATGGCGCAAGTGTCGCAAGCAGCAGGCAGGGCAGGATGGCCAACGCGTGCATGCAGGCCCTTTCAGTCCCGGGTGACGCGCAGCAACTCTTGCGCAGAGGTGATGCCAGCGTCGACCAATCGCTGGCCATCGCTGCGCATGGGCACCATGCCCTCGGCCAGTGCAGTGGCGCGAAGCGCCGCCTCGGGGGCGCGGGCATGGATCTGCGCACGCAGGGCTTCGCTGGCGGTCATGAGCTCGAACACCCCGGTGCGGCCGGCATAGCCGGTCTGCCCGCAGGTGCTGCAGCCCCTGCCGAGGCAGGCGCTGCAGGTCTTGCGCACCAGGCGTTGGGCCAGCACGCCCAGCAGCGAAGAGCTCAGCAGGAAGGGTTCGATGCCCATGTCGGTCAGGCGGGTGACGGCACTGACCGCATCGTTGGTGTGCAGCGTGGCCAACACCAGGTGCCCGGTCAGCGAGGCCTGGATGGCGATCTCGGCGGTTTCAAGGTCGCGGATCTCGCCGATCATGATCACGTCTGGATCCTGCCGCAAAATTGCCCGCAGGGCGCGTGCGAACGTCAGGTCGATCCGCGGCTGGACCTGGGTCTGACCTACGCCGGGCAGCTCGTATTCGATCGGGTCTTCCACCGTCATGATGTTGAGCTCGGTGGCATCGAGCTCCTGCAGGGCTGCGTAGAGCGTGGTGGTCTTGCCCGATCCGGTGGGACCGGTGACCAGCAGGATGCCGTGAGGCTGGGCGATGAGTTGCTGCAGCCTCTGGCGCACCGCCCCCTGCAGCCCCACTCCCTGGAGGGTCAGCCGCGCCTCGGTCTTGTCCAGCAGCCGCAGCACGGCCCGCTCGCCGTGGGCGCTGGGCAAAGTCGAGACCCGTACGTCCACTGCACGCGAGCCCAGACGCAGACTGATGCGGCCGTCCTGGGGCAATCGTTTTTCGGCAATGTCGAGCTCGGCCATGATCTTCAGTCGCGAGATCAGCGCCGCGTGCAGGGCCCGGTTGGGCTGCACCACCTCACGCAGCGTGCCGTCGACCCGAAACCGCACACTCGAGTGACGCTCGAAGGGCTCGATGTGGATGTCGCTGGCACCGTCGCGAGCCGCCTGGGTGAGCAAGGCATTGAGCATGCGGATGATGGGGGCGTCGTCACTGGCCTCGAGCAGGTCTTCGACGGCGGGCAATTCCTGCATCATGCGCGAGAGGTCGGCGGCCGACTCCACCTCGCTGACCACGGCCGCCGCCGTGCCCGATGCGCCAGCGGCCGGACCGGCATAGGCCTGTCCGATGCGTTGCACCAGATCGTCCTCGTCGGTGCAAGCCCATTGGAGCGGGAGCAGGGCATGTTTGCGCAGCACCTCTGACAGGGCCTGTCGGTCGCTGTGAGCGCACCACCACAGCATGGGCGCATCGCCATGGACGTCCAGCAACAGCTTGTGGCTGCGGGCGAAGGCGTAGGGCAGGGGATAGCGCATGGTCGCCGGGCTCAGCGCACCGGGAGGCTCTGGGGGGTGGGTGCCGGGTTGCGCGACGGCACGGGCGGCAGCACGGCCGCGCCCTCGACCGGCACCACCGGGCTGCTGGCGGGCTGACTGGTCAGCTGGTCGGTGCGCATCTGCTGGTAACGGCCCATGGACAGTGCCTCGGTGGCACTGCCATCGCGCACCACCACCGGACGCAGGAACACCATCAGATTGGTTTTCTTGCGGCTGCGGGTCTCGGCCCGAAACAGATGGCCCAGGACCGGAATGTCGCCCAGACCCGGTACTTTTTCCTGGGTGTTGCCGTAATCATCCTGCAGCAGGCCACCGAGCACCACAATGGCGCCGTCATCCACCAGCACGCTCGATTCGATTGAGCGCTTGTTGGTGATCAGGCCTGAAGGTGAGGCCAGTGAGGCCGGGTCCAGACGGCTGACCTCCTGGTAGATCTGCAGCTTGACCGTGCCGTTTTCGCTGATCTGGGGCTTGACACGCAAGGTCAGGCCGACATCCCTGCGCTCGATGGTCTGGAAAGGATTGACGGCGCCGTTGGCAGTGTTGTTGTTGGTGTACTGACCGGTCACGAAGGGCACGTTCTGGCCGATCACGATCTTGGCCTCTTCGTTGTCCAGGGTCAGCAGGTTCGGGGTGGACAGCACATTGGCATCGCCGCTGCCTTGCAGAAAACGCGCCAGCGCACCCAGGACATAGACCCCGTTGGTCTGGTGTGCGATGCCGAGATTCAGACCGGCCGAGGGGGCCACCGTGCCGCTGGCGGCCTGGGTGGCCAGAGAGACGATGTTGGCGCCGCCGACACGGAAATTGGTGCCCAGCAAACCGATGTTGGTGTCTCCCCGGTTGCCGATCGGACCCTGCCACTGGACCCCGAACTCGGCGGCTTTGTCGGCGCTGACTTCGGCAATCAGGCTTTCCACAAACACCTGCGCGCGGCGGGTGTCGAGCTGGTCGATGACGGCACGCAGCTGGCGGTATTGGGGTTCGGGCGCAGTGATGATGAGGGCGTTGGTGGCCGGATCGGCCTGGATCTGCCCCCCGATTGAAGGAGCTGCACTGGCCGCGACACTGCCAGCGGCGGCACTTGCGGGTGTGCCGGTGGTGCCGGTGGACACCGAGCCGGTCGTGACGGCACCGGCAGCGCCGCCCCGGTCAGCCGCCAGGGCCGCTCGCAGGGTGGTGGCCAGGCGGGTGGCGTCGGCATTGCGCAGGTAGACCACATGGATATTGCCGCTGGCGGCTGCACCCCCGCTGGCGCTGGGCTGGTCGAGCTGCTCGACCAGGGAGCGCACCAGGGCCATGCGCGCCGGGTTGGCGGCTCGCACAATCAGTGCGTTGGTACGGGCGTCGGGCAGCACCGTGGTGCGAAAGCCGCTGTCGCTCTGGCCCTGGGGCGCTGCAGCCGGTGCGGCGGCCCCCGAGTCGATCAGCCGCTGCACCAGGGGTGCGAGATCACCGGCGATGCCGTGCCGGAGCCGGATCACTTCGACCCCGGTGGCATTGGCCACATCCAGCGCGGCCACAATCCGTGCAATCCGCTGCAGGTTGTCAGCATAGTCAGTGATGACCAGCGCATTGGTGCCGGGGTTGACGTTGATGGTGTTGTTGGGGCTGATCAGCGGGCGCAGGATCGGCACCAGATTGTTGGCGTTTTCGTGGTTCAGGCGCAGGATCTGGGTGATGATCTGGCCGCCTGCAGGGGGCGGACCGGCGCTGACGGTGCCCGATTGCAGTTTGGCTTCAGCTTCGGGCACCACGGTGTACAGACCCCCCGATTCGACCAGGGCGAAGCCCTGGGTGCGCAGTTGGGCGGCAAACAGACGCAAGGCTTGCGCCGGCTCGACGGGGCTGGTGGTGCTCAGCGACAGGGTGCCCTTGACGCGCGGGTCCACCACCACGTTGCGCCCGCTCAGGGTGGCCACGGTGCGAGCCACCGCATCGATCTCGGCATTGACAAAATTGAGGGTCACCGGCTCGCGCGAACGCACTGCCGGGGCAAAGTCCTGCGCCAGGACGGCAGGCAGGGCCAGGCTCAGGGCCGCAGCCAGGGGCAAGAATCGGAGCGTGATTGGCATCGTGTCATCCCAAAGATAGCAGGCTGCGCGAGCCTTCGCGGCGCCCAATGATGTTCAGCAGATTGGACAGCGCCTCCTCGTGGCCCGCGCTGGCACGGGCCTCGCCGGCAAAGCGCAGCCGTTGCCCCACCCATTGTCCCTGACCACTGAGTTGCAGAGCACCCTCGAGCGTTTGCAGATTCAGGCTGGGCGGGCGTTGCAGTCCGTGGCCCTGCAGGGTGATTGTGTAGGTGCCCATCGGCCGCAAGGGACTCAGGCGCGAGGCCAGGTCGTGGGCCGTCAGCACTGCTGCGCCCTCCAGCTGCCAGGTCATGGCATCCGGGCGCCAGCCTTGCAGGCGCAATTGCAGTCCTTCGCTGGACAGGGCGATCCTGCCCTGGGGCTGCAAAGTGTTCCAGGGCGCTCCCAGACCACTGAGCAAGGCGGCCGGCCAGTCTGAGCGGTGCTGCGGCAGCTGAAGCAGCAACCCGTTGCCACCCGGCCGCAATTGCAGTCGGGTGGATTCGCGCATGCAGCAGTCAGCCTGCAGGGACAGGCCCAGGCCAGCAGAGTCCAGGTGCCATTGCCAGTGCAGGCGGCCCGTCAGGGCCTGCCGGTCCCGGCTGTCCGGGCCGCCGGTGAGCATCAGCCGGGCCGAACCCTGCCAGAGGGTGCCACGTGCCTCAGGCAGCATCAACCGAGCCTGGCTCAGGTGTTCAGCGATGCCCGTCAGCCACACTGCCGGGGCCTGCACCACCAGGGCCAGGGCGACGCCGGCGCCGGCGCCGGCGACGGCCCAGCGCCAGGGTTGCACCCGCAGGCGAGGATTCGTGAGCCGCCAGTGTGTCATGGCAGGCTCAGGGTCAGGGTGCCCCGCCAGGCCAGAGGGCCAGGCGTGGGCGCGGCTGAGGCCGGGTTGGCTGGGGCCGGGGGGGCTTGCTGCAGTTGGGCCTGGAGGGGCAGGGCGCGGGCCTGCTCGCGGGCCTGCTGCAAAAATCGGCTGAGTTGCCCCGGCGATGTCGATTGCAGTTGCACCAGCACCTGTTCACCCTGCACCCTCACGGTCGCAGTGGTGCCCAGCGCCTGAAGACCCGGACCCTGCAACCAGCGCAGCGCTTCTTCGCGGCTGACCTTGGGCATACCCTGCATGGCGCGCGCCTGTTGTTCGAGCAACAGCAGTTGCTGGCGTTGCTGGTCCAGCCGGGATTGCCGCAAGGGGGCCTCGCGCCAGGTCTGCAGCGCGGGCGCCAGGGCCAGCTGCCACAGCAGCGCCAGGCCGATCACGGTCGCAGCCAGCATCAGTCCACGCCGTTCGCGCAGGCTGCGCGCCTGCCAGGCTTGCCGCAGGGCGTTTTGCAGGGCGGCCCCGTTCATGGGCGCGCTCCTGCCGGCTGCAGGGTGCCGGTAGCGCCCTGCAGTTGCCAGGAGTGTCCCGCCGCCTGGAGCTTGAGGGCCAGGCTTTGCGCGGCCGGTGGGGGCAGGTTCAGGCCCTCGAGGGTCAGGCGGTTACCGTCGTAACGCAAAGCGGTGGGGGGCTGTGTCGCTGGCCAGACCGGCTCCAGGGCGGCCAGCAGGGTCTCAAGATCGCGCGGGCCCAACTGGCCGGTGGCCTGGCGCAGGCGATCGACTTCGCGCTGCATTTGCAGGGGGGCGTCAATCACCAGTGTCAGGTGGCTGAAGGTGCGGGTGACCAGGGCGCTCAGGGCCTGCTGCTGATGGGCCCAATCGGCGCGCATCTGCATGGCCCACAGGTTCAGCCCCAGCAACTGCGTGGCCAGCACAGCGAACAGGCCCCAGCGGGCGGCCCGCCATGCGGGCGCAAAAGCCAGCCGTGCCAGGGCCTCGCGCACACTGCGCCATTGGCGTGCACGCCGGCCCAGGGCCAGATCGAACTGGGCCAGATCCCAGCCGCTGTCCAGGGCCTGCAGCCATCGGGTGGCGGTGGTGCCGAGAACGGGCTGGACCTCCAGCTTGTGCTGGGCCCATTGAGCCAGGGCCGGCTCGGACTGGATGCGCTCAAAGCGGCCCAGCCGCGCCCCGCTGCCGGCCTCCATCAAGCTTGTCACGGGCTGGCGCCAGACGCCTTGCAAAGCGTCGCAGCTCCAGAACCAGCCGCTGTGGGTGTCTTCTCCCACCAGCCAGGCTTCGCGGCCGCTGGCGGGTGGCGCCATTTCAGGCACCAGCCGGTCGACCCGGATACCGGTTTGCTGCAGCTGTCGCAGGCGCTCGTGCAACCATGCGCGGTCGCAAGCCGCCACCCAGAGCGGGTCTTCAGGCCCGCTTTGCGGACCGATGGCCAGATGCAGCCGGGCCGGTTCGTCGAGCAAGCGGTCTTCCAACAGCCCGGCCAGCACGGTCGGCAGCGGGTGCTTGCTGCGGCGCAGCGCCGGCGGCACAGCCACGCGGTGCCAGGACAGGGCAGCAGACGGAATCACCCCCACCACCTGGGTCTGCCGGTCCGGCCGGGGGAGCAAGTGCAGGCTGCTGGCGCGCAGCGGAGGTTCGATCGGGGCTTCCATTCGCAACAGCTGCGCATGACGCCACACCCCGGAGGGGGAGGCACCTTCGGCACCGGGCAGGGGCAACTCGATCAACAGGCAACGCATGGCCAGGTCATTGTAGAGAGGAGTCGTGAAGCTGCTCGACGCTGCGTTCGCGCCAGACCACACTGACTTGCGGGCCACTGCGGCGCACCAGGGCCCTTTCGGTCTGGCGTTGTTGGTCGATGCGCAGTTGTCCGGTCACTTCAAAATACTGGGTGCGCAGCGCATGCCGGCGTTCGCTGAGCTGTGCGGCCGCCAGCCCCAGGGCCTGTCTGGCCTCTTCGAGCGTTGCAAAGTGGCGTTGCTCGCGGCGCTGCACAAAGCGCTGGGCCGTGGCGCTGTCCAGAGCGGGCAGGCTGGCCAGCAGCACTTGCAGCGGGGCAGTGTTCAGATTGACGGGTGTGGGCTCGGGCAACACGGTCACAAAAGGCTGCAGCCGGGCCACACTCGCTTCGCTCAGGCCCAGCCAGACCAGCTGCTCGACCCGCTGTGGCCGCAAGGGTCCCTGCGCTCCCTCTGTCAGGGCCAGCGGCCATTGGCGCACGAGCTGCTCGAGTTCGGCGCGGGGCAATTGCAGCAGTGCAAACAGCCGCACCCACTGTGCCAGTACCTCAGGCACCACCTGGCTGCCCTCGCTCAGGCTCAGCAGGTTCAGGCGCGACTGTGCATCGGTGATGCGCCCGGACAGGAACACCTGCGGGTCGCCCTCGCGCAACTGCTGGTCCTGTGAAAGAAAGGTCGACAGCCGTGACTCCTGCACCGGCAGGGCCCAGGGCTCACCCAGATGATCGGTTCCGCCGGACTGCACCGACAGGGCATCCTCGCGCAGGATCAGGCGCGACCAGTCCATGGCTCCGGTGATCAGCCATGACAACTGGCTGCGCTGACGGTCGGCGGTTTCCACCTCGACCTGGCGCCATTGCAGCCACAGGCTGGCGGCACTGAGTGTGGCCACCAAAGTGACGAGCAGCATGGCCATCAACAAGGCCGCGCCGCGTTGTGACCGGCCAGTGCCGCGGGTCATGGGCGCGCTCCGGTGAAAACCGGCCGGACCCAGTCGGCCAGCAAGGTGCCTGCGATCGGCGAGCCTTCGGCCAGGCTCAGTTGCAGGCGCACCCCATCGGGCACCCGCTGCTGCTGGCTGGGCGCAGCATCCTGGGCGGTGCCCGCAGGGCCCGCATCGCTGGACAATGGGTGGGTCCAGGCGCCCCCCCGGTGGACCTGAATTTGCCATTGCGCCAGCGGCCACAGGGCCAGGGCTTGCCCCGAGGAGCTGCTGTCGGGGGGGGCTTGCGGCGTTTCCTGGCGGCCCCACCGGGCGGCATCGGACCAGGCCTGCTGCCACTGCGCGCGGGTGCGCACAGGGGGGGATTGCCATCGCATCCAGTGCGGACCGCTGGTGCTGCGGGCCGGGGTCTGCAACGACCAGGCCACCACCTGGACTGCCGCAGGGGTGCCGGCCGGGCTGCTGCGGGTGAGGCGCAGCACCAGGCCGTCCCAGTGCCAGGTCTGCACGTCGGGGCTTTCGTGCAGCATTGACAGATCGGTCTGCCACTGGGCCAGGGCGGTGTGCAAGGTCTGCAGGGATTCGGCGCGCTCGCTCAGGGCCTGTTGCTGGCGCAGCATGCCGTCCAGGCTGCGCCAGCCCATCAGGGCCATCAGCGACAGGAGGACCAGCACCACCATCACCTCGATCAGGGTGAAGCCCTTGCAGCTGACATTGCGGGCTGTCTGGTCGGGGGTCATTGCCTGCCCACCACGGTCGAGACCTGCACCAAGGGCGTCTCGCGCAGTGCCACCCGCGCATCGACCCGGCGGAAGTTGGGGTTGGGGGTGGGGTTGACCTGCAACTGCACCGTGTAGTCAGTGCCCGCCTGGGTGCAGGTCAGCTCGCGTGTGCCCAAATCGGGCAACTGGCGCAGCAGGCGCAACTGCACCAGGGCATTGTCGGCGCACAGCTGGGCCATGCCGCTGTCGCGCTGGCGCTGTGCGTTGTCACCCAGCGCGCCCGTCGCCTTCAGGCCGGTCAGCAGGGCCGTGGCCACAATGCCCAGTGCCACCAACACTTCGATCAGGGTCATGCCCCGCACCGGGCGGGCTGCTTGGGGCGGGGGCAGGTGGGTCATGGCAGGTCGGGGCGGTTCTGGATCCGGAACGGCCGCAGACCGTCGGTCACCAGCCACAGCGTGGGGCCGTTTTCCGCGTTGCGCAGGGCAATCGACTGCGGGCCAATCAGGGGTTCGGGGCCCAGCAGCACCGGCGCTGTCACCAGTGCCCGGGTGCCGCTCGACAGCCACGGGTCTGGCAGGGCCTGGCCGGGCAGGCCGGCAAACCGGAAGCCATCGCCTTCGGCGGTCCAGACCACGGGCACGCCGCTGGCGCGCGAACGCGCCCGTCCCGATTCGAGCAAGGCCGCCAGCCGCTGGGCCTCGCGCTCCAGTGCCGTGACGCGGCTGTCACCCAGGCTCAGGACCGCACCGGTGCCGGCCAAAGCCACCAGGCTGACCACCACCAGCAGTTCGAGCAGGGTGAAACCTGCGGCCCGCCGCCCATGCCCGACGGAGAGCTGCCGGGGCTTATTGCCAGCTGCCAATGTCGGCATTGAACCCATCACCGCCGGGCTGACCGTCGGCGCCCAGCGAGAGCACGTCCACCTCGCCCTTGAGGCCGGGGTTGAGGTACTGGTAGGGGCGACCCCAGGGGTCGCGGGGCAGTTTTTCAAGGTAGGGCTTCCAGTTGGCCGGCACCGGCTCGGCCGTAGGCCGGGCGATCAGGGCCTGCAGCCCTTGTTCGTTGCTGGGGTAGCGCTGGTTGTCCAGCCGGTAGAGCTTGAGGGCCTGCATCAGGTTGCCGACATCGGTGCGGGCGGCCGTCACCCGAGCCTCGTCGGCCCGGCCCAGCACATTGGGCACGATCAGGGCGGCCAGCACACCGATGATGGCCAGCACCACCATCAGTTCAATCAGGGTGAAACCGCGGGTCGGGCGGCGCAGGGTACGAGGGGTCATGGGGCAATGGCGGCCGCTTGCCGCCCGGTGTTCAGGGTGTCGATCATAATCAACGCATGAGGCAAACACACGATCTCGAGCCTGGCCGCGCCAGCGGGCGGGCAGCGGCATGGCTGGCCTTTTTGCTGTGGCTGGCCGCAGGGGCCAGTCTGGTGGTGTGGGCCTTGCAATGGTGGGCCTTGGGGCGCGACCGCACCGACGCGCCGCTGGCGGCCCCTGCGCCTGCGTCCGTGCCCATTGCGCAGCAGGCCTGGCGGGTGCTCTCCGCCCCTTTGGCCTCGGTGAAGCCGGACACACAGCAGCCTGAAAGCGGCTGGCAGTTGCTGGGGGTGGTGGCTTCTTCTGCAGGGCGGGGCAGTGCCCTGCTGGCCCAGACGGGCAATCCGGCCCGCACCTGGCGGGTGGGGCAATCGCTGGACGGCCGCTGGCGCTTGGTCAAGGTGGCGACGGGAAGGGCCTGGCTGGCCCCGGTTCAGGCCGTCGAGGGTGAACCGGCCCTGCTGGAGCTGAGGTTGCCCGAGGACAAGCCCGACCCAGCCGCTGCGCCCAGCCCGTCGGCCCCGGCCTCTTCTTGAGGGCTTGAGGGTGGCTCAGTTGCGCAGGAACAGCCGGTAGGCGGGATTGTGGGTTTCCTCCACATGGGGGTAGCCCAGCTCCTGCAGAAAGCGCTCGAAGGCCTTGTGGTCCTTGTCGGGCACCTGGATGCCGACCAGAATGCGTCCGTAGTCCGCGCCCTGGTTGCGGTAGTGGAACAGGCTGATGTTCCAGCCCGGTCGCATCAGACTGAGGAACTTCGTAAGCGCGCCCGGCCGTTCCGGGAACACGAAGCGCAGCAGGCGCTCGTCGCGCGAGAGGGGTGAGGGGCCGCCGACCATGTGACGGATGTGTTCCTGCGCCAGATCGTCATGGGTCAGGTCCAGGGCTTCGAAGCCCTGGCGGATAAAGCGCGCGGCGATCTTGCCGCTCTCGCCCTTGCCATGGGTGGTCAGGCCCAGAAACACATGGGCACGGGTGGCATCGCTCATGCGGTAGTTGAATTCGGTCACGTTGCGGGGCCCGCCCGGCAGGTTGCCAATCGCTTCCAGAAAACGCCTGAAGCTGCCACGCTTTTCGGGCAGGGTGACGGCAAACAGGGCCTCACGTTCTTCGCCCACCTCGGCGCGCTCGGCCACAAAGCGCAGGCGGTCGAAGTTCATGTTGGCGCCGCACAAAATGGCGGCGTAGGTCTGTCCCCGGGGCTTGTGAAGGGCCACATACTGCTTGATGGCGGCCACGGCGAGCGCGCCGGCCGGCTCCACGATGGAGCGGGTGTCGACAAAAATGTCCTTGATGGCCGCACACACCGCATCGGTGTCGACCGTGATCCAGTCGTCGACCAGACCGCGGGCCACCCGAAAGGTTTCCTCACCCACGCGTTTGACGGCGGTGCCGTCGGAGAACAGGCCCACATCGGACAGGGTCACCACCTTGCGCGAGCGCACCGACTGGATCATGGCGTCGGAGTCGTTCATCTGCACCCCGATGACTTTGATCTCGGGGCGTACCGCCTTGATGTAATTGGCTACGCCACTGATGAGACCGCCGCCGCCGATCGCCACAAACACCGCATCGAGCGGGCCCTGGTGCTGACGCAGCATTTCCATGGCAATGGTGCCCTGGCCTGCAATGACCAGTGGGTCGTCAAAGGGGTGCACAAAGGTCAGCCCCAGTTTTTTTTCCAGAGTCACCGCGTGCGCATGGGCATCGGAGTAACTGTCTCCATGCAGCACCACCTCGCCCCCCAGCGCCCGCACGGCCTCGACCTTCACCTGCGGCGTGGTCACCGGCATCACAATGACGGCGCGGGTGCCCAGTTTGCCGGCCCCCAGGGCCACGCCCTGGGCATGGTTGCCCGCAGAGGCGCAAATCACGCCGTTCTTCAACTGCTCGGCGGACAGATGTGCCATCTTGTTGTAAGCGCCACGCAACTTGAAACTGAACACGGCCTGCTGGTCTTCCCGCTTGAGGAGCACCTTGTTGTGCAGACGCCGCGAAAGATGGCGCGCCGGCTCCAGCGCCGATTCGGTGGCCACATCGTAGACACGGGCGTTGAGGATGTGCGTGAGGTAATCGGCCGGTTGGAGTGTGCGGGTAGGCATGGTTGCCGGGGTCGCCCTGCAGGCGGCCGGATGAGGGAAAACCCCAGATCATACCGGGCCAAAAAAAGCCCCGAACCTTTCGGATCGGGGCCAATCCACCTTTTCGGAGGGTGGAGGAGACAAGGGATTCGTGCAAAAAAAGCACGAGTGTTCGTATTGTAGCCGAAACAGGATCCTGCCAGTGCCGGTTGCGGTGACCCGGGCATCCCGGGGCGCTGGCGTAAGATCGGCGCCCTGGACAGCAAGGACACCCTGATGGAATGCACAGTCACCTGGACCGGCGCTGCCGGCACCCGATCCGGCATGGGGTTCATGGCCGAAACCGGCAGCGGCCATGTGCTGGTCATGGATGGCGCCCCCGACCCCGCCCGGCCCGACAACGGCGGCCAGAATCTGGCGCCGCGCCCGATGGAAACCGTACTGGCGGGCACCGGCGGCTGTACAGCCTACGATGTGGTGCTGATCCTCAAGCGTGGCCGCCAGGATGTGCGCGGCTGCTCGGTGCAACTGCGCAGCGAACGGGCTGCAACCGATCCCAAGGTCTTCACACGCATTCATATGCACTTTACCGTCACCGGCAAGGACATTGCGGCGCAGGCGGTGGAGCGGGCCATTGCCATGAGCCACGACAAATACTGCTCGGCCAGCATCATGCTGGGCAAAACAGCCGAGATCACCACCAGTTTTGAAATCGTGCCCGTCTGAGAGGCTTCAGACCCGGTGCGCCACCGTGGTCATGACCCGTGCGGCTACCTGCATCAGCGAACGAATGGGTGCCGGCAGGTCGATGGCACCACTGCGCATGGCCTGCTCGGCGTGGGCCACCTCGTCTTCCTTCATCCGGGCCACAAGGGCCCGCGAAGCGGTGTCGGACGCTGGCAGCCGCGCCAGATGGGCGTCCAGATGGGCCTCCACCTGGCGTTCGGTCTCCACCACAAAACCCAGGCTGACCGGGTCGCCAGCACGGCCCGCCAGGTAGCCCAGGGCAAAGGCACCGGCATACCACAGCGGGTTGAGCAGCGAGGGACGGTCGCCCAGTTCGCGCAGGCGCTGACGCGTCCAGGCCAGGTGGTCGGTTTCCTGGCGGCTGGCTTCGGCCAGCTGGACCTTCAGGTCGGGGTTGCGGCAGGCCAGCGCCTGCCCGGTGTAGAGCGCCTGGGCGCACACCTCGCCCACATGGTTGACACGCATCAGGGCCCCGGACAGGCGCTGCTCGTCGGCCGTCAGGGCAGCTTGGCCGGGCGGCGCGCAGGGCATCGGGCGGGCGGCGCGGGGCTCGGCCCACAGCGTGCGCAGGGCGCGGTCCGCAGCTTCAAGCAAGGCATCGGGGGGCATGGGGGCAGTTTACCCTTCGGTCGCCTAAGCGTTGTGCGAGTTCCTAAAACTTGGGGTGGCCTGCGCATTTCATACCCCCTGAAGAATTCATAAATCTGTCAAAAATTCATTAAAAAGTTCAATGAATCTGGTTCGCGCTGAAGTTCTCGGGATGGCCTTGTTGCAATGCCGCAACGAAACGATCAAGCTTCTGCGGGTTTACATGGCGAAACCTGGCCGGCTCTGGTGCAATAGACGGAACTTCCTTATGGAGGTTGGCTCAGGGCCCCGATGGGCGCGTATGTCCGTTTGCTTCGAGCCCTTGTTTAACCTTGGAGAAACTTGCAATGAAAAAATCCCTGATTGCTCTGGCTGTGATGGCCGCCTCCGGCGCCGC
>CAYMMK010000048.1:0-18849 GCA_964391575.1 uncultured Limnohabitans sp.
AGGGAGTATGGGGTGTTGAGCCTCATCGAGGGTTCGAATCCCTCCGTTTCCGCCATATATCCAGTATTGATGCTACTTTAGGGCGCTTTTTTGTTTCTACCCATCAGGCCTCGCCCGCATTGGATCATGCTCCTCGATTACGACGGTTGTTTTGAATAGCCTTGAGTGTTAAAGTCTTTCGTAGGTACACCCCGGGGAAGGTATCTATTTCAACCAGTGGCCGCACTAAGCCTAGTGTAGGGAAAACCCCCTGATCGCTGTCAGATTGAGCACTGTACCCTACCTTGGAAGTAGTAAAGCGCAGGTTGATCGCGCTTGAATTCTGATTTTATTGCCAAGGACTTGGAATTAGTTGCCAACGCTAACACTACCCAGTTGGATGATGTTTATGAGTAATTATCTGATGGAGAAATCTAAAAGGTTTTCAGTTCTTCTGATGGCACTGCTATCTGCGTCCATTTTGACTGGTTGTATGACGCCAGCAATCGTCCAGACTGCTGATGACACTACACGAACAAAGGCTCTTTCATTTGAGGTGCCCCCTGATCGCGGAAGAGTCTATTTTGTTTCTGGAACGGTAAAGGAGAACATTTTTGGAATGAAGCATAAGTACCCGTCAAACTTTTTTGTTCATGGGCAAAATATTGGCTCTAAAAATCCAGATGATGTAATGGTATTTGATTTGAAGCCAGGCCAGTATGAGTTTCGCTGGAGCGTTCGCAGTACTGATCCCATTGACAAAAACTCATCTCCCGAGCCATACAGGGCGGTGATAACGGGCGGTAGAAGCATTGTCTTGCGCGGGGATTACAGTATTGGTGGTGCGATGTTCGGACTGGTCGGCGGCATGGTTTCGCCACCGAAGTCATTCCTTGTTGAAGGAATTCGCGATGATGTAATGGGGAAGAACGTTGTAGTTCCTCAGTCGTGCCATGCGGAAATATGTTTGAAATGACTTTTTTGAGGAGATGGAAGTGAACTTATTTGTAAAGGCAATAAGTGTTTTGTCAATATTTACCATAGTAGGGTGTTCATCTGCGCCGAAAGCAACAGAAGTTACAGCCGCTTATGTTCCAACTGCTCAATATGCGGCTTTGGACTGCAAGCAGTTGATTTCAGAAGCGGAATCAATCAGGCGAGCAACACCAGCGTTAGAAGCAGCAGTTAATCAGCACCGAAAGAATCAAACAGGTGTTGAAGTTGTAACTTGGGTACTGTTCTGGCCAGCAGCATTTTTGCTTGATAAGGGTACTGAGCATTCTGCACCGCTGGCTCAGGCTCGCGGTCAGCTGCAAGCCATACAACTACAACTCCAAAATAAAAAGTGTGGCAGTTGATAGTTTTGGGTTGGTAATAACTCCGATCGCAATTGATGACCAAGCCAGCCTTACTGAACCGCCCGGGGTTTCCAAGAGGCTGGTTTGTTGAAGTTGAGCTGGCAGCCTCTGCCTTTTGGGCGAGTTGCCACCAGTAGTTCGACTCAGCCTCGGCTGATGGGATGTACCCGATAGGTTCGAGCGGTCGGATGTTGCTAAACCAGTGCACCCATTGCAAGGTGGCCAATTCCACGCATTCCCTGGATCCAAACGGCGTGTACGCTCACCTCGTAAGAAAACCAGTTGGACTTCTAGCTGTTCATGGCTCCATCTTCTCAGAGTAAGGTGCCTCCTTGAATTCCGGGTCGGTTCATAGGCATATTTTTGGCGTATGCACTCTTTCGTTTGCGCCACCTGGTAAATCCGGTAGGGGCGTTCCAACAGAGCAGGGGCTTCACTAGGATTCGGACGTACAAAAAAGCACATGCAGTGCCAGCAGCGAGCGTATTGATGGAGAATAGGTTCATATCGGAGATGGAACTCGACGAGGTTGTCTGGCGAAGAAGAAACAGTCTTTGTCACCCAGATCTTGGGCCTGGGCATGTCCGATGTTTAACTAGCCTGTAAACACCTTTGCTTTCGATTGGAGTTGGAGTCATGCCCACATATGTTGTGACTGCCCCCGCAGGACGCCTCGATTCGGACCAGAAAGCGATGTTGGCTCGCCGTATTACTGACATCCATTGCCAGCGGACGGGTGCGCCGGCCTATTTCGCTCAGGTACTCTTTACCGATGTCCCTCCAGGCAACTACTTTCTGGGTGGGAAACCGCTGATGGACGACAACATTTTCGTGCATGGGCAGATTCGAGCCGGACGAGGTTCGGAGATCAAGGAGCCGCTGATCCTGGACTTGATGCGGGCGACGGCGGAGATCGCGCACACCGACGAAAGCCATGTGCAGGTGTACATCGTTGACGTGCCGGCCCGGCAAATTGCGGAATGGGGTCAGCTTCTCCCCTTGCCCGGGGAGGAAGCCGCATGGGACGCTTCAGTTCCTGCGGCAGTCAAGGCCCGGATGTCGCAATTGCTGAGCTGATCACGCCTACCCCGTTTTTTCTGGTCACAGTGAGTCAGATCGGCAGGCATGTTGACGTCGGGCCCCGCCACCGGCTGATGGCCTGCGATTGCGCGCAACCTGTCCGTTTTGATGGCGTGGCCTGACCGCAGCATTTCACATGGGCTGCGGAGGGCGCACTTTTGAGGGCTGAAATGCCGACAGTTGGCACTAAGATGCCATTGTCATGAAGGCAGATCCCGAGTCCCCTCGCGTCAGCGCAACGGCTGCGCTTCCCACCGATGCGCAAAGCATTCTGGCCCTGGCGGCGCGCTCGCTGTTTGACGTCTTTGCCCGCGCCAGCGAGGGCATGCTGCTGGTCGACCGGGACGGTCGGGTGGTCTGGATCAATGACCAGTACCGCCGCTACCTCCCGGCCCTGGGGTTCGAGCGCGAGGAGGATTTTGTCGGCCAGCCCGTCTCCAGCGTGGTTCAAAACACCTTGATGCACCAGGTGATCGCCACCGGTCAAGCGATCCTGATCGATCTGCTGGTCAACCGTGCCGGCACCTTTGTAGTCAGCCGTTTCCCGCTGCGCGATGCGGCTGGCCAGGTCATTGGTGCCCTGGGTGTGGTGCTGTTTGATCAGCCGCAGGCCAACCTGCAGCCCCTGATGGCCAAGTTCGCCCTCTTGCAGCGAGAGCTCGACGATGCCCGCGCCGCCTTGCAGGTTCAGCAGAAATCGGCCAAGTCCGGGCGTACCGCCCGCCACAGCTTTGCCAGTTTTGTGGGTACCAGCCCGATGGCCGCCGAGGTCAAGCGCCAGGCCCGCCGCGCCGCCCAGTCTGCCAGCCCGGTGCTGCTGCTCGGCGAAACCGGTACCGGCAAGGAGGTGCTGGCCCATGCCATCCACGGCGCGTCCTCCCGCGCGGACGGTCCCTTGGTGAGTGTCAATATTGCGGCCATTCCGGACACCCTGCTGGAGGCCGAATTTTTTGGCGTTGCCCCGGGGGCCTATACCGGGGCTGACCGCAAAGGCCGGAGCGGGAAATTCGCTCTTGCCGACAAGGGGACCCTGTTTCTGGATGAAATCGGCGACATGCCCCTGCACCTGCAGGCCAAGTTGCTGCGGGTCTTGCAGGAAGGGGAGGTCGAGCCCCTCGGCTCGAACCGCCTGGTCCCGGTGGATGTCCGGATCATTGCAGCCACCTCGCGAGACCTGCCGGCACTGGTGCGCAGTGGCGCCTTTCGCGAGGACCTTTACTACCGCCTCAATGTCTTGCCCTTGCGGGTGCCGGCCTTGCGCGAGCGTCGCGATGATATTGCGGCCCTGGTGGAGGTGCTTGCCGAGGAAATCGCATTGCGAGGTGGGCTGGCACCGGTCGAGTTCAGTGTGGAGGCGCTGGGCTTGCTGCAGGCGCAGACCTGGCGCGGCAATGTGCGTGAGCTACGCAACATGGTCGAGCAGCTCATGCTGCGCGCCGACTCCGGCCGTATCGACCATCCACTCGTGCAGCAGGTGTTGCAGGAAGCCGGTGTGGCGCTGCTGGCGTCCCTGCCGGACAGGGCCGCGATGACACAGCCTGCGGCGTCCCCTGGCCAGGCCTTCGACCCGGCGGTCCCGCTGGCCGAGCAGGTGGCGCGTCTGGAGCGTCGGGCACTTGCACAAGCCCTGCAGCAGTCGCAAGGCAACAAGTTTGCAGCTGCGCGGGCCCTGGGCATCTCCCGTGGCAAGCTCTACCAACTCTTGCGGGGATGAGCGTAATTTGTTCAAATACAAAACAGTGCTCATTGTTTGAACAATAAGTGTCTTTTTATTGTTCAAACACACAGGCTTTCAAACTGCCGTCGATCTAAAAAACAAGAGTTGACAAGCACTTGCGAGAATGGTTCGAGCTGGCATGGCTTCTGCGTAGCTTGAACGGTATGGGTCCAATTTCAGGAGACAGTCCATGTTCCGTCGTCATCTCGTTGTTTTCGCCGCCCTGATGTCCGCCGTCTCGGGGTCCGTACTGGCCCAGGCCAAGGACATCCGGATCGCCCACATCTACAGCAAGACCGGCCCCCTCGAGGCCTATGGCAAGCAAACACAAACCGGCCTGATGATGGGTCTGGAGTACGCGACCGGTGGCACCATGCAGGTGGCCGGGCGCAAAATCGTGGTGATTGAAAAAGACGACCAGGGCAAGCCCGACCTGGGCAAGAACCTGCTGGCCGCCGCCTATGGCGACGACAAGGTGGACCTGGCCGTGGGCCCCACCGCCTCGCCGGTGGCGCTGGCCATGCTGCCGGTGGCCGAGGAGTACAAGAAGATCCTGCTGGTCGAACCCGCCGTGGCCGACTCGATCACTGGCGATAAATGGAACAAGTACATCTTCCGCACCGGTCGCAACAGCAGCCAGGATGCGATTGCCAACGCTGTCGCGGTGGACAAGGAAGGGGTCAGCATTGTCACTATGGCGCAGGACTCAGCCTTTGGACGCGATGGCGTCAAGGCCTTTAGGGACGCCATCAAGAAAGCCAAACTGGTGCATGAAGAGTACCTGCCACCGGCCACCACCGATTTCACGGCCGGCGGCTTTTCTGCGGCCATGGCCCTGGTCACGGCCCTCAAAAAGACCAACGGCGACACCAACACGAACAAGCTGATCAGCACCATGGAGGGGATGAGCTTTGACACGCCCAAAGGCAAGATGACCTTCCGCAAGGAAGACCATCAGGCGATGCAAAGCATGTACCACTTCAGGATCAAGATCGATCCGGCGTTTGCCTGGGGCGTTCCGGAACTGATCCGCGAGATCAAGGCCGAAGAAATGAACGTGCCGATCCGCAACAAGCGCTGATCGACTCGCCTGCATCTGCGAGCGACGGCTGCGGCAGGGGCCAGCATGCGGCCTGTATCCGCTGGCCGATGGTCCCGGCTGCGTGAGTGTTCTATTGCGGCTTCCGATGCTTGAAACCGACAACCTGACCATCCGTTTTGGCGGACATGTGGCCGTCAATGCGGTCACCTGCCGGTTCGAGCCCGGGACCCTGACCGCCATCGTGGGCCCCAATGGCGCGGGCAAGACGACCTATTTCAACCTGATCTCGGGCCAGCTGGCCGCCAGCAGCGGGACTGTGCACCTCAATGGCCAGGCCCTGACCCACCTGTCTGCTTCGGCGCGCACGCGGGCCGGACTTGGCCGGGCCTTCCAGCTCACCAACCTCTTTCCCAACCTGAGCGTGCGCGAGAACGTACGCCTGGCGGTGCAGGCCGCGCGGCCCGGCGCACACCGAAGAGGACTGAACCTCTGGAGCATCTGGAGCGATCATGAAGCCCTGACGCGGCGGGCGCAGGAGATCCTGGAATCGGTGTCGATGCGTTTGCAGGCCGATGCGACGGTCTCGAGCCTGCCGCACGGCGACCAGCGCAAACTCGAAGTCGCCCTGCTGATGGCCCTGGAGCCAGCGGTCTACATGTTCGACGAGCCGACGGCGGGCATGAGTCACGACGAGGCGCCGGTCATTCTGGATCTGATCCGTCAGCTCAAGCAGGACCGCAGCAAGACGATTTTGCTGGTCGAGCACAAGATGGATGTGGTGCGCGAGCTGGCCGACCGCATCATCGTGCTGCACAACGGGGCATTGGTGGCCGATGGCGAGCCGGCGCAGGTGATCGCCTCGCCGGTTGTCCAGCAGGCGTATCTGGGCGCAGGTGCAAAGCAGGGCCCGGGGCACCTGGCAAGCACCAGCCCTGCCGACTCGCCGGCGCAGCCAGTCAGGAGCCGTCAACCATGACCGCACCCCTGCTGACCCTGGAGGGCGTGCACACCCACATCGGGGCCTACCACATCCTGCACGGTGTGGACCTGACGGTGCCTGGCGGCCAGATGACCCTGCTGCTGGGCCGCAACGGCGCCGGTAAAACCACCACACTGCGCACCATCATGGGCCTGTGGCGGGCCTCGCAGGGACGCATCGTGCTGAGCGGCCAGGACATCACCGGCCTTGATACCCCCGCCATCGCGCAAATGAACATGGCTTACGTGCCTGAAAACATGGGCATCTTTGCTGACCTCTCGATCAAGGAAAACATGCTGCTGGCCGCGCGCAATGCACGCACGGCCACACAGATGGATGAAGCACGCCTGCAATGGATCTTTGGCCTGTTTCCAGCGGTGCACAAGTTCTGGAACCATCCGGCCGGCAAACTCTCGGGCGGGCAAAAACAGATGCTGGCCGTTGCGCGGGCGATCGTGGAGCCGCGCGATCTGCTGATCGTCGATGAGCCCAGCAAAGGCTTGGCCCCGTCCATCATTGAGAACCTGATTGACGCTTTCCGCCAGCTCAAGCGCAGCGGGGTCACGATCCTCATGGTCGAGCAGAACTTTCACTTTGCCCTGCAGCTGGGCGATTCGGTGGCCGTGATGGACAACGGTCAAGTGGTGCACGCCGGCGCCATGCAGTCGCTGGCCGAAGATGAGACTTTGCAGCGCTCGCTGCTGGGGCTGGCGCTGTGAATTTCTTCAAGGATGTGGATGTTCGCCCCCTGTTGCTGGTGCCCGCGCTGGCGTTGCTGGCTTGGCCACTGGTGGGATCGGGCTCGACCTGGCTGACCCTGACCGTGGCAGGCCTGGCCATGGGCATGATCATTTTCATCATGGCCTCGGGCCTGACGCTGGTGTTTGGCCTGATGGACGTGCTCAACTTCGGCCACGGCCTGTTCATTGCGCTGGGGGCGTTTGTGGCCACCACCGTGCTGGGGAGCATGGCCGACTGGACGGCCACCGCCTCATGGGCCCTGAATCTGGCGGCCGTGCTGCCGGCCATGCTGGCGGCCATGGCGGTGGCTGCCGCGCTGGGCCTGGCGTTCGAACGCTTCATTGTGCGCCCGGTGTATGGCCAGCATCTCAAGCAGATCCTGATCACCATGGGTGGCATGATCATTGGCGAGGAACTCATCAAGGTGATCTGGGGCCCGCTGCAGATCGCACTGCCCTTGCCTGAAGCCATGCGCGGCGCAGTGCTGTGGGGGGATGCCGCGCTGGAGAAATACCGCCTGCTGGCAGTGGTGGTGGGGCTGGCGGTTTTCCTGGTCCTGATGTGGGTGCTCGGGCGGACCAAGATCGGCCTGCTGATCCGGGCAGGTGTGCAGGACCGCGAAATGGTCGAGTCCCTGGGCTATCGCATACGGCGCCTGTTTGTGGGCGTGTTTGTGGCCGGCAGTGCGCTGGCTGGGCTGGGTGGCGTGATGTGGGGTCTGTACCAGCAAAACGTGGTGCCCCAGATGGGCGCCCAGGTCAATGTGCTGATTTTCATCGTGATCATCATCGGCGGCCTGGGCTCGACCGGGGGCGCCCTGATCGGTGCGCTGCTGGTGGGTCTGATGGCCAATTACACCGGCTTTCTGGTGCCCAAGCTGGCGCTGTTTTCCAACATCGCGCTGATGGCTGCCGTGCTGTTGTGGCGGCCCCAGGGGGTCTACCCCGTGGCCAACCGCTGAAGGTGACCCAGGTGCTTGAGCGACTGATCTCCAAAGACACTCCGCGCAGCCGCTGGCTGGCGCTCTTGCTGCTGGCCATCCTGCTGGGGCTGGCCCTGGCGCCTTTCTTGTTCCCGGGGGTCAAGGCCCTGGGCGTGGCAGCCAAGGTGCTCATTTTCATTGTGCTGGTGGCCAGCTTTGACCTCTTGCTGGGCTACACCGGCATTGTCAGCTTTGCGCACACCATGTTCTTTGGTATCGGGGCCTATGGGATTGCCATCTCTTCGAGCCATTGGGGCCCGACCTGGGGGGCCATCGGCAGCGGCTTTGGTCTGTCCCTGGTGCTCACTCTGGTGCTGTCCTTGCTGATCGGCCTGTTTTCGCTGCGGGTGCGTGCCATCTTTTTTGCCATGATCACCCTGGCGGTGGCGGCGGCCTTCCAGACCCTGGCGTCCCAGTTGTCCGAATGGACCGGCGGCGAGGATGGCCTGAGCTTCAAGCTGCCCGAGTTGCTGCTGCCGGGCACCGAGTTTGCCGAGGAACCCTTTTTCGGGGTCATGCTCGATGGCCGCCTGCTGACCTATTACCTGCTGTTTGTCGTCGCACTGGGCCTGTTGCTGGCTCTGCTGCGGATCGTCAATTCCCCCTTCGGCCGCGTGCTGCAGGCGATTCGGGAAAACGAATTCCGGGCCGAGGCCATCGGCTACCGTGTGGTGGTTTATCGCACCCTCTCGAGTGTGCTTTCGGCTCTGTTCGCCTGCGTGGCCGGGGCCATGCTTGCGCTGTGGTTGCGCTACAACGGGCCTGACACCTCGCTGAGTTTCGAAATCATGATGGACGTACTCCTGATCGTGGTGATCGGTGGCATGGGAACGATTTATGGCGCTGCGATTGGCTCGGTGCTGTTCCTGCTGGCGCAAAGCTACCTGCAGGATCTGCTGCGCCTGGGCAGTGAAGCTGCCGCCGCCTGGCCATGGCTGGCGGCGCTGCTTTCGCCAGACCGCTGGCTGCTCTGGCTCGGTTTGCTGTTTGTGCTGTCGGTGTATTTCTTTCCCACCGGTGTGGTTGGGCGGCTGCGCGTGCAGGCTGCCCGCAGCCAGGCCAGAGCCGGGAGGGCCCCGTGAACGGTACGTCCTGTTATATCGACTGCGCCGGTCTGGAAATCCATTACACCGACTGGGGCCGCGCCGAAAAAGGCACGGTCATGGCCTGGCATGGACTGGCGCGGACCTGCCGCGACATGGATGAACTGGCCTCCTGCCTGGCCGAGAGGGGTTGGCGGGTGATTTGTCCGGACACGGTGGGGCGGGGCCTGTCGCAGTGGAGTCGCAATCCCGATCAGGAGTATTGCCTGGGGTTTTATGCGCAGCTGGCCCGCGAGTTGATGGACGCGCTGCAACTGCGGGCCGTGCACTGGGTTGGCACCTCCATGGGCGGGGCGGTCGGCACCCTGTGCGCCGGCGGACTGGCCGAGCCCGGCCTGCGCCACCGCATTCTCAGTCTGGTGCTCAACGACAATGCCCCCGAGCTGGCGCCAGCGGCCATCGAGCGTATCCGCGCCTATGCCGGTCAGCCCCCGGCCTTTGACACCGTGACTGCACTCGAGGCCTTCCTGCGCCAGGTCTACAAACCTTTTGGCTGGCTCAGCGACGCGCAGTGGCGCCGCCTGACCGAGACTTCGGTGCGTCGCCTGCCCGATGGACGCGTCACCCCGCACTACGATCCGGCCATGGTGCGCCAGTTTGTGGTGCACCCCGATGACTACCTGCTCTGGGAGCATTACGACGCCATCGATATTCCTGTGCTGCTGCTGCGCGGGACCGATTCGGATCTGGTGCTGCCGCAAACGGTGGCGAGCATGCGCAGGCGCGGGCCTGGTCCCCGCGGCAAGCTCAGCATCATCGAAGTCCCCGGCTGCGGCCATGCGCCAGCCCTCAATGTCGCCCAGCAGCTTGAATGGGTGAGCGACTTCATCGAGCGGGTCTGAGGCCGCCCGGGCCGCAGGCTTTCAGTTGTTGGCGCCCATGGCCAGGGCGCGCTCGCGGCTGGACTGCGCCGCTGCAGTATCGGCAGCACCCGTGTCCCAGCCTTGCAAGTGGCGCTCGGTCAGATCGGCCAGCGCATCGATCCATGGCGGACTGTCGTTGAGGCAGGCAATGTACTGGAAGTCTTGGCCACCCGCCTGCAGGAAGGCCTCTTGTGCTTCCTGCTGGATTTCCTCGAGGGTTTCCAGACAGTCGCCCGTGAAGCCAGGACACACCACATCAACTTTCCCGATACCCTGTTGGGCCAGCGCGATCAGGGTGGGCTCGGTGTAGGGCTCAAGCCATTTGGCCTTGCCAAAGCGCGACTGGAAGGTGATACGTACCTGCTCGCGAGACAGACCCAGGGCCTCGGACAACAGGCGCCCGGTTTTCATACATTCGCAGTGGTAGGGATCACCCAGTTGCAGGGTACGCTCGGGCACGCCATGAAAGCTCATGACCAGCACCTGTCCCTGGCCGTGCTGTTGCCAGTGTGAACGAACCCGCGAGGCCAGGGCAGCGATGTAACCCGCATCGTCGTGGTAACGATTGACAAAGCGCAGTTCGGGCAGCTGTCGCACCCGCAGGCCCCAGCGGTAGAAGGCGTCAAAAACGCTGGCGGTGGTGGTGCCGCTGTACTGGGGATAGGCAGGCAGCACCAGCACCCGCCGGATGCCCTGGGCCTTGAGGTCATCGAGTTGTGCATCGATGCCGGGCTGGCCATAACGCATGGCGTGGCGCACCACCACATGATGACCGCGGGCGCTCAGGGCCTGCTGCAGCCCCTCGGCCTGGGCGCGGGTGTGCACAAGCAGGGGCGAGCCCTCGGGGGTCCAGATGCTGGCGTACTTCAGGGCCGATTTGGCCGGCCGCACGCGCAAGATGATGCCGTGCAGAATCAGCCACCACACCGGTTTGGGGATTTCGACCACACGGGCATCCCCCAGAAATTCGGCCAGATAGCGACGCAGAGCGGGGGCCGTGGGGGCGTCGGGAGTGCCCAGGTTGCAGAACAGGACGGCCGTACCCGGGCTCTGACCGTGGGCGTAGGGGGGTTCGGTGCGAAAAGCCATGCGGTATTCTCGCTCACCATGCTCGATCTTTCCCGCATTCAAGCCATTACCCTGGATCTGGACGACACTCTCTGGCCGGTCTGGCCCACCATTGCCCGTGCTGAAGCCGTGCTGCAAGACTGGCTGGACCGGCACGCCCCCGGCGCTGGGGCCTTGTCGGCGCAGCCCGAAACCCGGCAGGCGGTGCGCGCCGGGATCAACGCTCGCCATGCCGATCGGGCGCACGACTTGTCCTTTTTGCGCCTGGAGGCGATCCGCGCGCTGTTGCGTCAGGCCGGTGAGCCCGAGGCGCTGGCCGAAGCGGCCTTCGAGGTGTTTTTTGCCGAGCGACAGCGCGTGCAGTTGTTCGAAGATGCCTTGCCCGCGTTGGCCTTCTGGAGTGCGCGCTTGCCGGTGGTGGCGCTGTCCAACGGCAATGCCGATGTGCACCGGGTGGGCATCGGTGCGCACTTCCACGCCGCCGTCAGCGCCCGGGAGGTGGGCGTGGCCAAACCCGATGCGCGCATTTTTGAAGTCGCCGCCCGCGCGGCCGGTGTGGCGCCTCACCAGGTGCTGCATGTGGGAGACGATGCCCACCAGGACGCGGTGGGCGCGCTGGCGGCCGGCATGCAGGCGGTCTGGCTGAACCGGGAGGGGCGCGACTGGAGCCACGGCGACACGCGTCCGCACCTGGTGGTGCCAGACTTGCACGCGCTGTGCCGGCAATGGCCAGACCATCCCCGCCACACCCCACACTGATATTTACGGAGAGTCCCATGGGTCTGAAGATTTACGGCATCGGTCCTTCACGGGCCAGCCGCCCGTTCTGGGCGGCACTCGAGCTGGGCCTGCCTTTCGAGCACGTCCATCAAAACTACAAGGAGGGCGCCACCCGCACCCCCGAATTCCTGGCCATCAATCCCAACGGACACATACCGGTGGTGATCGATGAGCGGCCCGAGGGGCGCGTGACGGTCTGGGAAAGCATGGCCTGTGCGCTCTACATTGCCCGTGTCCACGGCCAGGCCGATGGCCAGTCGATCACTCCGGCAACGGCGCGCGAAGAAGCCGAGGCTCTTCGCTGGAGTTTCTGGACCGTGACCGAACTGGAAGCCGATGCGCTGACGGTGCTCATGCACCGCATGGCCATGCCCGAGGCCCAACGCAAGCCTGAACTGGCTGAAATGGCCGAGTCCCGCCTGAAAGTGCCTTTGGCTGTGCTGGAAAAACATCTGCAGGACCAGCAGTCCCGGGGCGAGGGTTGGCTGGCTGCCGGACGTTTTACCGTGGCCGACCTGTGCGTGGCCAGTGTGCTGGCCTGGGCACGGCCGGCCGCTGCGCTCTTGCAGGCCCACCCATGCGCCAGCGATTGGCTGGAACGCTGTCTGACCCGTCCGGCCTACAAAGCCGCCCGGGCAATCGGGGCCTGAACGCTCAGAAGCGACCGAGGGCCTGCATCTTCCAGGCCAGCCAGAGTTTGCGCAGGGGCGTGAGCGCGATGCGCTGGTGCAGGACCTGGAAATCACTGGCCTCGATTTCTCGCAGCAAGGTGCGGTAGATGCTGGCCATCATCAGGCCGGGTTTCTGACTGCGCTGATCGACTGCGGGCAGCAGCGCCAGGGCCTGGTCATACAAGGCATGCGCGCGATCGGCCTGGAACTTCATCAGTGCCGAGAAACGTGCCGAGTACTGCCGCTGCAACAGATCCTGCGCCTTGACCTCGAAACGCTGCAGCTCGTCGATCGGCAGGTAGATGCGTCCACGCATCGCATCCTCACCGACATCTCGGATGATGTTTGTCATCTGGAATGCCAGGCCCAGGGTGTGGGCGTAGGCGGTTGTGGTGGCATCGGTCTGCCCGAAGATCCGCGCAGACACTTCGCCCACCACACCGGCCACAAGATGACAGTAGCGTTGCAGGCCCGGCCAGTCCAGGTAGCGGGTTTGCTGCAAGTCCATCTGGCAGCCCTCGATCACGCTGTGCAGGTGTTCGGCCTGGATGCCAAAGGTGCGGGTCAGGGGCATCAGGGCCTGCATTACCGGATGCTGAGGCTGTCCGGCGAACGCTTGTTGCACCTGGCTTTGCCACCAGGCCAGTTTGGTCGCGGCAACGCCGGGGTCACTGACTTCGTCGACCACATCGTCCACCTCCCGGCAAAAGGCATAAAACGCGGTGATGGCTGCGCGACGCTCGGGTGGCAGGAACAAAAAGGCGTAGTAGAAACTGCTGCCCGACGAGGCGGCCTTATGCTGCACATACTCTTGCGGGCTCATGAGCCGATTTTCGCCGAGTTGGCCCCGGCCCGGGCCGCCATCAGGCCCGCTTGCCAGCTGGCGTGCAGCTGGCGGTCGGTGGCTGCGCCCAGCAGCAGGGACAGCAGCAATCGACGCACTTCTGCGCGGGGCACCTTCTGATGCGTGACCAGGGCTTTCGGTCCTGCCGATTGCAACAGGGACAAGGTGCGCACACCCATCAGACAGGGCAGGGCTGTCGCCAGGCGCAGGCGCAGGCCGCGCAAGGCCAGGCTGTAATGCAGGCCGTCCTGCAGTTGCTCGAGCGTGATTGCCTGCCATTGCGCCAAAAGCGGCGCCATCCGCTGCAAGGTCAGCAGGTCGCCAGACGTGCTGGCTTCGCACAACTGTGCGGGCGACAGGCCCAGGGGCTGCAGCTCTTCGACCGGAAAGTAACAACGCCCCATCCGCAGGTCACGACCGGCGTCGCGCAACATGTTCAGGCGCTGCAGGCCCTTGCCGTAGCGGGCGCCCCATAACATCAACTGGTCCGTGCTCGCGTTGTGCCAGCCCTGGAGGTGCAAATTGCACAGCCGGGTCCAGAATTCGCCCACGCTGCCGGCCACCATCCAGGTGTAGTGGTCGATTTCCGCACGGGTTCTGACACCGCCCGCAGGGGCATCGACCCATTGCAAATCCCAGGATTGCCCCTCGGTGATGGCCCGCAACACCGTCCTGATCGCGGCCTGATCTTCCCGGCCCAGCTGATGCAACGCCTGCAGGCAGTGCTGGTTGTGCAAGAGCAGGCGGCGCTCATGAGGGTCCTGCACCTGTTGGGCAAAGGCTTGCAGGTCCCGCTGCAGATGGTCGGACGAGCCGGGGTTTTCGATCGCTTGCTGTAGGCGCGTGAGCAACTGCTGGCGAAGCGCAGGCGTTTGAATCGGTGTGTCTGCCAGGGTGTCGCTGGTGCGGGCCAGCAGGTAGGCCAGGCCCACCGGATGGCGCACCTTTGCCGGCAGGCAGCGGATGGTCAGCCCGAAGGATCGTGACACCCCCTGGAGCAGTTCGCTGGTTTTCAATGGCCGTACAAGCATGGGGGGATTGTCGCTTGACAAGGCGCCGGCACACACCTAGATTACTAACCGGTCAGTCATTAATAAATTTCGAGGAAAATTACCCTCATGAATTCCAGAACAGTCATGTATGTGGCGCTGGTCGGTGCGCTGGGGGTCTTGTCCGCCTGTTCCCGGCCGCAAGAGACCCCGGAACCCGTGCGGGCGGTCAAAATCATGACGGTGGGTTCCTCGCAGCTGACAGCGGCGTCGGAGTTTGCCGGCGAAATTCGCGCCCGCACCGAATCCCGTCTGGGATTTCGGGTGCCGGGCAAGCTGTTGGAGCGCAAGGTGGAGACCGGGCAGCGGGTGCGGGCAGGCCAGCTTTTGGCGCAGATCGATCCCCAGGACTTGCAACTGGCCGTTCAGGCTTCGCAAGCTGCCGTGGCTTCCGCACAAAGCCAGCGGGATCTGGCTCTGGCCGATTTCAGGCGCTATGAAGCCTTGCGGGCCCAGAATTTCATCAGCAGCGCCGAACTGGAGCGCCGGGCGGCGACCCTGGCGGCCGCCGAGGCCGCCCTGACCCAGGCACGATCGCAATATGCCGCGCAAAGCAACCAGGCCGGTTACGCCCGTCTGCTGGCCACAACCGCTGGTGTGGTGACCGGGGTCGAAGCCGAGCCCGGTCAGGTCCTGGCAGCCGGGCAAACGGTGCTGCGCCTGGCGCACGATGGCCCGCGCGAGGCGGTGTTTTCGGTGCCAGAGCAGTGGGTCAAGGGGTTTCGGCCGGGCCTGGCCCTGATGGCCACTGTCAGTTCGTCAGGTCAGACGGTCAAGGGGCAGGTTCGGGAAGTGGCGGCCAGCGCTGATCCTGTGACGCGCACTTTTCAGATCAGGCTGGCTTTGCCCGCTTCCATGGAGCTGCCGCTGGGCGTGACGGTCAATGTACAGGCACCGGCGATCCAGGCGCCGACGGCCCAGGCCCTGAAATTGCCGACCACGGCGCTCTGGCAACAGGGGGAGGGCACAGCGGTGTGGCTGTTCGATGAGGCCGCCATGACCGTGCAGCCCCAACCGGTGCAGGTCCAGGCTGTGGACGGTCAGGAAGTGGTGATCGCCTCCGGCCTTCGCGCCGGCCAGAAGGTGGTCGTGGCCGGTGTGCATGTGCTTGCGCCCGGTCAGAAAGTGACCGTCTACAACCCACCGGCCCAGGCTGTCCGGTGAGGTCGACATGAGGCAGGAAACATCGGCCTTCAACCTCTCGCGCTGGGCGCTGGAGCACCCGGCCCTGACCCGCTATCTGATGGTGGCCCTGCTGGTGTTGGGCATTGCTGCCTACTTCCAGCTCGGTCAGGACGAGGACCCGCCTTTCACCTTCCGCGCCATGGTGGTGCGGACCTACTGGCCGGGTGCCACGGCCCAGCAGGTGGCCGAGCAGGTGACCGACAAGATCGAACGCACCCTGCAGGAGGTGCCCTACACCGACAAGATCCGCAGCTATTCCAAACCCGGTGAGTCCCAGATCATCTTCCAGATCAGGGACAACTCGCCACCGGGCGATGTGCCCCAGGTCTGGTATGCGGTTCGAAAGAAAATCGGTGACATGCGCTTTACCCTCCCGACCGGGGTGCAGGGGCCGTTTTTCAATGACGAATTTGGCGATGTCTATGGCGTGATTTATGCCCTGAGCGGACAGGGCTACAGCGCGGCCGAGCTCAAGAAGGAGGCCGACCGTGTCCGCCAGCGTCTTCTGAGCGTGCCCGATGTGGCCAAGGTGGAGCTGTTTGGCGTACAGGACGAGAAGGTCTTCGTCGAGATTTACCAAAAGAAGCTGGCCCAGCTGGGCCTTGACCTTGGCGCTGTGCTGGCGCAGCTCGGTCAGCAAAACGCGGTGGAGTCGGCGGGCACCATCCAGTCGCCCCAGGATGTGGTGCAGGTGCGCATTGGCGGGCAGTTCCAGAGTCTGGACGATTTGCGTGCCATGCCTATCAAGGGCAGCACGGGCAACCAGTTGCGTCTGGCCGATATCGCACAGGTGACGCGCGGCTATCTCGACCCGCCTTCGGTCAAGGTGCGCCACAACCGCGAAGAGGTGATCGCTGTGGGGGTCAGCATGGCCAAGGGGGGCGACATCATTGCGCTGGGAAAGGCACTGCAGGCGACCGTGCGGCAGATCGAAGCGGGCTTGCCGGTGGGCTTGAACCTGAGCCAGGTGCAGGACCAGCCACGTGCGGTGTCACAGTCGGTGAGCGAGTTCATCAAGGTGCTGATTGAGGCCGTCGTGATCGTGCTTGCGGTCAGTTTTCTGGCCCTGGGTCTGCACAAAAGGCCGAACACCCACGCGCCTTTGTGGCTGTTCTGGCGTCGCTGGACGCTGGACATGCGTCCGGGCCTGGTGGTGGGCATCACGATTCCGCTGGTGCTGGCCGTGACGTTTCTGGCCATGCACTACTTCGGGATCGGCCTGCACAAGATCTCGCTGGGCTCGCTGATCATCGCGCTGGGTCTGCTGGTGGACGACGCCATCATCGCCGTGGAGATGATGGTGCGCAAGATGGAGGAGGGCTACGACAAGTTCCGCGCCGCCACCTTTGCCTATGAGCTCACGGCCATGCCCATGCTGACGGGCACTCTGATCACGGCTGCGGGCTTCCTGCCCATCGGCATTGCCAAATCCATGACCGGTGAATACACCTTCGCGATATTTGCCGTCACCGTCATCGCCTTGCTGGTGAGCTGGGTGGCTTCGGTGGTCTTCGTTCCTTACCTCGGGGCCTGGCTGCTGCGCAAGCCCGCGCACCTGGAGCAGGCTCCACCGGGTCACAGCCATGCACCCGCCGAGCTCTTCGACACCCCTTTTTACCGCCGCTTTCGTGCCTGGGTGACCTGGTGTGTGACCCATCGCTGGAAGACCATCGGCATCACCCTCGCCCTGTTTGGATTGGGGCTGGCCGGCATGGGCAAGGTCCAGCAACAGTTCTTTCCTGACTCCAGCCGCCCCGAAATTCTGGTCGATCTCTGGCTGCCCGAAGGCTCGCCCTTCACCGCCAGCGAAGAAGTGGCCCGGCGAGTCGAGCAGCGCCTGGCGCAGGAGGCCGGTGTGCATTCGGTGACAACCTGGGTAGGTTCGGGGGTGCCGCGCTTTTACCTTCCACTCGACCAGGTGTTTCCTCAGACCAACGTCTCGCAGCTGATCGTGTTGCCCCGAGACCTCAAAACCCGCGAGGCTCTGCGCGTGAAATTGCCCGCCCTGCTGGCCCAGGAGTTCCCGGAAGTGCGCGGCCGCGTCAAGTTGCTGCCCAACGGGCCTCCGGTCCCTTACCCGGTGCAGTTCCGGGTCGTCGGGCCTGATCCGGTCAAACTGCGCACTCGGGCCGATGAAGTCAAGGCCCTGATGCGCGAGAACCCGAACACCCGTGGCGTCAATGACAACTGGAACGAGTCGGTCAAGACGGTGCGTCTGGAGATCGATCAGGCCAAGGCTCGCGCTCTGGGGGTGAGCAGCCAGGCGATTGCCCAGGCTTCGCGCACGCTGCTCTCGGGCATGCCGGTCGGACAGTTCCGCGAAGGCGACAAGCTCATCGATATCGTGCTTCGCCAACCCCTGTCCGAACGGGACAGCCTTTCCGATTTCGGCCAGTCCTATGTCCCGACCGCCTCGGGCCCATCGATTCCATTGAGCCAGATCGCCACGCCCATCCTCGGCTGGGAGCCGGGGGTGATGTGGCGCGAGGGCCGTCAGTACGCGATCACCGTGCAGTCGGACATTGCCGAAGGCCTGCAGGGCGCCACGGTCACTGCACAGTTGTTGCCGGGGCTCAAGCAACTCGAAGCCGCTTGGGCGGCCCAGGGCGCGCTGGATGACCGCATCGAGGTCGCGGGCGCGGTCGAAGAAAGTTCCAAGGGCTCGGCTTCGATTGCAGCCGGTGTACCCCTGATGCTGTTCATCACCTTCACGCTGCTGATGCTTCAGTTGCAAAGTTTCAGTCGTGCCATGCTGGTGTTCCTGACTGGCCCGCTGGGCATGGCCGGGGTGGCGGGCGCACTGCTGGTGCTGGATCGGCCATTTGGGTTTGTGGCCTTGCTCGGGGTGATCGCGTTGATGGGCATGATCCAGCGCAACTCGGTGATCCTGATCGACCAGATCGAACAAGACCGCGCGGCCGGCATGCCGGCCTGGCAAGCCATCGTGGAGTCGGCGGTGCGGCGACTGCGTCCAATCGTGCTGACGGCCGCAGCAGCCGTGCTGGCCATGATCCCGCTCTCGCGCAGCGTGTTCTGGGGGCCCATGGCCGTAGCCATCATGGGCGGTCTGGTTGTTGCCACCGCCCTGACCTTGCTGGCTTTGCCGGCCATGTATGCGGCCTGGTTCCGAGTGCCCCGCCCGGAGCCCGCACATGATTGAGCCTGATGGGTACGCATTGAGGTGGGAAAACCAGCACAAGCGCATCCTGGGAAAGCCGGTCGGTAGCGGCTAAAATAGAATGTTGACCGATTTCATCCGGGTGGTCAGGAAAACAGCCTGTCCGCCCGTTTTGTTTGGACCCGCGCGGGTGGCGAAATTGGTAGACGCACCAGGTTTAGGTCCTGACGCCAGCAATGGTGTGGGGGTTCGAGTCCCCCCCCGCGCACCAGACGCAAGCCCCGCGGCCT
>CAYMMK010000049.1:0-18296 GCA_964391575.1 uncultured Limnohabitans sp.
CCGAGAGCATTGGCAAGGGCGCCGAGTTCGTGATGCCGACGAGCAAGTAAGTTCGGCCTCACCCCGGGCTGGACCTGGGGTCGGTGTCTCTCGCGCAGTGCCGCACCCGGCATGGGGAGGGCCTGGCCTCATCAGTCGCTGCGCGCCAGCAAATCGGCCAAACCACCCCCTCCCCATGCCGGTCGCTGCGTTCGTGACGTGCATGGCATCCGTTGCCATGCACAATCGCCGCCTGAGGAGACACATCCGATGAGCGACAACACCTTCGACTACATCATCGTCGGCGGCGGCACGGCGGGCAGTTTGCTGGCCAACCGGCTCAGTGCCGATGCCCGCAAGCGCGTGCTGCTGATCGAAGCCGGCAAGAAGGACGATTACCACTGGGTGCACATTCCGGTGGGCTACCTGTACTGCATCGGCAACCCGCGCACCGACTGGCTCTACCAGACCGAACCCGCCGCCGGGCTCAACGGCCGCACGCTGCGTTACCCGCGCGGCAAGGTGCTGGGGGGCTGCTCCAGCATCAACGGCATGATCTACATGCGCGGGCAGTCGCGCGACTACGACCAGTGGGCTGCCACCACGGGTGATGAGGCCTGGCGCTGGGACCATTGCCTGCCCTACTTTCAACTGCACGAAGACCATTACAAGGGTGCCCATGCGGTGCACGGCGCCAAGGGGAGCAAGACCCCCCTGATGGACCGGGACTTGCCCGAGGGCAGCTATCTGCACACCCTGCGGGGTCGGGGCGCGGGTGGCGAATGGCGTGTGGACAAGCAGCGCCTGCGCTGGGAAGTGCTCGATGCATTTGCCCAGGCTGCCCAGCAGGCGGGTATTCCGGCCACCGACGATTTCAACCGCGGCAACAACGAGGGCGTGAGCTATTTCGAGGTCAACCAGAAGGAAGGCTGGCGCTGGAACACCGCCAAGGCCTTCCTGCGGCCGACCTGTTACGGCAGGCCCAACTTCGAACTCTGGACCCAGGCCCAGGTCAGCCAGCTGCGGATCGACAAACAGGCCGATGGCCGCCTGCGCTGTACCGGGGTCCAGGTCTGGTCGGGCACCGAAATGGTCGAAGTCAAGGCCTCGCGCGAAGTCATTCTCAGCGCGGGCAGCATCGGCTCGGTGCAGATCCTCGAACTCTCGGGCATTGGTGACGCGGACCTCCTGCGCGAGCGCGGCATCACCCCGGTGCACCACCTGCCGGGCGTGGGCGCCAACCTGCAGGACCACCTGCAGATCCGCACTGTCTACAAGGTCAAAAACGCCCGCACTCTCAACACCCTGGCCAACAGCTGGTGGGGCAAGGCCATGATCGGTGCCGAGTACCTGTTCAAGCGCACGGGCCCGATGAGCATGGCCCCCAGCCAGCTCGGTGCCTTCACCAAGAGCGACCCCTCGCGGCCCTGGCCCAACATCCAGTACCACGTGCAGCCGCTCAGCCTGGACGCCTTTGGCGAACCCCTGCACGCTTTTCCGGCCATCACCGCCAGCGTCTGCAACCTCAACCCGAGCAGCCGCGGCACGGTGCACATCAAGACACCGCGCTTTGAAGACGCACCGGCCATCGCGCCCAATTACCTCAGCACCGACGAAGACCGCAAGGTCGCCGCCGACAGCCTGCGCGTGACGCGCCGCATCCTGCAGCAGCCCGCCATGGCCAAATACCAGCCCGAGGAATTCAAGCCCGGGCCGCAGTTCCAGAGCGATGAAGAGCTGGCCCGCCTGGCGGGCGATATCGCCAGCACCATCTTCCACCCGGTCGGCACCACCCGCATGGGGCGCGATGGCGACCCCCTGGCGGTGCTCGATGCGCGGCTGCGGGTGCGTGGGGTGGCCGGCCTGCGGGTGGTGGATGCCGGGGCCATGCCCACCATCACCAGCGGCAACACCAACAGCCCGGTGCTGATGATGGCCGAGAAGGCGGCGCACTGGATGGCTGACGAGGCGGGCCCTGCCGCCTGAGGACTGCGCGCCGCCTGCACGCCGGGGGGCGCAACCCAGGTGAGGGATTTCCCCCGAATCGGGTATTCCCTGAGATCTTCTGGGCCGGGCTGGCGCTACATTGACCTGACTGATCGCAGGCAGAGCCTGCATCGCGGGGGCCGAGGAGACAACCGACAACCCGATCCAACATCCGAACGAGATGTGACTTCATGCGCCGCTTATGCGGCGTTTTTTTTGCCCCTGCCGGCGGGCGCCGCTGGGCATGAAGCTGCCAAACTGGCACACTCCAAGGCCTTCGAAGACCGCGTCCGACTGTCCCATGCCCCGCCCCATCCAGGCCACCATTCATGCCGATGCCTTGCGGCTCAACCTGCGCAGCATTCGCCTGCAGGCGGGCGACGCCCGCGTGTGGGCCGTGGTCAAGGCCAATGCCTATGGGCACGGGATCGAGCGGGTGTACGAGGCCTTTCGTGGCGCCGATGGTTTTGCGCTGCTCGATCTGGCCGAGGCCGAGCGGGTGCGCCGTCTGGGCTGGCGCGGGCCTGTGCTCCTGCTCGAGGGCGTGTTCGAACCGCGCGATCTCGAACTGTGTTCGCGCCTGGACCTCTGGCACACGGTGCATTGCGACGAGCAGATCGATATGCTGGCGCTGCACAAGACGCACCAGCCTCACCGCATCTTCCTCAAAATGAACTCGGGCATGAACCGCCTGGGCTTCACCCCGGCACGCTTTCGTTCGGCCTGGACCCGGCTCAACGCCCTGCCCCAGGTCGATGAAATCTCGCTCATGACCCATTTCAGCGATGCCGATGGGCCGCGCGGCATTGACGCGCAACTGCAGCGTTTTGCCGACACCACCCGCGACCTGCCAGGTGAGCGCACACTCTCCAACAGCGCCGCCACCCTGCGGCATGCACAGACGGCGGGCGTCCGTGCGGACTGGGTGCGCCCCGGCATTGCCCTGTACGGTGCAACTCCGGACCATCCGGCGCATGAGGCGGCCGATTGGGGTCTGCAGCCCGGCATGAGCCTGGCGGCTCGCATCATCGGCGTGCAGCACCTGCAGGCCGGCGACCATGTGGGCTATGGCGCCACCTTCACCGCCCCTGGCCCCATGCGCATCGGGGTGGTCGCCTGCGGCTATGCCGACGGCTACCCCCGGGTGTGCCCCAGCGGTACGCCCGTGCTGGTCGACGGTCAGCCCAGCGGCACGGTGGGCAGGGTCAGCATGGACATGCTGGCCGTGGACCTGAGCGCGTTGCCGCAAGCCGGACATGGCAGCACCGTCACGCTCTGGGGCCGAGCGGCCAACGGCTGCCAGCTGCCCATTGATACGGTGGCAGCAGCGGCCGGCACCGTGGGCTACGAGCTCATGTGCGCCCTGGCGCCCCGGGTGCCGGTGGTGGTGGAGGACGTCGCACCACCGGCGTGACTGCGCCGCCCGGCGCTGCCCGCCACAATCTGCCCATGAGTCCGCACACCCGACAACAACTGGCGCTGGGCGCTGCCTTGGCGGTGGTGGTCATCTGGGGGGCCAATTTCACGCTGCAGAAATACCTGTTGCAGCTGCTGTCGGTGCCCGGATTCCTGTGGATGCGCTATTTGCTCATGCCGGCCTGCGCACTGCTGCTCATGCGCTGGCAGCTCGGGCAGTGGTGGCCGCGCCTGCCGCGCCAGGATGCGCTGGCCCTGGCCGGGCTGGGCTTTGTCGGTCATTCCCTGCATGTCGGGCTGGTCACCTGGGGCGTGCATTGGTCAACGCCGTTTTCCAGTGCCGTGATTCTGGCCGTCGGACCGATCTTCACCCTACTGCTGTTGCGCGGCCTCGGCCGCGAGCGCCTGGTGCCGGCGCAGCTCACCGGGGTGGTGCTGGCGCTGGCCGGCTTGCTGATGTTCCTGTCGGACAAGCTGCTGGGCGGCCAGTGGCGGGCCGGCGGGGGCGATCTGGTGCTGGTGTTTGCGGCGGCCTTGTTCTCCTGGTACACGGTGCTGGCCCAACCACTTTTCGAGCGCCATGGCACGGTGCTGGCCATGGGCTACGCCACTGTGCTGGGGGGGTTGCCGTTGATGCTGTTTTCCATGCCGGCGGGCCTGCAGGCGCCCTGGGGGCAGCTTGGGCCCTGGGATGTGGCGGGCCTGTTGTGGTCGGTGGTGGTGGCCTCGTTCGTGGGTTGGACGGCCTGGGGTTGGGTCAACACCGTACGCGGTGTGGCCCGCACGGTGCCCTTGCAGTACCTGATTCCGCCGATTGCCGGGGTGTTTGCCTGGGTGCTGGTGGGCGAAGTGTTCACCTGGGTCAAGCTCGCCGGCGCGGGCGTCACACTGCTGGGGGTGGCGCTGGCCCAGTACGCCGGGCGCCCGCAGCTGGGGGGCTGAACCGTTCAGGCCAGCCAGGTGTCCCAGCCGGTCTTGAGCACCAGCGCCAGCACCACCAGAATGAACACCTGACGCACAAAGCCCGCACCGTGGCGCAAGGCCAGTCGGGTGCCGATCAGGCTGCCCGCCACGTTGGCCAGCGCCATGGCCAGGGCCAGATGCCACCACACATGGCCGGTCCAGGCGAACAGCATGAGGGCCGAGAAATTGGTGGCAGTGTTGATCAGCTTGGCTGAGGCCGAGGCATTGAGAAAGTCATAGCCCAGCCAGCGTACGAAGGCAAACACCAGAAAACTGCCGGTCCCGGGGCCAAAAAAGCCGTCGTAAAAACCGATCACCAGGCCGATGGCGGCGGCCGCCAGGGCCTCCTTGCGGCCGGCCAAACGCGGCGCATGTGCGCGGCCCAGGTCCTTGCGCGCCAGGGTGTAGACCAGCAGGGCCAGCAGCAGCAGGGGCAGGGCTTTTCGAAACAGGGTCGGGTCCACCGCGGTCACCGCCCAGGCACCAGCGACCGAGCCGGCCAGTCCGGCCACTGCGGCCGGCAGCAGGGCCCGCCAGCGCAACTGCACCTTGCGGCTGTACTGCCAAGTGGCAAAGGCGGTGCCCCAGATCGAGGCGCTCTTGTTGGTGCCGAACAGCGTGGCCGGTGCGGCCTGGGTGAAAGTGGCAAACAGTGCCGGCACCAGGATCAGTCCGCCCCCACCCACGATCGCGTCGACCAGCCCGGCCAGCAGCGAGGCCAGCGATACGAAAAGCAGCTCCATGGACGGTGATTGTCGCACCCGCTCCAGGCCGATGGCCCGCGCCCAGACGGGAATTTCAAATGCTATACACTGGCGCGCGACTGACCGGGGGTGCTGGTGTGGACCTGCGCAGGACAGTCCTGCCACGGACCCTTGCATGGAAGTTTTCCAGTTATTGATGCCGATCTTCACCGAATACGGTTACCTGGCCGTGTTCGTGATGTTGCTGATCTGCGGCTTCGGTGTCCCGATCCCTGAAGACGTCACGCTGGTCACCGGCGGAGTCATCGCCGGCCTGGGTCATGCCGATGTGCACACCATGTTTGCCGTCGGCATGGCCGGGGTCATGGTGGGCGATGGCTTGATGTTCACCCTGGGCCGGCTGTACGGGCAGCGCATCCAGCGCCTGCCCGGATTTCGCCGTGTCCTCACCCCCGAACGCTTTGCCAAGGCCCAGGAAGCCTTTCACAAATACGGCAGGTGGGTGATGTTCGTGGCCCGCTTCCTGCCGGGCTTGCGCACCCCGGTGTTTTTCTCGGCCGGCATGAGCCACCGGGTGAGCTTTGCCACCTGGTTCTTCATGGACGGTTTTGCCGCCATCATCAGCGTCCCCATCTGGGTCTACCTGGGTTACTTTGGTGCCCAGAACTGGGACTGGATGTTCAGCGTGCTGCGCCAGTTCCAGCATGGCATCTTTGCCCTGCTGGGCCTGGGCGGTGCCTGGCTGGCTTGGCGCTGGTGGAAAAAACGCCAGGCGGCCCGCAACCACCGGCCTGGCGACGCCGCCTGAGCCGTCCCATGCGGCTGTCCTCCACGCCGCTGGCCGTGGCCAGCCTGCTGGTCAATGCCTTCTTCTGGGGCATCTCATGGTGGCCATTCAAACAACTCCAGGCCCTGGGCCTGCACCCGCTGTGGGCCACAGCCATCGTGTACGGGGCAGCCTTCGGGCTGATTGTCCTGTGGTGTGCTTGGCGTTCGGTGGACTGGCGCGCCTGGCGCCAGCAGCCGGCCCTGTGGGCGCTGGTGATCGCATCGGGCCTGACCAATGTCGGCTTCAACTGGGCGGTCACGGTGGGTGATGTGGTGCGGGTGGTGCTGCTGTTTTACCTGATGCCGGCCTGGTCGATCGCCGTGGCCTGGCTGTTGCTGGGCGAGCGTCCCGGACGCGCGGCCTTGCTGCGCCTGTTGATCGCCCTGACCGGCCTGTTCATCGTGCTCAAGCGGCCGGACATGCCCTGGCCGGTGCCCGAAAGCCTGGCTGACGCACTGGCCCTGCTGGGCGGGCTGAGCTTTGCCATCACCAACGTGCTGCTGCTCAAGCTCAGGCACAGTCCCGAGAGCGCGCGCATGCTGGCCATGTTCGGCGGCGGCACGCTGATGGCGGCGCTGGCCGCCGTGCTGGGCCTGCTCACCGGGGTGGTGGCGCACGGCGCTGCGCCCACCGCCCAGTGGCTGCCCTTTCTGGGGCTGCTCACGGGGGCTTTTCTGCTGGGCAATCTGGCCCTGCAGTACGGCGCTGCCCGGCTCGCTGCCCACACCACGGCACTGGTCATGTTGTCCGAAGTGGTGTTCGCCGCCGTATCTTCGGTCATACTGGGCGCGGCCCAATGGGATGCCCGCACCGGCATCGGCGGCGCGCTGATCCTGGCCGCTGCTTTGCTGTCGGTGCTGCCCGGCCCACACCAGGAGAGACCATGAGCACTGTCTACGATTTCGAGGCCCTTGGCATCGACGGCCAGCCTGTAGCCCTTTCGCAATTTCGCGGCCAGGTGCTGCTGATCGTCAACACCGCCAGCGCCTGCGGCTTCACGCCCCAGTTCGGCGGGCTGGAAAAGTTGCACCAGCGCTATGGCGCGCAGGGCCTGGCGGTGATCGGCTTTCCGTGCAACCAGTTCGGCGGCCAGGACCCGGGCGACAACGCCCAGATCGCCAGCTTCTGCCAGAAAAACTACGGCGTGACCTTTCCCATGATGGCCAAGATCGAGGTCAATGGCGCCCACGCCCACCCCCTGTTCCAGTGGCTCACCGGCGAGGCCCCCGGCATTCTGGGCAGCAAGGCCATCAAGTGGAACTTCACCAAATTCCTGGTCGGGCGGGACGGCCGGGTGATCGGGCGTTACGCGCCGATGGACGCGCCCGAAAAAATCGCCAAGGACATCGAGGCCGCACTGGCGGGCTGATCAGGCCGACAAGGCCGCATCGAGCAGCTCCACCCAATGCCGCACCGGGATGTTGCAGCCGCCTTGCAGGTGGGTGATGCAGCCGATGTTGGCGCTCAGGATGCCCTGCGGCTGCAGGGCCTGCAGGTGGCCGAGCTTGCGCTCGCGCAGTTGCCTTGAAAGATCCGGGTTGAGCACACTGTAGGTACCGGCCGAGCCACAGCACAGATGCGATTCGTGGGTAGCGGTTTTCACCTGAAAACCAAGTGCTGCGAGCAAGGCCTCGACGCCACCCTTGAGTTGCTGGCCGTGCTGCAGCGTGCAGGGCGGGTGCCAGGCCTGCAGCCCGGCCGCTTCCAGCGCCTGCGGAGAGATCTTTGCCTTGAGTTGCGCCAACAATGCAGGCATCAACTCGCTGAGGTCTTTGGTGAGTTGACTGATGCGCGCCGCCTTGTCGGCGTAGTCGCTGTCGTGCCGAAGGAGATGGCCGTATTCCTTGACCGTCACACCGCACCCTGAAGCATTCATCACGATCGCTTCGACCGCGCCGGCCTCCACCAGCGGCCACCAGGCGTCGATGTTGGCGCGCATCTGCGCGATGCCGCCGTCCTGGTCGTTCAGGTGGAACCTGACCGCGCCGCAGCAACCGGCCTTGGGCGCGATCACGGCCTGGATGCCGCAGGCGTCCAGCACCCGGGCGGTGGCGGTGTTGATGTTGGGGCTCATGGCCGGCTGCACGCAGCCCGCGAGCATCAGCACTTTGCGTGTGTGCGAGCGGGTGGGCCACGCGCCAGCGTCCTGCCGCGCCGGAACCTTGGCTTTGAGGCTGTCGGGCAGCAGGCCGCGCACGCTCTGGCCCAGCTTCATCGCCGGGGCAAACAGGGGCGAGGGCAGGCCCTCCTTGAGGGCCCATCGCAGGGCCTGTTCGCCCGCCGGACGCGGCACCTTGGCGTCCACCAGCTTGCGGCCGATATCCACCAGATGCCCGTACTGCACGCCACTGGGGCAGGTGCTTTCGCAGTTGCGGCAGGTCAGGCACCGGTCCAGGTGCTGCTGCGTCTTGCGTGTGGGCTCGGCCCCTTCGAGCACCTGCTTGATCAGGTAGATGCGCCCGCGCGGGCCGTCGAGCTCGTCGCCCAGCAGCTGGTAAGTCGGGCAGGTGGCGGTGCAAAAGCCGCAGTGCACGCACTTGCGCAGGATCGCTTCGGCTTCGCGGCCATCGGGGGTGTTCTGGTAGTCGGGGGCAAGCTTGGTCTGCATTTCAGATTCCCATGCGGCCCGTGGCCAGCACGCCCTGCGGGTCAAATTGTTGCTGCAGCGCGCGCTGGATGCGCTGCTGCACGGCCTGCGGCGGCGACGTCACGCCCACTGCCTTGTCAGATGCGCCGCCTTGGCTGCTGGCGCGAAACAGCGTGGCATACCCGCCCACACGCTGTGCGGTCGGGTGCAGTTCGCCGGCGGCCGTGGCGGGCGCCCACAGCCAGCGCTGCGCACCTTGCCATTCGATGTATTGCGGGTAAGGCAAATCAATCACCGGCGCCGTCTGCGGCACGGACAAGCGCCACAGGCACAGATCGTCACGGGGGGGGGTGAAGAACTGCAGGGTCTGCTCGCCGCTGGCACGCCAGTCTTTCGAGGCCTCGGCGTTGTCCATGCGAAGCACTTGGGCTCCCAGCGCTTGCGCATCCGCCCCCATGCGCGTGACGGCCGACTCGACCGCCGCCACCGCACCGCGCAGGCGCACAAACAAATAATCGTCGCCCGGGTTGGCCGTGGTGTCGTGCACCCAGGCGCTGGCATTCAATGGCAGCGGCTGTCCGCCCCAACGGTGCAACAGGCCCAGGGCATCTTTCTGGCCGATGCCGGCGCACATCAGCGTGGCTTCGGCCGGCGCCACCGGCAAGACCTTCAGGCTCACCTCGGTGATCAGCGCCAGCGTACCCCAGCTGCCCGCCAGCAGTCGGCTGACATCGTAGCCGGCCACGTTTTTCATCACCTGGCCGCCGAAGGTCAGGTCTTCGCCCCGGCCATTGATGCAGCGCACGCCCAGCACAAAGTCGCGCACCGCGCCCACGCTGGCGCGGGCCGGGCCGCTCAGGCCAGCCGCCACCATGCCGCCCACAGTGGCGCCGGGGCCAAAGTGCGGCGGCTCGAAGGCCAGGCATTGGCCCTTTTCAGCCAGCACGGCTTCGAGTTCGGCCAGCGGCGTGCCGCAACGGGCGGTGACCACCAGCTCGCTGGGTTCGTAACTGATGATGCCCTGGCAGATGCGGGTGTCGAGCACCTCACCCTGTGGCGGTGCCCCCCAGAAATCCTTGGTGCCGCCCCCGCGCAGGCGCAAGGTCCGGCCCGCTGCCGCAGCGGCGCGAACCGCGTCGAGGAGTGGTTGGTGTGGAGCGTGCATGGTCAGGGATGGTAAACCGGCCCTGGTGCGGTGCCCGATGAATTTTTTGAACGGGGGGGCTGTGGGAAATTGCACATCAGACCCAGCGCCACCCATGGGCGTGGCCAAATTCGACCACTTATTGCAACCGCCTCAGCCTCGGATGAGCCAGTCCGTCATAGGGGAGGAAAACTCGGGGGATCGCAGCCTAAAGCGGGACAATTTGGGTGGATCCTGGACCTCGCCGAACCCAGCGCGAAACGGGTAAATCCCTAGGAAGTGAGCCCTAACGCGGTTTGAATCGGGCCGAAACCGCATCGCCTCTCCAGGGGCGGGTGAGGCGCCCGGGGTGCTTGCTAGGGTTAACGCCCATGAGGGGACAGGATTGAACCACTAGGATGCCTTCAAGGAGCACGAAAAATGGCCATCTTTTACAGCAATGCTCGTTTTTTCAAACTGTGGCTGAAACCTCTGTTGTTGTTATGCAGCCTATGGCCGATTTTTGCGATGGCCCAGACATGGCCTGGCAAACAGCCGATCAAACTGGTCGCTGTCTTTCCACCGGGGGGCTCGGTTGATCAAGTTTCTCGCATCATTGCCCCCGTCTTGTCGCAGCAACTGGGACAAAGTGTGGTTGTTGAGAACAAGGGAGGCGCCTCTGGCGTGATTGGTACGTCTTCAGTGTTGTCTGCTCCGGCCGACGGCTACACGTTCGCGGTGGTCTTTGACACCCACGGTGTCAATCAAAGTTTGATTCCCAATATGCCTTACGACAGCAAAAGAGATTTGGTGCCGTTGATTTTGGTTGGGACTTCTGCGATGGTGCTGACTGCCAATGTGGGCAATGAATTCAAAACATTTGCCGATGTGGTGGCGGCTGCGAAAGCCAAAAGGAATGTTTCCTTCGGCACCATTGGTAACGGTAGCTTGGGTCACTTGGCCATGGCCTTGCTTGGCAAGAATGCCAACTTGGAGTTCAGTCACATTCCTTACAAGGGCGGTGGCCCACTCATGACGGATGCAGTTGCAGGTCACGTGCCATTGGCAATTGGTACGGTTTTTTTAAGCAAGCCCCACATTGACAACAAGCGCATTCGACCCTTGGCAGTTACCTCATTGAAACGGGTGCCTGAGTTTCCTGATGTGCCCACCATTTCAGAGGCCGGATTTCCGGGTTTTGAAGCGCCCGCTTGGTGGGCCGTATTGGCATCGAGCAAAACCCCGCCAGACATCGTCAAGCGAATGAATGACGAATTGAACAAGGTGTTGCAAAACCCTGAGGTGGCTCAAAAGCTGAGTGCACAGGGCATTGAACTGTCGGGCGGCAGTGTAGAGAAAGCCAAGACTTTCATAGACAAACAAATTGACACATGGGCCAAAGTGGTTCGCGACAACGGCATCAAACCCGACTGAGCCGCAGGCGAGAAGAGAGAAAGACCTACTCTTCAGGACGGATCTCTAGCGCGACCAACAGCCTGGCCACCATGTTGTAAGCCGCAATCGCTGTGGTGAGTTCCACAATCTCTGTAGTGTTCAACCGGGATTGCAACTGCTGGAACAAACCGCTGTCCACCCGCACATTCAATGTCATCTGGGCGGCGTACTGCACGACCCATTGAGACATCGGGTCAAGGGCTGCATCGTCAACGCCTGCGGCTGGGTGCTTGGAAACGGCACGGTTCAAAGCCTCAAGCTCTTCTTGTGACCCTCCCGCCTTCAGAAAATCTGGCGCGTGATGATGGTACTCATAGTCCGCGCCCGTCAAAAGCGCTACCGTGCAAATGCCGAGTTCACACAATTTGCGCGATGTCGATAAGCCCGTTCTCACGTTGCGCATGTAAGTATTCCAGCCAGCGGCGACGGGTTCACTCCACAAAAGCGCTTTGTCCAAATTCAGAAGTGTGCCGCCTCTGCGAGCCAAAATAGCGTCGACCAATGCTTGCGGCTGAGGCAGTTGCTCTGGGGTCCAGTCGGGTATGCGCATGTATGAATCCTTGTGGGTTGAGCACGCTGCAGGTGACGGCCGATCTGCCGCTCAGGGGCTGGCCTGGCCCACGTGGTGCAGTTCGGGCGTGGTGCGGCGCAGGGTCGGCAGGCCCACGCCGGCGGCGTCAAATCCGCCATCGACCGCGAGGGACTGGCCGTTGATGAAGCTGGCCTGCGGGCTGCACAAAAAGCCCACGGTGTTGGCCATCTCTTCGGGGCTGCCGTAGCGGCCCAGCGGAATGGTGTCGTAGTAGTCGGAGCGAATCGCCACGCTGTGCACCAGCTTGGCCATTTCGGTCTCGACCGGGCCGGGGCAGATGACGTTCACGCGCACACCGTAGTTGCCCAGTTCGGCGGCGTATTGCCGGGTCAGGTGGATGAGGGCGGCCTTGCTGGTGCCATAGGCCACCCGCAGGGTGCTGGCGCGCAGGCCCGAGATGGACGCGATGTTGACGATGGCGCCGCTGCGCTGGCGCGCCATGACGGCGCCAAAGGCCTGGGTGCATAAAAAGGCGCCGTCCAGATTGGTCGACAGCACATGGCGCCAGTCGGCAAACGAGGTCTCCAGGGCCGGCTTGAACACCGCCACGCCGGCGTTGTTGACCAGGGCGTCCACCCGTCCGAAGTGCACCATCACCTGCGCCGCAGCCTGCTGCACCTGATCGGGTTGCGAGACATCGCAGGGCAGACACAGCACCCGCCCGGGCTGGCGCAGGCGGTGGTCGGTGGCGCTCAGGGTGGCGGCGTCGATGTCGAGCAGCGCCACCCGGTGGCCGTGGTCCAGAAACCACTGGCCTATGGCCAGCCCGATGCCGCGTGCGCCGCCCGTGACCACCGCCACCGGGTCCGCAGATGTCTGTGATGTCATGTCCAATCCTGTCTGAAAAAAGGCGCCAGACCGCCTGCCTGTGACAGTGTAGTGATGTTGAGCACTAGGCGGGGGCAGGGGCGCATGGACGGCGGGGCCGGCCAAGAAAAAGCCCGCGGGCCGGAGCACCGCGGGCTTTGGAGTCGGGTGGATGGAACCACCCCTTGCAATGAACCCTTGATCAGCCGTGGTAGGCGGATTCGCCGTGCGAGGAAATGTCCAGGCCCTCGCGCTCTTCTTCTTCGCTGACCCGCAGACCGATGGTCATGTCCACCAGCTTGTACGCAATCACCGACACCACACCCGACCACACCAGGGTCAGCAGCACGGCCTTGGCCTGCGTCCAGACCTGGGCGGCGATCGAGTAGTCGGCAGCGGTCACCATGGTGGCAGTGACCCAGTCGGCCACGAAACCGGGGCCGCCCAGGGCGGGCGAGTTGAACACGCCGGTCAGCAGGGCGCCAACAATGCCGCCCACGCCGTGCACACCGAACACATCCAGCGAGTCGTCGGCGCCCAGCATCTTCTTGAGGCCGTTGACGCCCCACAGACAGGCGAAACCCGCCACCAGACCGATGACCAGACCGCCGCCGATGCCCACATTGCCGGCCGCCGGCGTGATGGCCACCAGACCGGCCACCGCGCCCGAGGCTGCGCCCAGCATCGAGGCCTTGCCGCGCATCAGGGCTTCACCGATGCACCAGGCCAGCACGGCCGCCGCAGTGGCCACCAGGGTGTTGATGAAGGCCAGGGCGGCAAAGCCGTTGGCTTCCAGAGCCGAGCCGGCGTTGAAACCAAACCAACCCACCCACAGCAGCGAGGCGCCCACCATGGTCAGCGTCAGGCTGTGCGGGGCCATCGACTCGCGGCCATAGCCCACGCGCTTGCCCACCATGTAGGCACCCACCAGACCGGCCACGGCGGCGTTGATGTGCACCACGGTACCGCCGGCAAAGTCCAGCGCGCCCCACTGCCAGATCAGGCCAGCCTTGCCGGTCATCTCGTCCACCACTTCCTTGGCGGTGTAGGCATCCGGGCCCATCCAGAACCAGACCATGTGCGCGATCGGCAGGTAGCTGAAGGTGAACCACAGCACCATGAAGGCCAGCACGGCGGCAAACTTGATGCGTTCGGCAAAGGCGCCGACGATCAGTGCGCAGGTGATGCCCGCAAAGGTGGCCTGGAAGGCGGCAAACGTGATCTCGGGGATCACCACACCCTTGCTGAAGGTGGCTGCGTTGGCAAAAGTGCCGGCCGCGTTGTCCCAGATGCCCTTCATGAACAGCCGGTCAAAGCCGCCAATGAAGGCGCCGCCTTCGGTGAAGGCCAGGCTGTAGCCATAAATGAACCACAGCACGGTGATCAGCGAGAAGGTGACCATCACCTGCATCAGCACCGACAGCATGTTCTTGCCACGCACAAGACCCCCGTAGAACAGGGCCACGCCAGGCACGACCATCAAGATCACCAGCAGGGTCGAGACCAACATCCAGGCGGTGTCGCCCTTGTTGGGGACCGGGGCAGGCGCAGCCGCCGCGGGTGCGGCCGCGGCATCGGAAGCGGCGGCCACGGCAGCCGCAGCGGCCGCCGGTGCAGACGCATCGGCAGCTTGGGCCATGACCCCAGCTGCACCCAGCAACATCGTCAGGCCCAAAGCCAGACAGGCAAACCATTTTTTCATGTTGAACACTCTCTTTCCTGTCGGGTTACAGCGCCGCGCCACCGGTCTCGCCGGTGCGAATGCGGATCACCTGCTCGAGGTCGTACACAAAGATCTTGCCGTCGCCGATCTTGCCGGTGCGGGCACCGGACTCGATCGCCTCGATCACGCGCTCGACCATGTCGTCACTCACCGCGGCCTCGATCTTGACCTTGGGGAGAAAGTCCACAACGTACTCCGCACCGCGGTACAGCTCGGTGTGGCCTTTTTGGCGGCCGAAGCCCTTGACTTCGGTCACGGTAATGCCCTGCACGCCGATGCCCGAGAGCGCTTCGCGCACCTCGTCGAGCTTGAAGGGTTTGATGATGGCGGTCACCAGTTTCATGATGGGTTCCTCGCGGATGGGTGATCAGAAGCTGTACTTCAGGCCCACGACCAGACCGGTCTTGCCGGTGAACTTGCCGGCGGGGGTGTAGTAAAACGCTTTGCTTGAATCGGTACCGATCACGGCTGCCGTGGCCGACAGGCCATTGCCCAGATCCTTGGCCAGGGTCAGGGCGTAGTCGGTGTAGGAATAATCGCCGTTGTTCTTCACGGCCTGGTAGCCCAGGTGCGGTGTCAGCGTCAGGCCGTTGCCCATGTCGAATGTGGCGCTCAAATCCAGGTAGTAGCTGTTCTTGCTGTTGGCAAAGCCGAACAGGTTGGAGATGGCGTGCGAATACTTCAGGGTGGCCGGGCCGAAGGTCACAGCGCCGTAGATTTCATTGGTGTTGGCCGACACGGCCAGCTTGTTGCCGGGGTACTGGTAGCGCAGGAAGCCGATGTCGTAGGCCAGATCACCCGCCGAGCCCTTGACGCCGCCGTAGAGGTCCAGCTCGATGTTCCCATCGCCACCGGCGTCCTTGATCCACTTGATGGTGGAACCCCAGGCGCCGATGTAAAAACCGCTCTTGTCGGCGTAATCAAAGCCGCCTTGCAGGGCCGGCTTGAGGCCGCTTTGAGAGATTCCGCGGTAGCGGTAATCGCTGGTGGCTCCCACATTGAAGGACAGCGTGCTTTCCGGTTCAGCAGCCTGCACGACGCCGGCACCGGCGCCCAAGCACAGGGCTGCAGCCACGGTCATGATCGATTTGTTCATCAGGAACTCCTTGCATCAGGTTGAAAAAAGACAGATCCGTTTAGCAGGGTCCGTGCCAGCAGGACGACAGACCCCCTTCCAAGGGCAAGCCCCAGTGGGTTTTCCCTCTGGAGCATGCTTCAATATGCTCAGGCGCACGGTCCGTAAAGGCACCCTGGGCTGCACAAGGACCCCATGCACCAAAATGGGGCAGGGAGGGGATATGAGACTTGCTTTGGTGCGCGCACGCGCGCTTGTGGGCCTGCAGGCCCCGGCTGTCACCGTCGAGGTGCATCTGGCCAATGGTCTGCCCAGGTTCACCCTGGTCGGACTGGCCGACATCGAGGTCAAGGAAGCGCGCGAGCGTGTGCGCTCGGCCATCCTCAACAGCGGGCTGGAGTTTCCGCACAACCAGCACATCACCGTCAATCTCGCTCCAGCCGACCTGCCCAAGGATTCGGGCCGGTTGGACCTGCCGATCGCACTCGGTATCCTGGCTGCCAGTGGCCAGATCGAGGCGGCTCGGCTCGAGGGCCATGAATTTGCCGGCGAACTCTCGCTCTCGGGTGAGCTGCGGGCGGTGCGGGGCGCGCTGGCCATGAGCCTGGCGCTGCGCCAGCAGCAGGTGCAGACGCGGCTGGTGCTGCCCCCGGGCAGCGCCGAGGAGGCCGCGCTGGTGCCCGGCGCCCAGGTCTACCGCGCCCGGCACCTGCTCGACGTGGTGCAGCAGTTCCTGCCGGCTGCGGCCGAGCCACCACCGCCCGCCGAGGGCTGGGCGCGCGTGCAGGCGACCGCCCCGCAGGCCGCCGCTGCGCCAGCCGACCTGGCCGAGGTCAAGGGGCACAGTGCGGCCCGGCGCGTGCTCGAGATTGCGGCCGCCGGCGGCCACAGCGTGCTGCTGGTCGGGCCGCCGGGCTCGGGCAAGTCGATGCTGGCGCAGCGCCTGGCTGGTCTGCTGCCACCGATGACGGTGGACGAAGCCCTCGAGAGTGCCGCCGTGGCCAGCCTGGCCGGGCGCTTTGACCGGGCCCGCTGGGCGCAGCGGCCGACCCTGCAACCGCACCATTCGGCCAGCGCGGTCGCGCTGGTGGGCGGAGGCTCGCCACCGCGCCCCGGCGAGATCTCGCTGGCCCACCATGGGGTGCTGTTTCTCGACGAATTCCCCGAGTTCGCCCGCTCGGCGCTCGAGGCGCTGCGCGAGCCGCTCGAAACCGGGCAGATCACCATTGCGCGGGCGGCGCAGCGGGCCGAGTTTCCGGCCCGCTTCCAGCTGATTGCCGCCATGAACCCCTGCCCCTGCGGCTACCTGGGCAGCAGCGTGCGCCATTGCCGTTGCACACCCGATCAGGTGGCGCGCTACCAGGGCCGCCTGAGCGGGCCGCTGCTCGACCGCATCGACCTGCATGTGGAAGTCAACAGCCTGCCGCCCGGGCAACTGCTGCAGGCCCCGCCCGGCGAGCCCAGCGCCGCGCCTGCGGCCCGCGCCGCGCAGGCGCGCACGCTGGCCCTGCAGCGCCAGGGCTGCCCCAATGCTGCGCTGCAGGGCCAGGCCATCGACGCCCACAGCGCGCTCGAGCCCGCCGCTGTCGCGCTGCTGCATAAGGCCGCCACCCAGCTGGGCTGGAGCGGGCGCGGCCTGCACCGCACCCTCAAGGTGGCCCGCACCGTGGCCGACCTGGCTGGCAGCCCGGCCGTGCGGGCGGCGCATGTGGCCGAGGCCATCCAGTACCGGCGCGTCCTGCGCGAGACCTGAGCGTGGCTGCGGCTCGACAAAGCCCGCACGATCGGTGACGATGTCGCCCATGCATCTGTCTGCCACCACGCCCATCCTGCGCATCTTCGACGAAGCGCTGGCACGCACTTTCTACCTGGACTATCTGGGTTTCGAGCCGGTTTTCGAGCACCGCTTCGAGCCTCACCTGCCGCTGTACATGGGCATCCGGCAGGGGGCGTGCTCGATCCACCTGTCGGGCCACCACGGCGACGCCTGCCCGGGGGCCTCGGTGCGCATCGCGGTCGATGATGTGCAGGCCTACCAGCGCGCCCTGGCCGCCCGCGGCCCCTACCCCACCGCCCCGGTGCAGACCATGCCCTGGGGCACTCGCGACTTCAGCGTCACCGACCCCTTCGGCAACCGCCTGACTTTCACCAGCGCGATCAGCGTTTGAGCCGCCGGCTGGCGGCTCATGCCCGCTCTTTGGCCACCGCCAACCCGTCCCAGCGCGTGGTGTATCCCGGCGTGCGGCGCTCCTGGCGCATGGTCCAGCGGGCGGGCTGTGGCGGGTGCGCGGTGCCCGCGCTGGCCAGCTGCAGGGTGCCGCGGCCGTGGCGCTGGTTGATGCTGTCGAGAGCCTGCATCAGGCGGCTGCGCTCGCGTGGCGGCCCGGCGGGGCTGGCGCCCTCGCCCGGTTCGTCCAGGGCCAGGCGCAGCTGTTGAGCGCTGGCGCTTTGCAGGTCCAGCAGCATCACGCCGGCCTTGGCGTAGTGGTATCCGGGGCGGTAGATGGCGCGCAGTACCGCCAGGGCGGCCTGGGTCAGCAGGGCCGTGTCGCTGGTCGGTTCCGGCAGGGGGCAGATGCGGTAGGCGCTGTACTGCGGGTCCTGTTTTCGGAAGGGGCTGGTGCGGATGAAGGCCATCAGCTGGCCGGCGTGGCTGTTTTGGGCCCGCAGCTTGTGAGCGGCGCGGGCGGCAAAGGTGCTCAGGGCCTGCGCCAGTTCGTGGGCTTCGGTCACGGGCTGGCCAAACGACCGGGTGCAGGCGATCTGCTGTTTGTCGGACGGGATGTCGTCGAGGTCCAGACAGGCGGTGCCGCCCAGTTCGCGCACCGTCTTGGCCAGCACGATCGACCAGCGGCGTTGCACCGTCGCCGGATCGGCCCGGGCCAGGTCCATGGCGCTGTGGATGCCGGCCTGCCGCAGCTGGGCGCCCAGGCGCCGGCCTACCCCCCAGACTTCACCCACCTCGGTGGCGGCCAGCAGGGCGTTGCGCTCGCCCTCGGTCATGGCCCCCAGGTGGCAGACCTGGGCGTGGTGCGGCGGGTAGCTTCCCGGTTTGCG
>CAYMMK010000050.1:0-17844 GCA_964391575.1 uncultured Limnohabitans sp.
GGTACACCCAGGGCTGCACCTGCCCGGTGGTGGCCGACCAGCCCATGGTGTTGGTCAGGTGGGCTTCGATCTGGCGCACGCCCTCGTAGCCATGCTGCAGCATGCTCTCGTGCCACTTCGGATTGAGCATGCGGCTACGGGTTTCCAGGGCGACCTGTTCACTCAGGCTGCGCACCACGCCAGGGCCCTGGGTCTGGTCGCCGATGTAGACCGGAGGCGCGCTGGCGGCATCCCCATCGCGCGCATGCTTGGCCTGCAAAACCGCACGACTGATCCCGCCCAGGGTGTCGAAATAGGTGTCTATGCTGGTCACGCCCAGCTCGACCGAGTCGAGGTTCTGGTAAGTCAGCGACACATTGGCCAGCGCGCTGTGCAGCACGGCTGTGTTGCGTGTAGGGTGCCCGTCGCGGCCGTAGGCAAATCCCTTGCGCTGGGTAAAGGCGTTGCCCAGCTCGTCTTCCTGGTCCCAGCAGCCGGCATCCACCAGATGGTTGACATTGGCACCATAGGCGCCCTCGGCATTGCCGAACACCCGCAACGAGGCCGTCTCCAGATCCCCGCCATGCGTGGCCATGAAGGCCAATGCATGCTTGCGAACGAAGTTTTGCTCGGCCGGTTCATCGGCGCTGGCCGCCAGGTGGCTGGCCTCGGCCAGCAGACGGATCTGCATGGGCAACAGGTCTCGGAAGATGCCCGAGAGGGTAATCACCACGTCGATGCGGGGCCGGCCGAGCTCGGCCAGCGGAATCAGCTGCGCGCCAGCCAGCCGTCCGTAGCTGTCAAACCGAGGTGCCGCGCCCATCAGGGCCAGGGCCTGGGCCAGCGGTCCGCCTTCGCTTTTGAGGTTGTCGGTCCCCCACAGCACCATGGCAATGCTCTCGGGCAGTTCGCCGTGGTCGCAGCGGTGGCGATCGAGCAGCCGCTGGGCCTGCCGGCGGCCGTCTGAGACGGCATAGGCTGAGGGCATGCGCATCGGATCGAGGCCGTGCAGATTGCGCCCGGTGGGGAGCACATCGGGATTGCGGATCAGGTCACCGCCAGGTGCGGGGGCCAGATACCCGCCATCGAGCGCATGCAGCAGCCCCTGCATTTCATGGTCCTGGCCCAGCAGGGTGTGCGTGCGCACCAGTTGGCGCAGGCTTTCCTGCTGACCGCTTTCGAGACCGCTCCAGACGGGTTCCTGGCCGCCCACCAGCGCGGCCAGCCAGCGGTGGCTTTGTTCGGGGGGCAGCCCCATGGCATCGGCCATCACGCACAGGGTCTGCAGGCGCTGGGCATCGGTGGGGGTCTGACCCATGACATGCAGACCTTCGGGAATGAGCGCGTACTCCAGCTCCAGAAGTTGCGATTGCAGCGACTGGAGCCAGACGGTATCGTGCGTCGGGCATTGGGCGGGCACCTGCAGATCCAGGGCCAGGGCCTGGGCATGGATGTCGGCCGCCAGTTCGCTGCGCTCGGTGGATTCGCTGGGGGGCAACTGGCCCAGTCGCTCCAGACTTTGCTTGAGCAGCACAAAGGCCTTGTACAAGCCCGCCTGGGCGATCGAGGGCGTGCGGTAACTCACCAGTGTGGCTGCACCGCGGCGCTTGGCCAGCGCACCCTCCGAGGGATTGTTGGCGGCATACAGGTAGATGTTGGGCAGGTCGCCAATCAGGCGCTCGGGCCAGCAGCGCGCCGACAGGCCGGTCTGCTTGCCGGGCATGAATTCGAGCGCGCCATGGGTGCCAAAGTGCAGCACTGCATCGGCGGCGAAGTCTTCGCGCAACCAGCGGTAGAAGGCGCTGAAGGCATGGGTGGGGGCGCAACCTTTTTCAAACAGCAGACGCATCGGGTCGCCCTCGTAGCCAAAGCCGGGCTGTACCGTGACGGCCACATTGCCAAACTGCACACCCAAGACGAACAGGTCACTGCCGTTGGTCAGCTGGCGACCGGGCGCCGGCCCCCACTGGGCCTCGATCTCGGCCAGCCAGGGCTCGCGCCGTACATGGTCAGCCGTATCGATGCAGGCCAGCACATTGGCCTGGGTGCCGTACTGGGCAGCATTGCCTTTGAGCAGGGCTTCGCGCAGGGCTTCGGCGCTGTCCGGCGGGGTCAGCGAGTAGCCTTCGGCGGCCAGGCGCTGCAAGGTGTTGAACAGCGACTCGAACACCGAAAGGTAAGCGGCGCTGCCCACGCTGCCTGCATTGGGCGGAAAGTTGAAGACCACCACCCCCAGCTTGCGCCGGGCGCGCTCGCGCCGGCGCAGCGCAACCAGTTTGTGAACCCGGTCGGCCAGGGTGGCGGTGCGTTCGGCGCAGGTGAACATGTCCTGTTCGCGTGCCGATTCGGGAAACGTGCAGGCGCGCTCGCAACCTTTGCAGGTTTGCCCGGCCGGGCCCGCGCGGCCGCCGTAGACCATGGGCAGCACTGAACCGTCGAGCTCGGGGATGGCCACCATGATGGTGCTCTCGACCGGCAACAGCCCACGGGCGCTCTCGCCCCATTCACCCAGACTCTGGAACTCCAGGGGGTGGGCGGCGATGTAGGGCACATCGAGATCGCCCAATATGGCTTCAGCGGCCCGTGCGTCGTTGTAGGCCGGGCCGCCCACCAGGGAAAAGCCGGTCAGGGACACCAGGGCCTGGATGTGCACCTGGCGGCCCTGGCGGAAGTAACGGTCGATCGCAGGGCGCGCATCAAGCCCGCTGGCAAAGGCTGGAATGACCCGCAGGCCACGCGACTGCAGCGCCTCGATGACTGCATCGTAGTGGGCGGTGTTGCCTGCCAGCAGGTACGAGCGCAGCAGCAAAAGACCGACCGCCGGCGCCTGTGCACCCGGACCGGCGGGCAACTGCCCGGCCTCGGTGCCGATGCTTCCTTTCATGCCCGGGTGGTAGAGCCCCACTTCGGGGTATTCGATGGGCTCCTGTGGCTGTGCCAGCGCCCGCAGGGCCTCACGCGGGCCCTGGGCATAGCGTTGCACCAGGGCCAGCACCATGTGTTCAATGTTGTGCTCGGAACCGCCCAACCAGTAGCGCATGGTCTGGAAGAACAGACGCAAGTCCTGTGCGGTCCCCGGTATGAAACGCAGCAGCTTGGGCAGCCGCCGGAGCATGGCCATTTGCCGGGCACCGGCATTTTGCGGGCTGTTCTTGTCACTGTCGGCGCTCTTGCTTGCGGCAGGTCGCAGGCGTTTGAGCACCGCCATCAGGCCGGTGGCCTGCTGGCCCATGACAAACTTGCCCATGCGCGTGAGGGCCATCACCGGTGGTGCCGACATGATGCAGACCATGGCGTCACAGCGGTCGCGGCGCGCCTGCAGGGCATCGAGCACCGGCAGGAAATGGTCTTCCATGAACAGCATGCTCACCACCACCAGGTCGGCCTGGGCAATGGCTGCATGGCAGGCAGCCAGGGCCTGGGCATCGGCGCGCCAGTGGGCGGCACTGTGGATGTCAAACGACAGGCCGGGGATGCGCTGGGCCAGCCGCTGCGCTGCGCTGCGGGCCGCACTGGCCAGGTGGTTGTCCATGGTCAGCAGCACGATGCGCATGCGCACCGGCATGGAAGGATGCGGTTCAGCGGCTGAAGTGGGCCTTGGCATCGTAGAGGGTCTCCACGGTGATGGTGGTCACGCCGCGTTCGCTGGCAAATCGCTCGGTGTTGCGCCGGGCCTTGCCACGCACGAAGAAGGGAATCTTGCCAAGTTCGCGTTCGGCCTCCTGGCTCCAGGGGGCCACTGTGGCTGAGCTTGTGTGCGCACTCTGACCTGTCAGCGTGGAGACCGCCGGGACGGACTGCAGATCGATGGCTGTGGTGGACTGCAGCGGGATGCCCGGCATGTCGGAGGCAGCACTGCCATGCCGTCCCAGGTGAGAGGGTGCAGCACCCGCATGAAATTCGAAATCCTCCCGGAACATGCCGATCAGGTGTTCCTCCAGGCCCATCATCAGGGGATGAATCCAGGTGTCGAACATCACATTGGCCCCCTCGGGCCCCATCTGCGGTGCGTAGCGGGCCGGAAAGTCCTGCACATGCACCGGAGACGAAATGACGGCGCAGGGCATGCCCAGCCGCTTGGCGATGTGACGCTCCATCTGGGTGCCCAGGATCAGTTCGGGCTGCAAGGCCTCGATTTGTGCCTGCACCGCCAGATAATCGTCGGTGATCAAGGCCTTCAGACCCAGGCGCTCGGCGGCTTCCCGCACATCACGCGCAAATTCGCGCGAGTAGGTGCCCAGCCCGACCACCTCGAAGCCGATTTCCTCTCGCGCCACGCGTGCGGCTGCCAGGGCGTGGGTCGCATCGCCAAAGATGAACACCCGTTTGCCGGTGAGGTAGGTGGAGTCGACCGAGTGGCTGTACCAGCGTGCGCGTGCAGGGGCCAGATCGGGCACGGGCAAACCAGCCAGAGTGCAGACCTCGACGGTGAAATCGCGGGTTGCGCCCAGGCCTATCGGCACCACGCGAGTGTAGGGCTGGCCGAACTGCCGCTCGAGCCACTGGGCGGTGGCCAGTGCGGTCTCGGGGTAGAGCACCACGTTGAAGTCTGCGGCGGGCAGGCGCGCAATGTCGGCCGCACTCGCTCCCATCGGGGCGGTGACTGCCACCGAAATGCCCAGCGTGTCGAGCAGCCGGGTGATTTCGGTCACATCGTCTCGGTGGCGAAAACCCAGCGCGGTGGGGCCCAGCAGATTGCAGCAGGGGCGCGGACGGGCAGCGGTGGCCTCGGCGGGGGCACAGGCGAGCTGCCGCGTGAGCTGGTAGAAGGTTTCGCTGGCCCCCCAGTTTTCCTTGCGCTGGTAGGACGGCAACTCCAGCGGCACCACAGGGATCGGCAACCCCAGGGCTGCGGCCAGACCGCCCGGATCGTCCTGGATCAGCTCGGCAGTGCACGATGCGCCCACCAGCATGGCGCCGGGGGCAAAGCGCTCATGGGCCTCGCGGACGGCGTTCTTGAAGATCTCGGCAGTGTCGCTGCCCAGGTCGCGGGCCTGGAATGTGGTGTAGGTCACTGGCGGGCGCTGGCCTCTGCGCTCGATCATCGTGAACAGCAGGTCGGCGTAGGTGTCACCCTGGGGCGCGTGCAGAACATAGTGCACATCGGTCAGTCCGGTGGCCACACGCATGGCGCCGACATGCGGGGGGCCTTCATAGGTCCAGAGGGTCAGTTGCATCGTGGGCTCCTACGCCGCCCTTTGCACGGCGGCGTCGGCGTCCAGAGCCTCGCGCCGTCGCAGCGGGCGGCTGAACAGGCCGGCCAGATCGCCGGCCTGTTCATAGCCCTGGATCGGGGTGAATACCAGCTCGATAGCCCATTTGGTCGACAGGCCCTTGGCCTCCAGCGGATTGGCCAGCCCGAGACCGCAGACGGTCAGGTCGGGCGCATCTGCCAGGCAGCGCTCCAGCTGCCGGTCCACGTCCTGTCCCTCGCTGATGCGGGTGCCTGACGGCAACAGGGCCAGCTCGGGGGCCATGTGCTGGCGGTGCAGGTAGGGGGTGCCGACCTCGGTCAGGCGCATGCCCATTTCGCTGTGAAGAAAGCGTGCCAGGGGAATTTCAAGCTGCGAGTCCGGGAAAAAAAACACGCTGCGGTCCTGCAGCCAGGGGCGGTGGGCGGCCAGTGCGCGCATGGCTCGCTCGCGCGGTGCGCGGGTCACGGTCTCGAAATGCCCGGGGTCGATGCCGAAAGCGGTGGCGGCAGCCTGCAGCCAGGCGGTCGTGCCTTCCACACCCAGCGGGAAAGGTGCGGGCAGGATGCAAGCCCCACGCCGTTCAAGTGCGCGGGCGGTATCCGCCAGAAAAGGTTGGGCCATCAGCACCCGGGTGCCTGGACCGATGGCCGGCAACTGTGTGCTGCGCCGGGGCGGGAAGAAGGACACCTCGGCGATCCCCATGCGCTGCAGCAGTTGACCGAGCTGGTCTTCCACCACATCGGCCAGGGAACCGGCGATCAGCAGGGAAGGTGCGCTGTGATCAGCTTGCCCGGGCAGGCCCGGCACCAGGGCGGCCAGACAGGCGTCCTCCCCCTGAGTGAAGGTGGTTTCAATGCCGCTGCCCGAGTAATTGAGCACCCGTACCCGGGGGGCGTGGCGCAGTTGCAGGCGCTCGGCGGCCCGCGACAGATCGAGCTTGATGACCTCCGACGGACAGGATCCCACCAGAAACAGCATGCGGATGTTGGGCCGCTGTGCCAGCAACTCGCCCACCACCCGGTCGAGTTCTTCCTGCGCATCAGCCAGCCCGGCAAGGTCGCGCTCGTCAATGATTGCGGTGCCAAAACGCGGCTCGGCAAAGATCATGACGCCGGCCGCCGACTGCAGCAGGTGGGCGCAGGTGCGTGAACCCACCACCAGGAAAAAGGCGTCCTGGATCTTTCGGTGCAACCAGATGATGCCGGTCAGCCCGCAAAACACCTCGCGCTGTCCGCGCTCGACCAGGGGGCGAACATCCGTACACCCGGCTGCTTGCGCCCGGATCGGGATCACCGGGTTCATGGTGTGGCCCCCTCGGTGGTCATGGACGCCAACGGCGGCGTGTTCGCGCGCCCCTGCATGCGGGCCATGCGCAGCTTGCGCAGGTACTGCAAGGCATTGAGGGCGTAGGCGGCATACGCGGCCAGCGCCAGGGCCAGCTGCTCCTCGGGCTGCCAGCCCCCCTGAGACCAGACGGCCAGGTAGGCCGTGTGCAGGGCCAGTACCAGCATGCTCATCACGTCTTCCCAGAAGAAAGCGGGGGCGAACAGGTACTGTCCGAACACCACCTTTTCCCAGATGCAGCCGGTGATCATGATCAGGTACAGCAACAGGGTCTTGACCACCACCGAACCCAGGGCCCAGTCCAGGGCCTGACCGGTGCGAAGGCTGTAGAGCACCATCCCCAGGCTGACGAGAAAGACCCCGAACTGCAACGGCGCCAGCACGCCCTGGACCGGGGTCCAGACGGTTGCATCCCGCCGGGCGCGTTGCGCGGGGGTGTACAAACCGGGGGGGGCTGTTGCGGCCATCAGACGCCTTCCGTGAGAAACTCGGTTCCAATGTACGGCTGACGTTCCAAAGTGTCAATATAAATTGACGATAAATTATATTGACAACATCAGGGTAATCCCTCGATACAATGAATTTGAAAAAGTTCAAACTGAAGCCGTGCCGTGAAACACCTCGGGCCTGGGCCGAGGTTCGGGGCGGCAGCATCCAAGCGCGTCGACTCTTTTCGGGGAGCCTTTCGCTGACCAGAAGCCCCAGGAGATCGGTGCCACCATGACGACCGGACCACGTTATCCTCAACCGCCCCCCTCGTTAGTGAGGGTCAGGGGCGGGTTCTCAGCTTCCATGGCGTATGTGGAAGAGGGGGCATTCGCCAGCGAAGAACTCGAGGGCATGGCCCTGGCCTGCCTGGACAGCCTCGAGTCGGCACTGGTGCAGGTGGATGCCTGGCGACAGGCGGGGCACGATCTTGAAGACATCTACCTGCGTGCCATTGCGCCCTGTGCGCGGCTGCTGGGGCACTGGTGGCGTTGCGATACGGCCGACTTCGCGCAGGTCACCATTGCATCGTCCAATCTGCAGCGGGTGCTCTACCGCCTGAGTGACGAGTTTTGCGCGCCGGGTGCTGATCGGCCACTGGGGTTGCACCTGCTGCTGGCGACCGAACCCCGGGCGCAACACACCCTGGGCGCCTACATGCTCTCGGAGTTTTTCCGCCGGCGCGGCTGGACCGTGCAGTCCGTCACGCCCCACGACCATGAAGAGGTGCTGGCGCATTTGCGGCGGGACTGGTTTGACGCTCTGGGTCTGTCCATCAGCACCGGCCGTGAATTGCAACCGCTCAAGGCGCTGTTGCCCCAGCTGCATGCCCAGTCGCCCAATCCGAACCTGCGGGTGCTGGTGGGTGGCCCGCTGGTGTTGTCGCAGCCCGAGGCACTGGAGTCCCTGGGCGTGGACCTGGTGTCCTCCGATGCGCGTGAAACTGTCAACTTTCTCAGTCACCGAGTGCGTGCCAGCGTGAGTTGACAGATACGGATGAGGGGGCATCCATTGTGCCCATACCCCTTCATTCAGGGGATTTTGCGTGACAAAAGTTCGTGCATGGGTTCACTGAGCTGGGCAGGACTGGTCTTATACTGACCCCATCGTCTGTCAATCCAGCTTGCCGCGTGGCCTCATTCCTCCGCAGTGTCCCATGAAGTTACCTGACCTGGATTCCGCCAGTTTTGCCCAGCTGCTTTCGGGCGTGTCCGATTTGACGCTGGTGATCGACGGTGCAGGGGTCATCGAAGATGTGTCCAGCGGGCGCAACACGCTGGTCAGTCTGGGCTGTCAGGGCTGGATCGGTCGTCGCTGGATCGACACCGTCACGCCCGAAAGCCAGGTCAAAGTGGAAGACCTTCTGCGGGAGGCCCAAGAGGGTTTGCCGCCCCGATGGCGTCACATCAACCACCCGGCCACCAGTGGCAACGATGTCCCCTTGCAGTACATCGTCCTGCCCCTGGGCCGAAGCGGTCAGAGGGTCGCTCTGGCGCGTGACCTCGAGGGGCTGGCCGAGTTGCAAAGGCGGCTGGTCGAGACCCAGCAGTCGATGGAGCGGGACTACCTCCGCCTGCGCCACATCGAGGCCCGCTACCGCGTCCTGTTTGACACCTCCAGCGAGTCGGTGCTGCTGGTGGATGCCTCCTCGCAGCGTGTGCTGGAAGCCAATGCCAGTGCCCAGACCCTGTTGCGCGACGGCGCCCGGCGACTGGTCGGCCGTGAAATCCGGGAGTGTTTTGAAGCGGCCAGCCAGGCTGAAATCCAGTCCTTGCTGCGCATGGCCCTGGCCACCGGACGCATCGAGATGTGCTCGGCCCAGTTGCCTGGTGTGTCTGCCGTCTGGACGGTGTCGGCGACGGTGTTTCGCCAGGAGGGCGGGCCCCAGTTTCTGGTGCGTCTGGTGCCCCGCGACACGGCGGCCGAGCGTTCGGCAACGGGCCCTTCGGCGGCATTGTCCGAGGCCATGGAGCGTTTTCCGGACGGATGGTTGCTCACCGATCCACAGGGCGTGGTCAAGAGTGTCAATGACGAAGGCATGGCTCTGCTGGGGCTGACAGCCTCCTCCCAGGTGGTGGGCCATCCGCTCGAGCGCTGGTTGTTGCGCGGGGGGGTTGACTGGGGGGTGCTCAACACCAACCTGCGTCAGCAATTGCCGGTGCGCAATTTCGCCACCGACGTGCGCACCCTCTCGGGCATGACCTTGCCGGTCGAGATTTCTGCGGTCAGCCTGCAGCGGCCCGAGCCGATGTATGCATTTTTCCTGCGCGACATCGAGCGTCGCCACCCCGGTGCCTCGCCGGTGACCCAGAGCCTGGCCGGCACGCTGGCTGATATCGCCCAGCTGGTCGGGCGCCGTCCCATCAAGGACATCGTGGGCGAGACGGTGGACACCATCGAGCGCATGTGCATCGAAGCGGCCCTGCAACTCACCCATGACAACCGTGCTTCGGCTGCCGAGATGCTGGGCCTTTCCCGGCAAAGCCTGTATGTCAAGTTGCGCCGTTTCGGCATGATTGCCGATAACGAGGCCGACTGAGGACGGTCTGTGGATCGAGTGTAAATCTCGGTTGACATTTTTAATTGTCCGCTCAAAATGCGGACATGGACCTGCCCCGCACCCGTCCTGAGCTCTCGGCTGTGGCCGAGCTGCTCAAGCCCATCACCTGGTTTCCGCCCATGTGGGCTTTCGCCTGCGGAGCCGTGGCCTCCGGACAGTCCTTGGGGGAGCATTGGTGGCTGCTGGCCCTGGGGCTGGTGTTGACCGGCCCCCTGGTCTGCGCCAGCAGCCAGGCCGTGAACGATTGGTTCGACCGCCATGTGGATGCCATCAATGAGCCCCAGCGGCCGATTCCCTCGGGCCGCATGCCCGGGCGCTGGGGCCTGGGCATCGCGGTGCTGTGGAGTGGCTTGTCGCTGGCCTGGGCCGTCCTCATGGGGCCTTGGGGTTTTGCGGCCTGCGCACTGGCGGTGCTGCTGTCATGGGCCTACAGTGCGCCGCCCCTGCGGCTCAAGCGCAACGGCTGGTGGGGCAATGCGGCCTGCGCCCTCAGTTACGAGGGCCTGGCCTGGATCACCGGCACCGCCGTCATGCTCGGAGGTGCCTGGCCGGGTGCGGGTTCCCTGGTGCTGGCTCTTCTCTACAGCCTGGGGGCACACGGCATCATGACGCTCAATGATTTCAAGTCCATCGAGGGCGATCAGCGCATGGGGGTGGCTTCACTGCCGGTGCAGCTGGGCGCGCCACGTGCCGCACGCACTGCGGTGGCGGTGATGGTGCTGCCGCAGCTGGCGGTGGTGCTGTTGCTGTGGGCCTGGGGCCTGCCCTGGCATGCCGCAGCCGTGGGTGTGCTGGTGCTGGCGCAGGGGCCCTTGATGCGGCGTTTTGTGCATGCACCGGTGGAAAAGGCGCTGGCCCTGAGCGCATTCGGTGTGCCGCTGTACGTCAGCGGCATGATGGTCAGCGCCTTCGGGCTCCGGCAGATCCAGCTGATGGGGGTCACATGACACGCAATACGGGCGAGTTTGGCTGGCCGCAGATCCTGCGGCTCGGGCTGGTGCAGGCCTGTTTGGGGGCGGTGGTGGTGGTCACCACCTCGACGCTCAACCGGGTGATGGTGGTCGAGCTGGCCTTGCCGGCCCTGCTGCCCGGCTTTCTGGTGGCCTGGCATTACGGTGTGCAAATGGTCCGGCCCCGCATGGGTTTTGGCGCCGACCAGGGCCGACGCAACACACCCTGGATGCTCGCAGGCATGGCCGTGCTGGGCATCGGTGGGGTACTGGCGGCGCTGGCCACAGTCTGGATGGGCAGCGAGCGCCTGTACGGAGCCCTGCTGGCCTTTGTGGCCTTCTCGATGATCGGTCTGGGCGTCAGCGCCTGCGGAACATCCTTGCTGGCCCTGATGGCCAAGCGGGTGCCCGAGGCGCGACGTGCGCCTGCCGCCACCGCTGTCTGGATGATGATGATTCTGGGCTTTGCCATTACCGCCGGGCTGGTGGGCAAGCTCATCGAGCCCTACAGCCCCGAGGTGCTGCTGCGGGTCTCCGCAAGCCTGAGTCTGATCACGCTGGGCGTCACGGCGCTGAGCCTGTGGCGGCTCGAAGGGCCGGCATCCGTGGCGCTGGAGACCCCTGCCAGGGTCTCTGCTGTGCACACCAGGGGCACTCAGAATTTTCGTCAGGCCTTCGCGGCGGTGTGGGACGAAAAAGCGGCGCGCACCTTCACCGTATTCGTGTTTCTTTCCATGCTGGCCTACAGCGCGCAGGACCTCGTGCTTGAACCCTATGCCGGGGCTGTCCATGGTTTCTCGCCGGGTCAGACCACCCAGTTGTCGGGCTGGCACCACATGGGGGTGCTGGGCGGCATGGTGGCCGTGGCCTGGGCGGGCTCGGCGCGTGCGGGCGGTCGCTGGGGCACGGTGCAGGGCTGGATGGTGGGCGGCTGCCTGGCCTCGGCCCTGGCCACTGTGGGCCTGAGCTGGTCGGCCCTGCAGGAGAACTGGCCGCTGCAGCTCAATGTGGTGGTGCTGGGTCTGGCCAATGGGGCTTTCTCCATCGCGGCGATTGCCACCATGATGCGTCTGGCCGGGGAAGGCGGGCCGGGCCGGGAAGGCACCCGCATGGGCTTGTGGGGTGCCGCGCAGGCACTGGCCTTCTGTCTGGGTGGACTGGTTGGTACCGGGGCCAGCGATCTGGCCCACGCCTTGCTGGGCGGTCAGCGTGGTGCATATGCCAGTGTGTTTGCGCTGCAGGCGGTGATGTTTGCGTTCTCGGCGGTGGTGGCCTTGCGTTTGTCCCACCCCGCACGCACCGCCCTGTCCCGATCGGACAAGGTGCCCAATGCTTCATTTGAAAGGGGCTGAACCATGCGCGAAATCGATTTTGATGTGGTGGTGGTGGGCGGTGGTCCTGCCGGTGCCACAGCGGCCGATGATCTGTCGCGCCAGGGCTGGCGTGTGTTGCTGCTCGACCGCCTGGGGCGCATCAAGCCCTGCGGCGGGGCCATTCCGCCGCGGCTGATCCAGGACTTTGACATCCCCGATCACCTGCTGGTGGCCAAGGTGCGGTGCGCGCGCATGATTTCGCCCGCAGACAACCGGGTCGACATCCCGATCGACAACGGCTTTGTCGGCATGGTTGACCGTGACGTGTTCGACGAGTTCCTGCGCGAGCGGGCGGCCCGCTCGGGCGCGGTGCGCCGCCAGGCCATCTTTGACAAGCTCGAGCGCGATGCCCAGGGCAAGCTGTGGGTGCACTACACACCGGTCACCCCGCGCGAACATGCTGCCAGCGAGCATGCACGACCCCTGCGGGTGAGCACCCGGATGGTGGTGGGGGCCGACGGCGCCCGTTCGGAGGTGGCCAGGCAGGCCATACCGAACGCCCACAAAACCAAATACGTTTTTGCCTACCACGAGATCATCGAGTCGCCCCAGGGCCACGACGGTGCGCGCTGCGACGTGTACTACCAGGGCGAAGTCTCGCCCGACTTTTATGGCTGGGTCTTTCCGCACGGCAAGACCATGAGCGTGGGCATGGGCAGTGCCGACAAGGGCTATTCGCTGCGCAGCGCCACGGCCCGTCTGCGCGCCATCGCCGGGCTGATCGATGCCCCCACCTTGCGTCGTGAAGGTGCGCCGATTCCGCTCAAACCCCTGCCGCAGTGGGACAACGGCCATGATGTGATCGTCGCGGGCGATGCCGCGGGCGTGGTGGCGCCCTCTTCGGGCGAGGGCATCTACTACGCCATGGACTGCGCCCGCCGGGTGGCTGCCGCGACCCACCAGGCGCTCAAAACCGGCAACAGCGCCTGTCTCAAGCAAGGCCGCAAGAGCTTCATGAAGCAGCACGGTCGCGTGTTCTGGATCCTCGGGGTGATGCAGTATTTCTGGTACCAGAACGATCGCCGCCGCGAAAAATTCGTCAAGATCTGCGAGGACCGCGACGTGCAGCGCCTGACCTTCGAGTCCTACATGAACAAGGAACTCGCGCGCAAGGACCCGATGGCGCATGTGCGCATCTTTTTCAAGGACATGGCCCATCTGCTGGGCCTGGCACGCACCTGAGCCAGGGGGCCTGATGTCCCGGTCCTCACGGGGGCGATGCGCCCGGGGTGACAATCCGGGGGATGAACACCGCACCGTTTCGCCCCCTGATGTGGGCCTTGGTCCTGAGCTATGCCACCGCGGGCATCGGCGGCGCACTGACCGAGCTGGGGCCCTGGTACTACGCCCTGCGCCAGCCCGGCTGGAAGCCGCCCGATGCTGCCTTCGGCGTCATCTGGACCACCATTTTCACCCTGTGCGCCATCAGTGGCTGGCTGGCCTGGCGCGCGGCAGCCACGCCGGCGCTGCGCCGCCGGGTGGCCCTGCTGTTCGGGGCCAATGCCGGGCTCAACATCGTGTGGAGCGCCCTTTACTTCAAACTGCAGCGCCCGGACTGGGCGCTTATCGAGGTGGTGTTTCTGTGGCTGTCCATCGCGGCCCTCATTGTGGGGCTGTGGCGGCTTTCGCGCCTGGCCAGCGCGCTGCTGCTGCCCTACCTGGCCTGGGTGACCGTGGCCGCGTTCCTGAACCTGGCCACGGTGCAACTCAACGGGCCGTTTGCAGGACGCTGAATACTGCACCGGGCGCGCCCGGCCCGCCGTGAAAAAGGTCCTGGCCATGCTGCTGGCAAGCTTACTGACCCTGCTGTCCTTGTGGCTGTGGACGCCGGATCTGCCGCGCGCCGAATTGCAAGCCCGTTACCTGGCCCAGCCTTCTGACCTGCGCAGTGTGGGGCCCTGGCGGCTGCATGTGCGCGACAGCGGCCTGCGCGATGCGCCGGCGGTGGTCCTGATTCACGGCTTCGGTTCGAGCCTGCACACCTGGGACGCCTGGGCGCAAGGCCTTGCGGCCACCCACCGCGTGATCCGTCTGGACCTGCCCGGCAGCGGCCTGAGCGATCCCGACCCTGCGCAGGACTACCGCGACGAGCGCAGCCTGGCGCTGCTCGTGGCCTTGCTCGACCAGCTGGGCGTGCAGCGCGCCAGCCTGGTGGGCCACTCGATGGGCGGACGCATCGCCTGGACCTTTGCCGCCCGTTACCCCGAGCGCACCGAACGGCTGGTACTGGTGGCGCCCGACGGCTTTGCCAGCTTCGGATTCACCTACGGCCAGGCCATGGAGGTGCCAGCGTCGTGGCGCCTGATGCGCCATGTGCTGCCCCAGGCGGTCTTGCGCATGAGCCTGAAGTCGGCCTACGCGCAGCCGGACATGCCAGACGACGCGCGGGTGCGCCGTTACCACGATCTGCTGCGCGCCCCGGGGGCGCGCCAGGCCCTGCTTGAGCGCCTGTCGCAAACCGTGCTGCAGGAGCCTTGGCCGCTGCTGCGTCAGATCCGTGCGCCGACCCTGCTGGTGTGGGGCGAGGCCGACGCCATGATCCCCTTTGAGCATGCGCGGGACTACCTGCAGGCGATCGGCGGCAGCCGCCTGGCTTCGTTCGCGGGGGTGGGGCATTTGCCGCAGGAAGAGGCTGAGCAAGCTTCGCTTCAGGCCGTGGCCGATTTCCTGCGCTGAAACGCGGGCCTTTCAGGCGCCGCCGGCGTTGACGCCGCACCAGCGCAGGATCTGCAGGGCGGTGCCCACCGGGTCCTGCTCATGGGCCAGGTGCCCCAGGCCGGTCTGTACCCAGGTTTGCGCCTGGGGCATCAGGCGGCAGGCCTCGTCGGCGAGGGCGGGCGGCACCGTCTGGTCCTCGGCCCCGATCGCCATGAACACCGGACCGCGCAGCTGGTGCAGGCGTTCGGCCAGGGGCTTGAGGCGCCAGGCGGCCATCATCGACAGCACCCCATGCACATGGCCCGAGTTGCTCAGCACCCGGGTGTACAGCGCCAGTCCCTGCGCATCCAGGCGGGAGCCGGTGCGTGCCAGCCACTGCGCCACCGCCCCTGGCCTGGCGGCCATTCTGGCGGTGGCCCAGGCCGACAGCGGGTTGATGGCCGCCACCTTGGCCGCCGGGCCAAACAGCCAGGAGGCCACGCCCGGCAAGGGCAGCCAGGCAGGGTTCAGCCCGATCAGGGTGCTGTGCGCCATGCGGCCGTGCTGGAGCACCATGTGCGCGCCAATCGCCCCCCCGGCCGAATGGCCGACGATGACCTGCGGGCTCAGTTCGAGCTGCAACATCAGGGCCCGCAGACCTTCGCTCATGCCCGGCAGCGACAGCGCGCCCTCGGGGCCCCGGTCGGTGAAGGCGTGGCCAGGCAGATCGGGTGCGACCACGGTGAAATGCTGCGCCAGCACGGGCATGAGCTCGCGCCAGCTGAAACTGCCCGAGCCGGTGCCGTGCAGCAGCAGCAAGACCGGGCCCTGGCCCATGGACTGCACATGCCAGCGAATGCCGCCTGCGTTCACAAACCGGCTGTGCCCGGCCAGCGGCCAGTGCGCTGCGTGCGTGGCCCAGTCCATGCTGGGATACAGGCGCTCGTACACGGCTTCAGGCCCCGGGCCGTGCCGCCTGCAGCGCCTGCGCCAGCCGCTGCGATTGCACCTGCGGCATCGGCAGGTAGCGCGCGCCCAGCAGATCGGCCAGTTGCCGGGCTTGCGCCTCGGGCTGCGGGGCGGTGTCGATCCACAGCCCGGCATGGCCCGTGCGCTGCCAGACCCCGGCCCAGTGGCGGGCTTCCTCCTGGGCCTGCACCCGGCCGCCCAGGCCTTGCAGCGTGACATTGGCTTTGCCATCGCTGAGCACCACCAGGATGGGCGTGATGCCCTGGCGCTGCAGCTGCGCAGCCTGTGCGTGCGCCAGCTGGAGGGCTGATGCCAAGGGGGTGCCGCCACCGCCCGGCAAACCGCTGAGGGCGCGGCGCGCCCGCACCAGCGAGCGTGTCATGGGCAGCAACAATTGCGCCTGCGCGCCGCGAAAGCCGACCACACAGACGCTGTCGCGCCGGGCATACGACTGTTCAAGCAACAACTGCACCGCGCCCTTGGCTTCAGCCAGGCGGTGCAGCGCGGCCGACCCCGAGGCGTCAAGGGCGAGGATGAGACAGCTGGGGCTGTGCTGCTGGTAGCGGTGCACATGGAAGTCTTCGGCCCGGATGCGCAGCGGCTGCGTGGGGTCGCTGCGCCCGCGCAGGCGCTGGCGGGGGGCAGCGGCGCGCAGCGTGGCCAACACATGCAGCCGGGCGTGGCCACCCGGGCGGCCGGGGCGGGGCGGCAGGGGGCGGCCGCGCTGCGCGCCCTGGCGGGCCTGGCCGCTGGTGCCCTGGCCGCTGCTTCGGGTCGGGGCCGCACCGGTCATCAGGCGTTGCAGCACATCCGGGGGCAAGCGGGCGGCAGCCGCGGCCACCATCAGGGCCTGCAAGGCTTCAGGGTTGACTTCGGGGGGGATGCCATGGGGTTCGGAAGCCGGCTCAGCTGCGGGGTCGGTCGGGGGCTCGGGGATGTCGTGATCCGGCGTGGTCTCGGGACTCTCAACGCCCTCTTCTTGCGGACTGACCTGCGCGGGCCATTGCCGCGCACGCGGGGCCAGCACGGTGCGGCTGGCGTATGCCAGATCTTCCTCGGCCACATGATCGCGGCCATGCCATTCGGCGTGGGCGCAGGCCACATCGAGTGCACGTTGGGCCACCCGCAGCGAGTCGATGCCCAGCGCCTGCGCCGTGCCACAGAGGGCCTGCAAGGCACTGTCGCCCGCCACCACCACGCTGCTCGCGCTGCTCACCCGATGGGCCTGAGCGGGCGCCTGCGCCGCAGACGGGGGCAGCTCGCGCAGGTCGATCCACAGGCCCAGCCGTTCCTGCAGGGCAGGCGCCAGCGGGGTTTCGTCGTCCAGCGATTCGTCGAGCGCCACCACCCCGAAACGGCTGGGCTGGAAGTCGCCACCCTGATCGACGCCACCGCGGTCCAGGGTTTGCGCCAGGGTGGCCGTGAGGGCCGGCGCAAAGCGCTCGGCCATGGGCAGGCACAGCAGGCCGCCGTGGGCCTGGCGCAGCAGGCCCGGTTGTTCACGCACGCTGGCGCTGTGCAAGGTGGCGGCCAAGTCCAGCCCGCCGAGCCAGCGCGCGGTGTCGACCGAGCCGGGAGCCCGCAGGACCGGCAGGGTCTGCTGGGCCAGTGCCTGCAGCCAGGCCTCGCGCACCGGCCCGTGCGGGGCGCGCAGCCAGACGCCGCCGAGCCGGTGGGGCTGGCGTTCGAGCAGGGCGATGGCGGTCAGGGCATCGGCCCAGGCGGCCGCCTGGGCTGCAGGGGTAGGAGTGGCGGGTACGGGGGTGGCCTCTGGCCTGGCCAACGCGGCCGGTCCGCCAGGCCCGGAGGGCGGGCGCACCCCGGCCAGGTTCATGCGGCCAGCACTTCCTGCAGGCTGCGCTCGACGCGCACGCCGGCATCGGCATCGTCGAGCGGGTTGCGGCGCAGGCGGTGGCGCAGCGCCAGCGGCGCCAGGGTGCGCAGGTGTTCGGGTAGGACTTGACGGTGGCCCAGCAGGGCCGCCAGCGCCCGCGTGGCGCGCAGCAGTGTGAGTTCGGCGCGCAGGCCGTCGGTGCCCAGTAGCTGGCACAGCCGCGCACACAGCGTGAGCAGGGCGTCGCTCACCTGCACTGCGGCCAGGCGCTTGCGGGCCTTGACGATGCGTTGCTGCAGCGCGAGGTTGGCGTCCTGCCACTGGGCACGGAAGGCGTCGGGGTCGCGTTCGAAAGCGTCGCGTCGGCGCACCACTTCGACACGCAGGGCCAGATCCTGCGGGGTGCGCACCTGAACGGCCAGTCCGAAGCGGTCGAGCAGTTGCGGACGCAGTTCGCCTTCCTCGGGGTTGCCGCTGCCCACCAGCACAAAGCGGGCAGGGTGGCGCAGGCTCAGGC
>CAYMMK010000051.1:0-17654 GCA_964391575.1 uncultured Limnohabitans sp.
CACCTTCGAAGGAGCACACCATGTACCAACGCATCCTGGTCGCCACCGACGGCTCACCCTTGTCCAAGAAGGCTGTGGCCAGCGCCATTGAACTGGCCGCCACATGCGGCGCGGAACTGGTGGCCCTGAAGGTGGTCCCGCGCTATCCCCAAAGCTATTTCGAGGGCAGCATCCCCTTGTCAGCGGAGGATATCGGCAGAATCGAAAAACAATGGACCGACGCTGCAGCAGCCAACCTGGCCGCAGTCCAGAAAGCGGCCACGAACCAGGGCGTGCGATGCAGGGGGGTGACTGTGAAATCCGATGTGGTCTCGGACGCCATCGTCAGCGCGGCCAGAAAGCACAAGGCCGATCTGATTGTGATGGCCTCGCATGGGCGCAGGGGCATCAAGCGCCTGTTGCTGGGCAGCGAGACCCAGCAGGTGCTGACCCACTCCCATACGCCCGTGCTCGTCTTGCGGTGAGCCGCAGGCGAATGCAGCCTAGGTAAATTCCTTGCGGTACTGTTCGCGCAGCAGGTTCTTTTGCACCTTGCCCATGGTGTTGCGCGGAAGCTCGTCCACCACATGGCACCTCTTCGGAATCTTGAAGTTCGCCAGCCGGGCCTTGAGCGCGGCGATGATGGCTTGCGGCTGCAGTCGGGCCCCAGGCTTGGCAATCACCACAGCCACCCCGACTTCGCCAAAGTCCGGGTGGGGCACACCCACCACAGCGCTTTCTGCCACACCCTGCATGTCGTTGATGCAGCCCTCGATCTCGGCCGGATAGACGTTGTAGCCGCCACTGATGATCAGGTCCTTGCTGCGGCCCACAATGGTCACATAGCCCCGCTCATCAACTTTGCCGACGTCACCGGTCCTGAAGAAACCGTCTGCGGTGAACTCCTCGGCCGTTTTTTCAGGCATACACCAGTATCCTTTGAACACGTTCGGACCCTTGACCTGGATACCGCCAATCTCGCCCACAGGCAATTCCTTGCCATTGTCATCGCGCACACGCAGTTGCACGCCGGGCAAGGGGAATCCAACGGTTCCCCCCCGACGCTCGCTCTGCTGGGCAAAGCGCTCGTCGGCGCTGTAGGGGTTGGAGGTCAGCATGACGGTCTCGCTCATGCCGTAACGCTCCAGGATGGTGTGTCCAGTACGCGCCATCCAGTCGTTGAAGGTTTCAATCAACAAGGGGGCGGAGCCGGCAATGAAAAGGCGCATGTTGCGGCAAGCCTCACGCGTCAGCGCAGGTTCGGCCAGCATCCGCACATACAGCGTGGGCACTCCCATGAACACGGTCGCATCGGGCAAACGGGCGATGACCCGCCGGGGATCGAACCTGGACATCCAGATCATCTTGCTGCCATTGATCAAAGCGCCGTGAATGGCCACGAACAGGCCATGCACATGAAAAATAGGCAAGGCGTGAATCAGCACATCACCGGGTTTCCATCCCCAGTAATCCTTGAGCGTGCTCGCGTTGGAGAGCAGGTTGCCGTGCGTCAGCATGGCGCCCTTGCTTCGGCCTGTGGTGCCGCTGGTGTAGAGAATGGCCGCCAGATCGTCGGCCTGCGTGGGCACCGGGGTGTGCTGGTCACTGTGATGGGCTGCGCGATTGAGCAAACTGCCCGTGCGGTCGTCACCCAGGGTGAATACATGACGGGTCCCGGCCTTGAAGGCGATCTTGCTGACCCATCCAAAGTTGGCCGGGCTGCACACCACCACAGCAGGTTCGGCGTTGCCAATGAAATACTCGATTTCGCCGCTCTGGTAGGCCGTATTGAGCGGCAAAAACACATGGCCGCAACGCAAGGTGGCCAGGTACAGCATCAGGGCCTCAACCGATTTTTCAACCTGGACCGCGACACGGCTGCCGGCCGGCAGTTCCAGCGCTTGCAGAAGATTGGCCATCATGGCACTGGCCCGCTCCAGATCGCGCCAGCTGTAGTGAAGGTCGTTGTCCGTTTCGACAGCCACCTGATCCAGATCGGATGGAAAGGCAGCACTCAGGGCGGAATAAAGGTTTGCAGAACGCATGGCTCAGTCTGGCAAAGGGCCGGGCCTGCTGGCCCGGCAATGACATGTCAGTCGAGTTTTGCGCCGGAGACTTTCACCACCTGCGCCCATTTGGCCAGTTCTTTCTTGATGAAGGCATCGAACTGGGCGCCCGAGAGGTTGGGGAACTCGGCCCCTTGCGCCGCCCAGACGGCCTTGGCTTCGTCGGTCAGACAGGCGCGGCGGATTTCCTCGACCGCCCGAGCCTGGGCATCGGCAGGCGTGCCTCGAGGCGCCCAGACGCCATACCAGGTCGAGACGGTGTAATCGGACAGTCCCAGCTCGGCCGAGCAGGGAACGTCCGGAAAAGCGGGGCTGCGCCGTGCACCCGAGACCATCAGCGCCCTGATGCGTCCCGCCTTGATGTGCTGGGCCGACGAGCCCAGGCCATCAAACATCATGTCCACATTGCCCGCGATCAGGTCCTGCAAAGCCGGGCCGGCGCCCCGGTAGGGGATGTGGGTGATGAAGGTTTGGGTCTGGAGCTTGAACAATTCACCGGCCAGATGATGGGACGTGCCACCACCTGCCGAGCCGTAGTTGAGACGACCGGGGTTCTTCTTGACGAACTCCAGGAAGGCCTTGAAGTCCGGCACATCCACTTTTTTGGGGTTGACCACCACCACCTGGGGCACATTGGCCACAAGGATGAGCGGCACCAGATCACGCTCGAGGTCGTAATCGAGCCGGGGATACATGAAGGGCGCAATCGTGTGATGAACGGCCCCCATGAACAGACTGTAACCATCGGGCGTGGATTTGGCAGCGATGCCGGCCCCCAGCGTCCCGCCGGCACCCCCCCGGTTGTCGATCACCATCTGCCGGCCCGTCAGTCGGGCAAATTGGGCAGACAGCGGCCGGGCAAATGCATCGGTACCGCCACCGGCCGGAAACGGAACGATCATGGTCACGGCCTTGCCGGGCCATGCAGACTGCGCCCGAACCGGTAGTGCAGCGGTCGCGGCCAGCGAGGTGGCCAAGCGCAGTGCGCCACGTCGATCAATGCGAAAGGGTGAAACTGGCATGGGAGTCTCCTTTTGTAAATGATGGCTGCCTGGCACGGCCGACGCTCAAAAAAACAAGCGGGTCACGGCTTCCGAAACCGGGATTCGACCTCGGGCCAGATCCCGCCGGTGGCGGTCCAGATTTCTCAGATCGTACAGATAGTTGACCATGAGGCCAAAAGATTGCCGCATGCCTTTGGGCGAAAGGTCCGCCGCCCAGTGGATTTTTTCGATTCGGGCACCGTTGCCCAGGTGAAAACGGGCCACTGCATCGGCGGGTCGCCCGTCGGGGTTTTCCCGGCCCAGGTAATGGGCCGCACATCCCAGCAGCCATGATCGCAATGGAGCTTTTTCAGGCCATGCGTCCAGGTTCTGCAGCGCCGAGAGCAACTGCTGGTCGGTGAGCTTTTCATGCCCCAGTGATTGCCCGAGGCGGGCACGGGTTTTCGCCGGTGTCAGGTCCAGCATGCGCCGGACATGCTGGTGCAGCCAGGCCCGAAAACCAGGAATCGGTGACAAGGTAGCGAAGGTCTTGAGGTTGGGAAAATCCGAACGCAAGGTCTCCACCACCCGCTTGATCAGCGAATCACCAAAACTCACGCCCTTGAGCCCGGGCTGGGTGTTGCTGATGGAATAAAAAATGGCCGTGCTGGCCTTCTGGAGGTCTACGGGCGCTGCAGATTCATCCAGAAGCGGCGCGATGCTGCTGGCCAGCTCGCGGGTAAAGGCCACCTCGACAAAAATCAAAGGCTCGTCGGGCAGACGGGGGTGGAAAAAGCCATAGCACCTGCGGTCGGAGTCGAGGCGGTTTTTCACATCTTCCCAGCTTTTGATATCGTGCACCGCTTCATACCGGATCAGCTTTTCCACCAGGCTGGCGGGTGAGTCCCAACTGATACGGCGCAACTCGAGAAATGCCACATCAAACCAGGTGCCAAAGAGCTGCTCGAGGTCGGCTTCAAGGGCCCACAGACGCGGGTCGGTTTTCAGGGCGGGCAGCAGAGCCTCGCGCAGGTCCACCAGAAACCGCATGCCCTCCGGGAACACGGCAAAACGCTGCAGCAACCGGGAGCGCGGCGAAATCAGCGCCTTGCGCAAACGGATTTCCGCCAACCCCTCCTCGGCCGTACCGAGTACCGACGTATAGTGATCACGCGCAGCCCTGACCCTGGCCGGATCCGGTGCAAAGTGTTCACTCATCAAAAGCCAGCAGTCATGTCTTTGACGGGGTGTGGCCCTGGCATACCACTGGGCCACGGCCCGGGCCCGCCTGCCGCCTTCAACTTCGCTGACACGCGAATCCACAATTGCCTGCAGATCGCCCAGGGTCTGGCGCAGCACCCTTGGAGAGAGGGCTTCGTCCTTGTGGCGCAGGGTGGCCGCCAGACGTTCTCGCGACGAACGCAATTTCACAGCGCCATCGACCCGATGGCGGGGCCCGGATGGCGTATCCAGCGGCGTTGTGGCCGAATGGGCCGTTGCCTGCATCTGCAAAGGCAGCCAGCGTGCCACCTTGAGACCGATCCATTGGGAGGTGTTCATGCCGTGTTCCTGGCTGCAGGGGTGTGACCCGTGGCCGGTGAAACCCGACCCAAGTGTTGCCGGGCCAGATCGCGCAAGGCTTCTCGCTGGCGAAGCAGATGGGTCCGCATGGCCGCCTCGGCGCCTTGCGCATCGCGGGCCCGAAGGGCTGCAAATACAGCCAGATGCTCGGCCAGGGACTGCGCCATCCGGCCCGGCGCATTGAGTTGTTGCAGTCGAGCCAGCTTGAGGATTTTTCGCAGGTCACCAATCACCTGGGTCAGCCAGCGGTTGCCGGCAATCTGGATGATGGCCTCGTGAATTGCCAGGTTGGCGGCGTAATAGTCCTGAATTGCGCCTTCCCGCGCAGCACTTTCCAGGCGATGGTGCATCACCTCCAGAGTGGCCAGGTCGGCCTCACCGATCGATTGGGCCGCTTCAAACGCGCATCGCCCCTCCAGCAAGGCAATGACCGGGAAAATCTCGTCGAGGTCCTGTTCGGTGACCTCGTTGACAAAACAGCCTCTGCGGGGCTCGTGCCGGATCAATCCTTCGGCGGTGAGTACCTTGAGCGCTTCGCGCAGCGGGGTCCGCGAAATGCCCAGCTGCTCGCAAAGGGCAGCTTCATCCAGAAACGAACCGGGGGCGAGTTTGCCCGCGAATATCCCTTCGCGGACGGTATTTGCGACCTGTTCATGCAAGGAATGGATGGAAACGGCCATGGAAGAATTGCGTAATTTTCTGTAATTATAGGTAATTACATCCATTCAGGGGTCGCTTGTCTGTCTCGCACCACACTTGGGATGTTCACATCACGACGGCGGCAGCGGTTGTGCAGTACGGACGCTAAAAGGGACATGAAACCCGCCTGAACTGCACGACTCTGACCCCATGACACACCTCACCGATCTCGACGCCAGTGCGCTGTCTCATCTGATCCATGACCGCCAGGTGTCCTGCGCCGAGGTCATGCAGGCTTTCCTCGAGCGCATCTCCGGTCAGAACCCGGTGTTCAATGCCATTGTGAATCTCGCCTCCACCGACTCGCTCATGAGTGAGGCCCGCGCGGCGGACCTGGCGCTTGCGCGCGGGCACTCACACGGATGGTTGCATGGCATCCCGCAGGCCATCAAGGACACGGCTCACGCGGTAGGCTTTCCCAGCACCCAGGGCAGCCAAGTGCTGGCCACGCAAATGCCGCTGTCTGACAGCATCATGACCGCGCGCATGAAAGCGGCCGGCTGTATCGTGATCGGCAAAACCAACATGCCCGAGCTGGGCCTGGGCTCGCATACCTTCAACACCCTGTTTGGCGCTACGCCCAACGCCTGGGACACGTCGGTCAGCGCCGGCGGTTCAAGCGGCGGTGCGGCGGTGGCCCTGGCGCAGCGCATGCTGCCGGTGGCGGACGGCTCGGACTTCATGGGCAGTCTGCGCAACCCGGCCGGCTGGAACCATCTCTTCGGCATGCGCCCCTCGCAAGGGCGGGTGCCCAACGGACCAGGCCCCGATGTCTGGCTGGATCAGCTGGGCACCGAGGGACCCCTGGCACGCAGCGTTCGGGATCTGGCACGGTTGCTGGCCACCCAGTCCGGGCACGACAGACGCCACCCCCTGTCGATCAACGGATCGATTGACATTTCAGGGCTGCAATACACCCCCGACGCGCTTGAAGGTTTGCGGCTGGGCTGGCTGGGCGACCTGAACGGCCATCTGGCCGTGGAGCCAGGCATTCTGGAAGTTTGCGAAGACGCGTTGCACGTCATGCTCCAGGCAGGCGCGATCGTCGAGCCCATGTCGCTGGGCTGGGACGCCCAGGCGCTGTGGGAATGCTGGCTGGTGTGGCGACGGGCACTGGTCGGACCCAAGGTCGAGGCTCTGCTGCATCTGCCCGGTGCCCGCGAAAAGCTCAAGCCTGAAGCGCTTTGGGAACACGAGCATGCAATGGCGTTGTCCTGCATGGAGTTCCACAAAGCCAGCCAGCGGCGCACCGGCTTTTATCACCACCTGCTCAAGGTGTTCGAAACCGTGGACGTGCTGGCGCTGCCGGTGGCCCAGGTCTGGCCCTTCCCGATCGAACAACGCTGGCCCCGGCAAATTGGCAACCGGACCATGGACACTTACCACCGCTGGATGGAATGCACCATCTACGCCACGCTGGCCGGTCTGCCCGCCATCAGCCTGCCGGCCGGCTTCCATCCGCACCAGCCCTGGCCCATGGGTATCCAGCTGATCGGCAAGCCGCAGGGTGATGTGGCCTTGCTGCAGGTTGCCGCCAGCTACGAGGCCGTTCGCAGGGAATGGCTTCAACAAAGGCCCGCTGCAACCTGAAGGGACCGTCCTCAGGGCCGCCTGCGCTCGCACCCCAGCCACAACAATGCACCGCCGACCACCATGGGAATGCACAGCCACTGGCCCATGCTCATGCCCAGGCTCAGCAGGCCCAGATGCGCATCGGGCTCGCGGAAAAATTCGGCGATGAAGCGAAACAAGCCATAACCCATCAGGAACATCGCGCCCACCTGCCCTTGCGCCCGAGGCTTGCGGGCGTAAAGCCACAAAAGCACAAACAGCAGCACACCTTCGAGCAGAAATTGGTAAACCTGCGATGGGTGGCGAGGCAGGTCGCCCGCGCCACGAAACACCATGGCCCAGGGCAGTGAGGGGTCGGCCACCCGGCCCCAAAGCTCGCCATTAATGAAGTTGCCGATGCGGCCGGCGGCCAGCCCTGTGGGCACGCAAGGCGCCACAAAATCCATCACCTGCAGGAAAGGACGCTGGCGAGAGTGGGCAAACCAGACCATGGCTGCCATCACCCCCAGCATGCCGCCATGAAAACTCATGCCGCCCTGCCAGACCGCCAGGATTTCCAGCGGGTTTGAAAGATAGTAGGCGGGCTTGTAGAACGCGCAGTAGCCGATTCGGCCTCCCAGCACCACGCCCAGGACTCCGAAAAACAGGATGTCCTCGATATCCTTGCGTGTCCATTGGGGCAGTTGTGCAAACGGCAGGTGCCCCAGGCGACGCGTCCCCAGAAAATAAAAGAGTCCAAAAGCAGCCAGGTAGGTCAGGCCATACCAGTGAATGGCCAGCGGTCCGAGCTGAAGGGCCACAGGGTGGATGTCGGGATGTTGCAACATGGTCAGTGTGATCGGTAGAGCAAAATCGAGCGTTCGGTCATGGCCTTCAGCTGATCGATCGAATATGGACCCAGGGAGTCCTGTGCGATTGACCCGGACACGATGACCGCGATTGCATTGAAACCGGGCATTATCCCCGCGCTCAATTGGGCCCTACACTTGGGGCACAACCCTGCGTGCCCACACCGTGGCATGAATCCAAACTTTTGACCAAGGTGCGCCCTTGAAATCATTGATGTTCGCGACCCTTCCGATGTTTGTCCTGGCCTCACCGTCGCTGGCCAGTCCGGCACTGGCCCAGGCCAAAAATTGCATGGCCTGTCATGCCCTGGAGAAAAAACTGGTGGGCCCGTCCTACAGGGATGTGGCCAGGAAATACGAGGGTCAGCAGGGGGCAGCCGACCGGTTGGCGGAAAAAATCATCAAGGGAGGCGCCGGCGTCTGGGGCGCGGTCCCCATGCCTGCCAACCCCCAGGTCAGTGCGGCCGACGCCCAGCAACTGGCGAGGTGGGTGCTGGGCCTGAAGTAGGCCGCCAGACCCCTCCTGGCCCGCACCTGCACAAGACATTTCAGGTGATCAAGGGCCCTCACAGGCCGATGGCCGCAATGCCTGCCCGTGCAATCTGCGCGTCTTCGCTGGATTTGACACCGCTGACACCCACTGCGCCCAGGCACTGGCCGTCCTTGAGGATGGGCACCCCCCCCTCAAGCATGCCCTCTATGGCAGGGGCTGACAGGAATGAATACCGGCCTGCATTGATCAGGTCTTCATAAATCTTGCTTTCCCTGCGCCCCAGGGCAGCCGTATGGGCCTTGGCTGGTGCAATATGGGCTGAAATGGGTGGAGCGCCATCGAGCCGCTGAAGGTGCAGCAAATGACCGCCCGCATCGACCACTGCGATGGTCACGGCCCAGTGGTTCTGCAGGGCCTCGGCTTCGGCCGCGGCTGCGATCGTCTTGACATCAGCAGCCTCAAGTACGGATTGTGCTTTCATGAAAGTTCCTTGAAACGACAAACCTGCAAGCATAACGGCCGGGGTCCGGCTCATTCATGCATTCGGGTCAAAACACTTTCCCTCGAAATCCCCTTGCCACTGCAGGATATGCGATCCGTCAGACTTTCCCGCCCTAAAATGATAGGGCCCTGATGTCAGGGTTTTCAACGGAGCATTCATACATGAGCGATCTACGCACACTCGACACCGCCACCTGGGGCCAGGGCGGCTCTCTGGCCGAGCGCAACCGCGTGCTGCGCAACACCTACTGGCTGCTGGCTCTTACGATGATTCCCACCGTGCTGGGCGCCTGGTTGGGCGTGGCCACCGGCATCACCGCTGGCCTGAGCGGCATCATGGGTCTGGTGGTCTTCCTGGGCGGAGCCTTCGCCTTCATGTTCGCCATCGAAAAAACCAAGAACTCGGCAGCCGGTGTTCCCGTCTTGCTGGGCTTTACCTTCTTCATGGGCTTGATGCTCTCGCGCCTGATTGCCATGGTGCTGGGCTTCAAGAACGGATCGGAACTGGTCATGACCGCCTTTGCCGGCACTGCAGGTGTTTTCGCAGTCATGGCTACTGTGGCTCCCATGATCAAGCGCGACCTCTCGGGCATGGGCAAGTGGCTGTTTGTCGGAGCGCTGGTCCTGATGGTGGGCGCCATCGTGAACGTGTTCGTGGGATCAACCGCCGGCATGATGGCCATTTCGACGCTGGCCATCGGCATTTTCAGCGCCTTCATGCTCTATGACCTCAAGCGCATCATCGATGGCGGGGAAACCAACTACATCAGTGCGACACTGGCCCTCTACATGAACCTCTTCAACATTTTCCAGAGCCTGCTGTCGCTGCTGGGCCTGATGGGTGGCGACCGCGAATAACTCCGATCGCGCCCTTATGAAGGCTCCTGCGGGAGCCTTTTTTCATGGACGCCGAACTCCATCAGATCCGCTCGAAAACTGCCACGCTTTCAACGTGGGCGGTATGGGCGAACATGTTGACCACGCCCGCAGACACGCAGCGGTAGCCAGCCTGGTGAACCAGCAAACCGGCGTCACGGGCCAGGGTGGCCGGATTGCAGCTGACATAAACAATTCGCTGCGGCGGTGTCCATGCGCCACGCTTTTCGGTCTGCTGGTGCAGTTCTGCCAGCGCCATGCACAGGGCCAGCGCGCCCTCACGCGGCGGATCGACCAGCCATTTGTCGGCCACGCCATCGGCCAGCAGCATCTCTGCGGTCATCTCGAACAGGTTACGGGCCACAAAGCGTGTGGGCGCTAGGGGCCGGAGCCGACCGGTCTGGTTCAGGATGTAATTGGCCTGGGCACGCTCGACCAGGGCCTGTGCGCCCTCAACCCCGAGGACCTCCCCGGCCTGACAGGCCAGAGGCAAGGTGAAGTTGCCCAGGCCACAAAACCAGTCAATCACCCGGTCACCAGGCGTGGCTTTGAGCAAGCCAAGCGCTCGGGACACCAGCACCCGGTTGATGAAGGGGTTGACCTGGGTGAAGTCGGTCGGACGGAAAGGCATGGTGATGCCGAATTCGGGCAGGCTGTAGGCCAGTGTCGCTCCCCCCTCATCGAGCAAATGCACGGTGTCGGGACCTTTGGGCTGCAGCCACCACTGCACACCGTGGTGGCTGGCAAAGGCGCGCAGTTTGTCCCTGTCAGCCTCGGACAGGGGCTCGAGGTGGCGCAAGACGAGCGCGGTCACGGCATCGCCACAGGCCAGTTCGATCTGCGGACAGGTCTGACGTGCCTGCAGACCGCCGATCAATCCACGCAAGGGCATCAGCAAGCCACTGACCGCAGGCGGCAGGATCGGGCAGACCTGCATGTCGGCGATATAACGGCTCTTGCGTTCGTGAAAACCGATCAGCACCTCGCCCTTCTTGTGCACATAGCGCACGGACAGCCGGGCGCGGTAGCGGTATCCCCAGGCGGGGCCTTCAATCGGACGCAAAACCATTTCGGTGCGTACCTTGGCCAGGTGCCAGAGGTTGTCTTCAAGCACCCGTTGCTTGACCGCCACCTGGGCCGAGGCCTGAAGATGCTGCATCTTGCAGCCTCCGCAGGCGCCCTGGTGCAATCCGAAATGCCGACAGCCCGGCCGAACGCGTTGCGAGGACTCGCGATGAATCGCAGTCACCGTTGCCTGTTCCCAGTTGTTCTTCCTGCGGCCCACCTCGACGCCCACCAGCTCATGAGGCAAGGCTCCCTCGATGAACACCACCTTGCCATCCGCATTGCGGGCGATGCCCCTGGCCTCCATGTCAAGGGCGGTGACCTGCAACCAGCCCAGGGGCAAGTCTTCGATGGCCGGACCGGAAGGTCCAGGGGAATGCATGTCGGGATGCTCACTCATGGGGCGCGATTGTCGCATCCATCAGCGCCTGCCCCGGCCATGGAGCCGGCGCTGGCGGGATTTGAAAGGCTAGAGGGGCCGCCCGGTCTTCAGTCTGGCAGCCAGGCTTGCAAATACTCTTGCCAGTGCGGCTCCAGATCCGAGAGTGTCTGCAGGTTGTGCCGCACAAATGCGGCCTCCTGTCTGTACTCGGCTTCGGTCAGACCGCCGCGCATTTTCTGGAAACGGCAGTACAGCAAATAGGTGTTCATGACATCGGTTTCACAATAGCGCCGGATGTCCTCGGTTTGGCCCGCCAGGTACTGGGCCCATACCTGCGAGCCGTCCATGCCCAGCTTGCCGGCAAAGCCGCACAAGCGGGCCAGGGCATCCATGGGGGCATTGTTCCTGGGGTTGTAGCGCGCGAGCAGATCCATCAGATCCAGATGGCGCATGTGGTAGCGAGAAATGTAGTTGTTCCACTTGAAATCCCGGTCGTCATCGCCAAGATCCCAGTATTTGTCGGCCACCACGCCATGCATCAGACCCCTGTAGTGAAGCACCGGCAGATCAAAGCCACTGCCATTCCAGCTGACCAGCTGGGGGGCATGTTTGTCGATCACCTGAAAGAAGGACTGCACCACGCGGGCCTCGCTGTGGCCATCCCGGTCGACAAAGGAATGCACACGCAAGCCGTCCGCGTTGCGAAAGACGCAACTGATGCACAGCACACGCTGCAGGTAAAGGGGCATGAAATCGCTCTGGCCCTGCTCGGCGCGCTGGGCCCGCCAGTTCTCGAAGAGGGCTGCATCATCGAGATCGGGTGACGGGCCATGCAGGCGTCGCCAGCCCGCCATGTCGGGAACCGTTTCGATGTCAAAGACCAGGACCGGCCAGGGCATCTGGTACAGCTCAACGCGGCGGCAGCAGCTTGACCGGGTCGACCGGCTTGCCATTGCGCCGGATTTCAAAATGCAGCTTGACGCGATCGGCATCGGAGCTGCCCATTTCGGCAATTTTCTGGCCTTGCTTGACGCGCTGATCCTCCTGCACCAGCAAGCGCTGATTGTGCGCATAGGCGGTCAGATAGGTTGCGCTGTGCTTGATGATGATGAGATTGCCGTAGCCCCGCAATCCAGCCCCGGCATAGACGACCTGGCCGTCGGCAGCAGCCAGTACCGGATCTCCCGCCCTGCCGGCAATGTCGATGCCTTTGTTGCGCACCTCGTCAAAACCGGCAATGGCCGGGCCTTGGGCGGGCCACGCAAAAGCCATCTCCGCGGGCGGCCGGGCCGGCGGGGAAGCGGTTGCTGGCGAGGCGGCAGGGGCTGATGCAGATGCAGCCGCAGGGGCCGCTGCCGTCGACGCGGAAGCAGCCGGCACGGACGGCGCAACTGGAGGCTCGGCAATGGGCGTGACGACCACGGCAGAAGGACTCTCCGAACCCTCCGGGGGCGCTACCCGCAACAGTTGCCCGACTTCAATACGGTCTGGGTTGCTCAGCTGGTTCCAGCGCGCCAGATCCCGCCAGCTCTGGCCATGGTCAAGCGCAATACGCGTCAAGGTGTCGCCTGGTCGCACGCGGTAGAGCCCCGGCGAAGCTGGGGTGGGGGCCACAACAGCGGGAGCGGCTCGCGTGCGGTCTTCCACGGGTGCAGGGGGATGGGAGGGTGATGCACAGCCACTCAACCACAGAGCCAACATGATGCCGGCACCTCCATCGCCCCAACGGCGCCCCGATATGATCATTTTGTATCCCTTTATCCGATGCCCGATTTTAGGGGGACAAAATGCACCGCCTCGAGGATTGTTTTTCGAAAACCCTGGCCCGTCTTTTCCACCAGCAGCAGGGCCTGTGGGCCCTCAGCGGTGCGCGTGGGCGCCACCAGACGGCCGCCAACGGCGAGTTGATCCAGCCAGGCCGCAGGCAGATCGTCTCCACCCGCGGCCGAGATGATGCCTGCGTAGGGAGCGCCAGCCGGGTATCCCTGCATGCCGTCACCAAAAAGAAGGTGCACATTGGCCAGCCGGAAATGCCGCAGATTTTCCCTCGCGCGCTCATGCAGCCCCTTCAAGCGTTCGATGCTGTAGACCTCGCGGGCAATGAGGCTCAGGACAGCCGCCTGGTAACCACAGCCCGTTCCAATTTCCAGGATCCGGCCCAGTTTCCCCGAGCTTTCACCCCGAAGCAGCTCGACCATTCGGGCCACCACATTAGGCTTGGAAATGGTTTGCCCCCAGCCAATCGGCAGACTGGTGTCCTCGTAGGCCTGACCGACCAGGGCTGACTCCACGAATCGGTGGCGCTCGATACGACCCATGGCCTGCAACACCACAGGGTCGCGAACGCCAGACTCGGCAACCCTGCGCACCATGCGCTCTCGCATGGCACCGGACTCCAGCCCCAGGCCCGAAGGTGCCGGGACGGTTTCGCCGGGCACCTGCATCCCGCCAGAGATCTTGTGGCGGCCGATGGCACCGCGCGCAGAAGCCACAGGCTTGTCCGCACCGGACCATTGGGCCGGAAAGCCAGGCCTTCGGGTCATGGCCGCTCCCGGCCTCGCAGCCTGGACAGGGTTTGGGACCAATACCCCAGATGATCATGGTCGGTCAGGTCAACCCGCAACGGCGTGATGGCCACATGCCCCAGGGCAGTGGCATGAAAGTCGGTCCCTTCGCCGTCGTCCATGGCCTCACCTGCTGCACCGATCCAGTACATGGTCTCACCCCGGGGGTTGACCTGCTCGATCACGGGTTCGGCGGCGTGCCTTCGACCCAGACGGCACAGACGTGCGGGCTTCATGGCATCGACCTCACGGTTGGGAATGTTCACATTGAGCAGCCAGGGGCGGGCACCCAACAGGTTTTGCGCATGCATCTGTTGCACCAGATCCGCCGCAGTGCTCGCCGCTGCTGACAGATGGGCCCAACCCTTGTCTACCAATGAAAAGGCGATCGAGGGCACACCGAACAGAAAGCCCTCCATGGCAGCCCCAACTGTGCCGCTGTAGAGCGTGTCATCGCCCATGTTGGCACCGTTGTTGATACCCGATACCACCAGGTCGGGGCGGTAGCCCAGTAGTCCGGTCAGGGCGATGTGTACACAGTCTGCGGGCGTGCCATTGATGTAGCGACATCCGTGGTCCGCCTGATGGACGTACAAAGGTGCGTTGAGCGTCAGGGCATTGCTTTTGGCGCTGTTGTTGTGTTCGGGAGCAACCACCTCAACATCGGCAATCGCAGCCAAGGCACTGCGCAGGGCCAGCAGTCCTTCGGCACGGTAACCATCGTCATTCGATATCAGGATCTTGAGTCGTTGCAGTGCCATGTCAGGGATTGTAGAGAACCGCGGTGAAAACCGCCTTTTGTCGCCGCAGGGACGGGCCGGCTCTGCCTTGCGTGCATAAGATCCAGACTTATTGTCCCGATGAGGAGTCGTTGCCTATGCATGCCTGGCTTTGTGAAAACCCGACTGGCGTAGAGGCCCTGACTTGGCAGGAGCGTCCCACACCCACCCCGGGTCGCGGCGAGGTTTTGGTGCGCATCGTCGCCGCCAGCCTGAACTTTCCGGACCTGCTGATCGTTCAGAACAAATACCAGATCAAGCCGCCCTTGCCTTTTGTTCCGGGCGCAGAGTTTTCCGGAGTGGTCGAGGCCCTGGGCGAGGGCGTGAAAGGTGTGTCGGTGGGCCAGTCGGTCGCCTGTCTGTCAGGCACTGGCGGATTTGCCACCCATACCCTCGCACCGGCGGCCCTGTGCATGCCGTTGCCGGCTTCCTTCGATCCGGCAGATGCCGCGGCCTTCATCATGACCTATGCCACCTCGCACCATGCCCTCATCGACCGCGCACAACTCAAGGCAGGTGAAACCGTCCTGGTGCTGGGCGCAGCAGGCGGTGTGGGCACAGCAGCGATCCAGATTGCCAAGGCGGCAGGTGCGAAGGTGATCGCCGCAGCCTCTACCGAGGAAAAATGCGCATTGTGCCGGCAGATCGGTGCTGACCTCACCCTCAACTACGGTCGGGACCCCCTGCGCGAAACACTCAAGACCATGACCGCGGGCAAAGGCCCGGATGTGATCTATGACCCGGTCGGTGGCGATCTGGCTGAGCCTGCGTTTCGCTCCATCGCATGGCGCGGCCGTTACCTGGTGATCGGCTTTGCAGGGGGGCCCATCCCTGCCCTGCCCCTGAACCTGCCGCTGCTCAAGGGGGCCTCGGTGGTTGGGGTCTTCTGGGGTGACTTTGCCAAACGCGAGCCACAGGCCAATGCCGCCATGATGGCCGAGCTGGCCGACTGGTATGCGCAGGGCCGCATCAAACCCGTGATCGACAGCAAGATGCCAATGACCGCGCTCAAGCAGGCCTATGCCCGGATGGGCTCACGGGCCGTCATGGGCAAGCTGGTCATGGTCAACTGACGCGCACCAGCAAAAAGGCCCCTCCATGGGGGTGGAAGGGCCTGCATTCCTGGGGTGGCTAATGGGACTCGAACCCACGACAACCAGAATCACAATCTGGGACTCTACCAACTGAGCTATAGCCACCGCAAGATGGTGATTATAGCGGCAAGCGCTTCACTTTTCGGTGCCCAATGTTCCTGAGCGTGACTTGTCAGCCAGTACCTTGGCCTCATGACGCGACTTGAGGGCCGCGAGGTAAGCCTGGGATTCGGCCTGTCCCCACAGGTTGGCAAACTGCGCACGGCTTTGTCGAAGTTGCCCGGGGGTCTGCGGATCGGGAGCCAGCACCTTGTTCACACGCACCAGCGCATAGCCGGCCGCCCCCAGGTCGACCCCCACCAGAGCCGGCAGCCTGGAAGGGTCCGCCCGCAGGGCGGCGTCCAGGGCAGGTGCGGGAAGACCTTGCGGCTGCTCCCGGGAAACCGTCACGGCAGGCCCCAGATTGGCTTGCGTCGGCTGCGCCTGCCAACCCGAGAGATTCTGTTTGGCCTGCGCTGCCGCCAGCTTGGAGGCTTCATCCTGCAGGAAGAATGTGCGGACCTGGTCGCGCACGTCCCCCAGCGGACGCACAGCCGCCGGCCGATGGGCCACGATGCGTGCCGAAACCAGGGTATTGGGTGCCACTTCGACCGCCTCGGTGTTGCGCCGCTTGGCAATAGCGTCATCGGAAAACAGGGCCTGTAGGAGTCGGGCGTTGCCCAGCACACCGCTCACCCCTTGTGCGGGCTGGCGAGTGATGCCGTTGGCCTGTTGGACGCTCAGGCGGAGTTTGTCAGCCACCGGCTTGAGGCTGTCAGACTGTTCGTACACCGTATTCGAGAAGGTTTCAGCCAGTTCGGCCACCTTGCGCTGGGCCTGTTGTTTGCGCAGCTCTGACTCCAGCCTGGGGCGCATGGTTTCAAAACTCTCGGCTTTGGGCGCCTTGATGTCGGTGAGCGCAATGATGTGGTAGCCGAAGTCGCTTTCGACCACATCGCTGATCTGGCCTTTTTGGAGGCCAAACACCGCGTCTTCGAAGGGTTTGACCATGGCACCCCGGCCGAAGAATTCCAGGTCGCCACCCCGGCTGGCTGAGCCCGGATCTTGGGAATGGGTGCGGGCGAGACTGGCAAAGGTGTCAGGTTTCTTGCGGACGGTCTCGAGCAGGCCCTGGGCCTTTTCCCGGGCTTTCTGACGCTCGGCGGCCGGAGCATCTTTGGCCGCCGTGATCAGGATATGGCTGGCGCGGCGTTGTTCCTGACCCGCGAGCTTTTGCAGGTTTTGCTCGTAATAGGACTTGAGATCCTGCTCGGGCAACTGGATGGTTTTCTCGACCGCCGCCACATCGAGCACCACATACTCGATATCGGCCGATTCGATCGAGCGAAAACGATCGGGATGGGCTTTATAAAACGCTGCCAGCGACTCTTCGGTGACTTGAACTTTGGACAGATAGTCGGCCGTCTTGTAGATTTGCAACTGCACCTCTCGCCGCTGGAAATACGCGTTGAGCGCCGCATCGGTCTGGCTGTGGCCGGCCAGTGCCGAGCCTTGAATGCCCTGGAGCACCTGCCGATTGGAGAGGTCGGCACGGACATTGGCCTCGAACATTTCAGGCGACATGCCTTGCGCGGTCAGAAGCTGGCGGTAACGGTCCATGTCCAGACGACCATCGGGGCCACGCAGACCGGCAATGGCAGGGTCTTGCTGCAGCTCACGGGCCAGGCGGGCATCGCTGGTGACCAGTCGCAATTGACGGGCTGCTGCACTGACCACCTTGTCATTGACCAGACGCTCGAGCGTGGCCTTGCGGGCGTCGGAGGAATCCAGCAGTTTGGGATCCATGCCCGGCACCTGGGCACGAATGCGATCGACTTCACGCTGATGCGCAGCATCCCATTGCTGCTGGGTGATCTTTTCGCCGTCCACCGTGGCCACAGCTGTGACCTGCTCATTCAAGCGTGTATAGCCTTCCATACCGAACAGCACAAAGGAGGGAATGATCAGGACGACCAGAATGCCCATCATGATCTTGGAGTTGTTGCGAACGGTATCAAACATCTTGGGACAGTCACAGAGTCAACAAAAAAGGCGAACACCAGTTCGCCTTGTCCTTGTGGTGGGTGCTGAGGGGTTCGAACCCCCGACCTACGCCTTGTAAGGGCGCCGCTC
>CAYMMK010000052.1:0-7573 GCA_964391575.1 uncultured Limnohabitans sp.
CGTGTCGCGCTGTCGGCAGACCTCGATCAGGCGGCGGGTCTGCGCTTCCACGCCCTTGGCGGCGTCGATCACCATCAGCGCCGAGTCCACGGCGGTGAGCACGCGGTAGGTGTCCTCGCTGAAGTCCTTGTGGCCGGGCGTGTCGAGCAGGTTGATCACATGGTCACGGTAGAGCATCTGCATCACCGAAGAGGCCACTGAGATGCCGCGCTGCTTTTCAATGTCCATCCAGTCAGAGGTGGCATGCCGCGAGGCCTTGCGCGCCTTGACCGAACCGGCGATCTGGATCGCACCGGAGAACAGCAGCAGCTTTTCCGTCAGCGTGGTTTTGCCCGCATCAGGGTGGGAAATGATGGCAAAAGTCCGGCGGCGCCGGGTCTCGTGGGCGTAGGTCACTGGGGGTCCTGGATGGCTTGGGAGCCGGGTGTGCGTGAAGACGGCAGAACGGCGGCGTGTACGGGTTGAATTTTACCGGCTCCCACTGCTGGACGGCCTTCTTCTATAATGGCCAATTCTCGAGGAGCGTTGCAGCGCCTACCAGCCCTGGCTGGCAGCAGGCGTGAGGCTCGGGACCTTTCCATTCGCAACGACGCTCATCCACTGGACCGGTGCGGTGAGCTTGAATTTCCAGCCCTGACCTGCCCGGTGGTTCAATGAACTTTGCACTGGAGCGCACACATGAATGCACCACTCAAAACCGCCGTCAATGCTGACTGCGTGATCGCCGACATCGGCCTGGCCGACTGGGGCCGCAAGGAAATCAGGATCGCCGAGACCGAAATGCCCGGTCTCATGGCCATTCGTGAAGAATTTGCCGCCCAGCAACCGCTCAAGGGCGCCCGTATCACTGGCTCCCTGCACATGACCATCCAGACGGCCGTGCTGATTGAAACCCTTCAGGCCCTGGGTGCTCAGGTGCGCTGGGCGTCCTGCAATATTTTCTCGACCCAGGACCACGCGGCGGCTGCGATCGCCGCCCGTGGCACGCCGGTGTTCGCCCTCAAGGGTGAAACCCTGGCCCAGTACTGGGATTACACCCACCGCATTTTCGAATTTGGCGCCAAAGGCACCGAAGGCGAGGGCCCGAACATGATCCTGGACGACGGTGGCGATGCCACGCTGCTCATGCATCTGGGCAAGCGGGCTGAAAAAGATGCCTCGTTGATTGCCAACCCGTCCAGCGAAGAGGAAACCTGCCTGTTCAACGCCATCAAGGCCAAACTCTCTGAAGACCCGAGCTGGTACAGCCGCAAGAGCGCCCAGATCATTGGCGTGACCGAGGAAACCACCACCGGCGTGCTGCGCCTGAACGAAATGGCGGCCAAGGGCTCCTTGATGTTCCGCGCCATCAACGTCAACGACTCGGTGACCAAGAGCAAGTTCGACAATCTCTACGGCTGCCGCGAGTCGCTGGTGGACTCGATCAAGCGCGCCACCGACGTGATGATTGCCGGCAAGGTCGCCGTGGTCGCCGGTTATGGTGACGTGGGCAAGGGCTCGGCCCAGGCCCTGCGCGCTCTGAGCGCACAGGTCTGGGTGACCGAGATCGACCCGATCAACGCGCTACAGGCCGCGATGGAGGGCTTCAAGGTGGTGACCATGGAGTACGCCGCCGACAAGGCTGACATTTTTGTCTCGGCCACCGGCAACAAGAATGTGATCCGCTACGAGCACATGGCGGTCATGAAGGACGAGGCCATCGTCTGCAACATCGGTCACTTTGACAACGAGATCGACGTCGTTTCGCTCGAAAAACTGCAGTGGGACGAGATCAAGCCCCAGGTCGACCATGTCATCTTCCCTGATGGCAAAAAGATCACGCTGCTGGCCAAAGGGCGTCTGGTCAACCTGGGCTGCGCCACTGGCCACCCCAGCTTCGTGATGTCTTCCTCGTTTGCCAACCAGACCATTGCGCAGATTGAGCTGTTCACCAAGCCTGGACAGTACGAGTCCGGCAAGGTTTATGTCCTGCCCAAACACCTCGACGAAAAAGTGGCGCGCCTGCACCTGAAAAAGGTGGGCGCCATGCTGACTGAGTTGACCGACGAGCAGGCGGCCTACATCGGGGTGTCCAAGCAGGGGCCCTACAAGGCCAGCACCTACCGCTATTGACGGACCGGTCATTGCGAGCCAGAAGCGGTCATCTTCGTGCGGGCTCCCTGCCCTTGGGCCTGGGGTCTGCGCGTCACGGCTTCGCAGCCCTGGCCTGAACCCGTTCTGGACGGTGAGTCGTTCATGCGTGCGGACCAGCTGCTTGTCCACAGGGGTTTGGCCTCTTCGCGCTCGCAGGCCCAGCGTCTGATTGCTGGCGGGGTGCAGTGGCACCTGGGTGACGGTGCCTTGCGATGGGTATCCAAGCAAGGTGAGGAACTGCCGGAGATGGCGCAACTGGTGCTGCTCGACGATGCCGAGACGCGCTATGTGTCACGTGGGGGGCTCAAGCTCGAAGGTGCGCTCAAGGCCTCAGGCCTGGACGTGAACGGCTGGCATGGCCTGGACGTGGGTCAGAGCACCGGCGGATTTACCGACTGTTTGCTCCAGCATGGGGCAGCACGGGTGGTCGGTGTGGATGTCGGGCATGGTCAGTTGCACCACCGGCTGCGCGCGGACCCGCGTGTTGTCTGTATCGAGGGCCTCAATGCCCGCGGCTTGCACACCGGCGATTCCCGCATGGAGCGACCGGCCTCGGGCTTTGATCTGGTGGTGGGTGACTTGTCCTTCATTTCCCTGTCTCTGGTGCTGCCCGCACTGGTGCCCTTTCTGTGCCCCGGCGGCCATGTGCTGATGCTGGTCAAACCCCAGTTCGAGCTGCAGCCGGGTCAGATCGGCAAGGGCGGCATTGTTCGCGACCCGGCCCTGTACAGCCATGTGGAACACCGCCTGCGCCAAGTCTGTCTGGAGGCCGGACTGCAGGTGCTGGACTGGCAAGAGAGCGTGATCACAGGCGGGGATGGCAACCGTGAATTTTTTATCCAGGCCATACGACCTGAAGCATGAGGAGTGGCGTCATGAAGCTGCCCGTGAGTTTTGAATTTTTTCCGCCCAAGACGCCCGAGGGCGCCGAGAAGCTGCGCGCCGTGCGCCAACAGCTGTATGCGCTGCGGCCCGAGTTTTGCTCGGTCACGTACGGCGCAGGCGGTTCGACCCAGGAAGGCACCTTCGCCACCGTGGGCGCGATCATTGACGAGGGCGTGTCCGCCGCTTCGCATTTTTCGTGCATTGGCGCGACCAAGGCCTCGGTACGTGAGCAGCTGGCCACGCTCAAGGGCATGGGTGTCCAGCGCCTGGTGGCCCTGCGCGGTGATTTGCCCAGTGGCTATGGTGCAGGGGGCGAGTTCCACTACGCGAGCGACCTGGTGGGCTTCATCCGCGCTGAGACGGGTGACGACTTTCACATCGAGGTGGCGGCTTACCCGGAAGTGCATCCTCAAGCCAAATCCCCTGCGGCCGATTTGCAGGCTTTTGCCACCAAGGTGAAGGCGGGTGCCAATTCGGCCATTACGCAATACTTCTACAACAGCGATGCATATTTCCGCTTTGTGGACGATGCCCACAAGCTGGGGGTGGACATTCCGGTGGTGCCCGGCATCATGCCGATCACCAGTTCCTCGCAGTTGCTGCGCTTCTCGGACGCCTGCGGAGCAGAGATCCCGCGCTGGATCCGTCTGCGCCTGCAGGCCTATGGTGACGATGTCGCGTCCATCAAGACTTTCGGCCTGGAGGTGGTGACCGATCTGTGTGACCAACTGATCAGTGCCGGTGTGCCGGCGCTGCATTTTTACACCATGAACCAGAGCGCTGCGACCACCGAAATCCTGCAAAGGCTGCGCTGAAGTCGGTGCGGCGCATCACCCGGCAGGAGCGCGGGTGGGCATCGGTTGAATATGCAACGCCGACAATGCTTTTCGCCAGGCCTCACCTTTGCCTGATTGCGCCAGCGCACACAAGTTTTGAAGGTTTGGTTTTCCAATGGCATCGAAGCGGATGCGCTTCGAAATCAAAGGACGAAACCATGACAAAGCAACTGATTGTGATCGCTGCCCTGGCCTCGTGCGCTGCGGGTATGGCCCATGCCCAGACCTCGCCCTGGACGGTGCGTGCCCGAGCCGTGCATCTGGACATGACCAACAAGGACAGTACGGGGCTGGGCCTGACGGTGAACAACCGGACCATCCCGGAGGTCGATGTGGGGTACTTCTTCAGCCCCAATCTGGCGGCTGAACTGGCGTTGACCGTCCCCCAGAAACAAAGGGTCTCGAGCAACGGCTCTGCCATCGGAACCTTCAGGCATCTGCCTGCAAGTCTGATGATGCAGTACCACTTCACGGGGCCATCGGGTATGAAGCCCTACATGGGCGCGGGTGTGAATTACACCCATATCAGCAGCGTCAATATCCTTTCAGGGGTGGGTGCACTCGACAGCCACAGCTGGGGTGCTGCGCTCCAATTGGGGGTCGATTTTCCGATCGATCGCAACTGGTCCTTCAATCTGGACCTCAAGAAGGTCTATCTCAAGACCGATGTGTACGCCTCTGGTGCCAATGCTGGAACGCTTAAGCTCAATCCTGTCATGGCCGGAATCGGGCTGGGTTACAGGTATTGATCGGGCTGCGCGCCTTCTCCGGCACCGATGAAGGTGCTGGAGAGGTTCAGCGTTCGTCGAAGCTGACCACCACCTGCGCAGTGGTCGGCCGGGCCTGGCAGGACAGGACAAATCCGGTGGCCACTTCCCGCGGCTCAAGGGTAAAGTTCTTGTCCATCACCGTCTCTCCCTGCATGACCTTGCAGCGGCAGGTGCAGCAGACACCGCCCTTGCAGGAATAAGGCAGGTCCAGTCCCATGGCCAGAGCGATATCGAGGATTTTTTCGTCGCTGTTCATGGGCATGTCATAGGCTTTGCCATCGAGTACCACAGTCAGCTGCACTTCACCGCTGTCGCGCGTGGCTTTGTCGCCCAGCACGGCTTTGGCTCTCTGCTCGGCAGGCAGCGCCTCCAGCGTGGGCGAGGTGAAGCGCTCGGTGCGGATGCGTTCGGCTTTCACACCCGCATCGAGCAGGGCTTGCTCGGTTTCTTCGATCATGGCCTCGGGACCGCAGATGAAGACCTCGTCCATGCTGCCCACCGGCAGAAAGGCCTCGATGATGGCGCTCACCTTGGCCGCGTCGATGCGCCCCTCGAGCAGGGGTACTTCCTGCGCCTGTCGTGACAGGATGTGGATCAGTGTCAGGCGGGAGGGATAACGGTCCTTGAGGTCCTGGAGCGCTTCATTGAACATCACGCTGTCCATCCGGCGGTTGCCGTAGACCAGGGTGAATTTGGATTCAGGCTGTTCTTCGAGCGTGGTGGCCAGGATCGACAGAATGGGCGTGATGCCCGAACCCGCTGCAAATCCCACACGGTGGATGGCGCGCTGCTTTTGCACCGTGAATCGGCCATCGGGCGGCATGACCCGCAGGGTATCGCCCGCCTTCAATTGCGTGGCTGCCCAATTGGAAAACACCCCGCCCTCGACCGGGCGGATGCCGAGCTCGAGTTCGCCTTGTGCAAGTCGGCTGCGTGGCGAACTGATCGAGTAGCTGCGTCGCACATCGCTACCGGCAATGTCGGCGCGCAGGGTCAGGAACTGGCCGGGCTGGAAATCAAACAGGGCACGCAGCTCCTGGGGAATATGGAGTGCAATGGCGACGGCGCCAGCAGCTTCGGGCGAGACGCGTGAAACGGTGAGGTCATGAAAGCGCATGGGGCAGATCCCTGATGCAGGGCTTCAATAGGGTTTGAAGTAGTCAAACGGTTCCATGCATTGCAGGCACCGGTACAGGGCCTTGCAGGCTGTGGAGCCGAAATGGGAGATTTCGGTGGTGTTGGCCGATCCGCATTGGGGGCATGGCACCGCATCGCTACGCGTTGTGCGTGCTGCGAAATGCACCACGTTGGTCGAGCCTGGTTTTTCGCTGGCGCAGGCGTGTGGCGGTGCAATGCCGTAGGCGCGAAGTTTTTCCCGTGCAGCATGGCTCATCCAGTCAGTGGTCCAGGCAGGCGCCAGTTGCGTGACCACGGTGGCTTGCAGGCCGTCTGCGGCCAGCACGGCTTTCACATCGTCTTCGATTTGGCTCATGGCCGGGCAGCCGTTGTAGGTCGGGGTGATGACCACTTCCAGGCCGGCAGCACCCTCACGCACCTCGCGCAGAATGCCCAGCTCGCGAAGTGTGACGACCGGAATTTCCGGATCGCTCAGTTGTTCGAGCAGGGCCCAGGCGCGTTCAGTGGGGGACACAACGCTGGTGGTCATGACCTTACCAGGTGGCGCCAGGGTGTTGGCGCGCCAGGCTTTGCATTTCTGCCAGGAGGAAACCCAGATGCTCCGAATGGACACCTTGCTTGCCGGTAGATACAAAGCCTGCGGTGGCTGGTTGTCGCAAGGTGGCCTCGGTCAGGGCCTCATCGACGAGGCGGTTCCAGTCTGTTTGCAGCGCGGCCATGTCGATGCCCGTGCCATTGGCCAGGGCTGCCGATTCCTGGGGGCTGGCGCTCCAGAATTCCTGCGTGTAGGGCAGCAGCTGCTCGAGCGCCGTTTGCACCCGGGCATGCGATTGGTCGCTCCCATCCCCCAGACGAACCAGCCAGTCGCGCGCGTGGCGCAGGTGGTAGCGCACCTCCTTGAGCGACTTGGCTGCAATTGCCGCCAATTGCGCATCCCTGGAGTTTTGCAGCTGGTCCCACACCAGGACCATCAGGCTGCTGTAGAGGAAGTTGCGCACGATGGTCACCGCAAAATCACGGTCGCCCGCCGATGTGGTGGCCATCAGCGGCATGTGGGGCAACTCGCACAGGGTGTAGTTCCGAAAGTCAGCCACATCGCGGAAATAGGCCAGTGTGTCTTCGGTTGCACCGTTGCCGATTTGCGCGGCAGCGTGTTGGTAAAGCAGACGGGCCTGACCGATCAGGTCCAGGCTGTTGTTCGCCAGCGCAATGTCCTCTTCGAGGACCGGGCCGTGGCCGCACCATTCGGCGTTGCGCTGTCCGAGGATCAGTGCGTTGTCCGCGAGGTGCAGCAGATATTCAGCGGGTGCAATCATGTCCGCTCTCACATGTGCCCCACTTCTTCGGGAATTTGGTAGAAGGTTGGGTGACGGTACACCTTGTCGCTGGCGGGCTCGAAGAATTCGCTCTTGTCGTTGGGTTCGCTGGCCGAAATCGCGCTGGAGGGCACCACCCAGATGCTCACGCCTTCCTGGCGACGGGTGTAGACGTCGCGGGCCATTTGCAGGGCATGACGGGCGTCAGAGGCGTGCAGGCTGCCGCAATGCTTGTGTTCCAGGCCTTGCTTGCTGCGGACAAAAACTTCCCAAAGGGGCCATTCCTTGAGGGCGGGTGTGTTCATGCGGTTTCCTTGGTCAATCAGTGGCACGCCTGACGAGCCGTCATGCCGTCTTTTGGATTTCACGTGCTTGCTGTTTGCGGGCGTGGGCCAGGGCCGCCTCGCGCACCCAGGCGCCATCCTCCCAGGCCTTCACGCGGGCGCCCAGGCGTTCCTTATTGCAGGGACCGTTGCCGTTGACAGTGGCCCAGAAT
>CAYMMK010000052.1:7583-17542 GCA_964391575.1 uncultured Limnohabitans sp.
CTTGAGGTCGGGGTCGGGCAGGGTCACGCCCAGCACCTGGGCCTGCGGCACGGTGGCGTCGACAAACTTCTGGCGCAGATCGTCGTTGCTGATCCGCTTGATGCCCCAGCGCATGCCTTGCGCACTGTTGGGACTGTCGGTATCAGGCGGCCCGAACATGGCCAGGCATTTCCACCACCAGCGGTTGACGGCGTCCTGCACCATATCCTTTTGCGCCTGCGATCCCTGCATCATCACCAGCAGGGCCTCGTAGCCCTGGCGCTGGTGGAAGGACTCTTCCTTGCACACGCGCACCATGGCACGGGCGTAGGGACCATATGAGCAGCGGCACAGCGGGATCTGGTTCATGATGGCCGCACCATCCACCAGCCAGCCGATCACGCCCACATCCGCCCAGGTGAGGGTGGGGTAGTTGAAGATCGAGCTGTACTTGGCTTTGCCGGTATGCAGGGCATCGAGCATCTGGTCACGGCTGGTGCCCAGGGTTTCGCCGGCGGCATACAGGTACAGGCCATGGCCGCCTTCGTCCTGCACCTTGGCGATCAGGATGGCCTTGCGCTTGAGGCTGGGCGCACGGCTGATCCAGTTGCCTTCAGGCAGCATGCCCACAATTTCACTGTGCGCATGCTGGCTGATCTGGCGCACCAGGGTCTTGCGGTAGGCATCGGGCATCCAGTCGCGCGGTTCGATCCGGCCGTCGGCGTCGATCCGGGCATCGAATTGAGCCTGCAAGGCCTGATCGGAAGCACTGACCTTTTGCGGCAAGGCCTTGAGGCCGGCAGTCCGGACATCGTCCTGATCGGAAACGCTGAAGGATTGGGTGTACATGGGCAGAACCTCGAACGGGGTGTTCAATGGCCGCAGTATACCAATTAACCGACCGATCGGTCGGTTAATTGGGTCCCCAAGCCTCAGGATTTTCCCTGAGGTCGCCGACCGGCGTCAGGGGCTTCCGGTTTCAACTTGCCAGCCTTTGCCCACGCCCCGGGCCAGGGCAGGACCGACCATCGCCAGGGCGGTGCGCAACTGCTCGGCCAGGGTGAACGGCGGGTTGATCAGGAACATGCCGCTGGCAGACAGACCGGTATCGCCGGCCTGCCCCTTGCCGATGGCCAGCGTTGCGTTCAACCAGCTGCGACGGGCCTGGTTCGCAAGGGTTCGCAGACGCCTTGGAAGCTCATGGGCCTCGGGGCGGGCAATGATGGGGTACCAGATCAGGTAGGTGCCGGTCGCAAAGCGCTTGAGGCTGTCCTGGATCGAGCTGCTGACTTTGGCGTAGTCGGACTTGATTTCGTAGCTGGGGTCGATCAGGACCATGGCCCGCCTGGAACCGCTGGATGATGCCGGTGGGGGCAGCAGCTTCCTGAGGGCTTCAAAACCGTCCTCGCGGCTGACTTGCACTGCGCGGCCCAGTGCCAGCTGGGCCATGTTGCCGGCCAGCACCGGACTGTCGGTGGGGTGCATCTCGAACAGCTTGAGGCGATCACGTGCATCCTGACGCAGAAGTCGAGCCATCAGCGCCGGGGAGCCCGGGTAAATCCGCGCTTGACCACTGGAATTGAAGTGGCCGATCTGCTGGAGGTAATCCTGCACGGGTTCGGGCAGGTTCGCGAGGTCGTCAGCGGCCTCAAGCAACTTGAACAAGCCGTCTGCGGCCTCGCCCCCTTTTTGCGAATAGTCTCCGTCCAGTCGGTACAGTCCGGCCCCCGCGTGGGTGTCGATCAAAGTGATGCCCGCCTCTTTTTGCTGCAGATGGCGCAGCGTGGCCAGCAGCGTGATGTGTTTAAGGACATCCGCATGGTTGGCGGCGTGAAATGCATGGCGGTAACTGAACATCGGTGGATGGTAACCTCAGGCCCCCTAAGTCCATGATTTTTCGTATAATGGCGGGCTTCGCAGCGCTTTGAGTGGCTCCGCGGCGGAGAATTATCCCCACCTAAGAGGTTCCCAAAAGAGGAACACCGACCGTGGAAAAGAGCCCGACAAACCTCCTTTTCGAAAGAAAAACATGACCACGTTCAGCGCTAAACCCGCTGAGGTCGTGCATGAGTGGTTTGTGATTGACGCGACCGACAAGGTCCTCGGACGGGTAGCCAGCGAAGTTGCCCTCCGTCTGCGCGGCAAGCACAAGGCCATTTACACGCCTCACGTCGACACCGGTGATTTCATCGTTGTCATCAATGCCTCCAAGCTCAAAGTGACCGGTACCAAGTCCCTGGACAAGAAGTACTACCGCCACTCCGGCTTCCCCGGCGGCATTTACGAAACCAATTTCCGCGACCTGCAAGCCAAGCATCCTGGCCGTGCGCTCGAGAAGGCCGTCAAGGGCATGCTGCCCAAGGGTCCTCTGGGCTACGCCATGATCAAGAAGCTCAAGGTGTACGGCGGCGCCGAGCATCCGCACAGTGCCCAACAGCCTCAAGTGCTGGACATCTAAGGAGCCCCAGAATGATTGGTGAATGGAACAATGGCACCGGCCGTCGCAAATCCAGCGTCGCCCGCGTGTTTCTGAAAAAAGGCTCCGGCAAGATCACCGTGAATGGCAAGGACATCCAGGCTTACTTTGGCCGGGAAACCTCCATCATGATTGCCAAGCAACCCCTGATGCTGACCAACCATGCCGAAACCTTCGACATCCAGGTCAACGTCCACGGCGGTGGTGAATCCGGTCAGGCCGGCGCCACCCGCCACGGCATCACTCGCGCCCTGATCGATTACGACGCATCGCTCAAGCCCGCACTGAGCGCGGCCGGCTTTGTGACCCGTGACGCCCGCGAGGTCGAGCGCAAGAAGGTCGGTCTGCATTCCGCCCGTCGTCGCAAGCAGTTCTCCAAGCGTTAAACCGCTGCCCTGCTCCGGCAAAAGCCGCAACGGTCCGCTGTTGCGGCTTTTTTCATGGGTTCAACCCTTGCAGCAGTAGCGTTAATGATCCGGCCGTGTTGGAATAACCCAGCGCGGCGCTATACTATTAACCCGAACCGGAGAATTTCCATGAGCGCTGTAGCCGACAACATCCAGACCGAAATGCCTGCCCCGATCCTCTTTACCGACAGCGCGGCGGCGAAAGTGGCAGACCTTATTGCCGAGGAAGGCAATCCTGATCTGAAGTTGCGCGTGTTTGTGCAAGGCGGAGGCTGTTCGGGTTTCCAGTACGGCTTCACTTTTGACGAAATCGTCAATGAAGACGATACCACCATGACCAAGAACGGGGTATCACTGCTGATTGACGCTATGAGTTACCAGTACCTGGTGGGCGCAGAGATTGATTACAAGGAAGACCTCCAGGGCGCGCAGTTCGTCATCAAGAACCCGAATGCCACGACCACCTGTGGTTGCGGCTCCTCCTTCTCGACCTGATCCACGCCGGGCCTGTCCGCGGGCCAGTCCTTGAGTTGCATGGGGTCAGAAGCGCTGACGGGCCTTCAGCGCGGATACAGGGCGCCCAGCACACGTGCCCCTTGGGCTCCGGTCACGCCGGGCAGGCTGGCGGGCTGACGCTGGACAAACTTGAAAGCCAGCCAGGCAAATGCCGCGGCCTCGACCTGCAGGGGCGGCAGTCCCAGCGTCTGGCTGCCGACCACTTCGACCCCAGGCAACTCCTGTTGCAGTGCCCGCATGAGGCTGTGATTGAGGGCGCCTCCACCACAGACGATCAAGGTTTCTGCGAGGGGCGCATGGCGGCGGACATCCAGGGCGCAGCATGATGCGGTGTAGGCCGTCAGGGTGGCCTGCACATCCACGGGTGAAGCAGCATGCCGGTTCAAATGGACCTGGAGCCAGTCCGGATGGAACAGGTCGCGGCCCGTGCTTTTGGGCGGTGGCTGGTGCAGGTAGGGTTCCGACAGCAGCGAAGCCAGCAAGGCGGGATGCACCTTGCCACCAGCGGCCCAGGCCCCGTCGCGATCGAAGGGCGCATCCAGGTGCAGCTGGCACCAGTGGTCGATCAAGGCATTGCCAGGACCGCAATCCCATCCCACAGCATGGCCATCGCCAGGCAATACGCTGAGGTTGGCAATGCCACCGATATTGAGTACGGCCCTGCACCGACCGGGCTGGCCAAAAGCACCCAGATGAAAGGCTGGCACCAGCGGCGCGCCCTGTCCACCGGCGGCCACATCCCGCGAGCGGAAATCGGCCACCACATCGATGCCGGTCAGTTCGGCCAGCAAGGCCGGAGCACCCAATTGCAAGGTATAGGCGGGCTGGTGCTGGGGCTGGTGTCGAACGGTCTGGCCATGGGCGCCGACAGCCACGATGTCGGCAGGTGGGTGTCCGGTGGCGTCAAGCAGTGACTGCACCACCCGGGCGTACACGCGGGTCAACGCATCGGCTGCCAAAGCGGCACGGTGCAGCTCGTCCGGGCCGCTGCGGTTGAGTTCAAGCAGGGGGCCGCGCAAGGCGGGATCGAAAGCCGAGCTGGCATGGGCCAGAACCTTCGTGTGACCGTCGAGCGAGATGCGGGAGAGAACCCCGTCCACGCCGTCAAGCGAGGTGCCTGACATCAGGCCGATGTACAGCGAACCGTTCAAGACTGACGGAGATTACTGCGCCAGACCGTCACGCATGTGGGTGGCGGCGGCCAGCTGTACCCGGGCCTGCTCGGTCCTTTGCTGGAACAGGGGCATGGCTGCCTTGGACACGGGGGCGCTGCTGTGGGTCTGGGCCAGGGTGGCAGGATCCACATGGCGGGAGCCTATGCGGAATTCAAAATGCAGGTGCGGACCGGTCGACCAGCCGGTCGAACCGACCGCGCCAATCACCTGGCCTTGCTGCACCTGCTGGCCCGGACGGACCTGGATGCGGCTGAGGTGGGCATACACGGTCGAATGGGAGGCGTCATGGCGCACGATCACGGTGTTGCCGTAACCACCCTGAACCCCTGCAAATTCGACAACGCCATCGCCCACCGTGAAGGCTGGGGTGCCCGTTGGAGCGGCGTAGTCGATGCCCTGATGAGCGCGCAAGGTCTGGAAAATCGGGTGCAGGCGCATGCCGAAACCGCTGGTTTTGCGGGAATAGGCCACGGGAGCCGCCAGGTAGGCGCGGCGCAGGCTCTTGCCGTCAAAACTGTAATAGCTGCCTTTCTGCCCATTTTCCTGGAACCAGACAGCTTCGTAGGTTTTGCCGCCGTTGATGAACTCGGCACTGAGCACACGGCCGGCGCGCAGCGGCTCACCGTCAGCCTCCAGCACCTCGTACACGACAGCATAGCGCGCACCCTTGCGCAGGCTGCGGTGGAAATCGATCTGCGACGAGAAAATATCGGCCATCTGGCTGCTCACCGCATCGGGCAGACGGGCTTCATCGGCCGAGGCGTACAGAGAGCTGGTGATCACGCCGCCAGCCATGCGGACGCTGGCCGACAAGGGGGCGGTCTCCAGCCGCACCGAAAACCCGCTGTGGGCCTCCCGGCTCATGACCAAACGCTGGAAGACGGAGTCGTTTTCATTGCGCAGCCAGCGTACCGTCAGCTGGCGCAGTTGACCCTCGTCCCCGACTTCGGCGGTCACAGTGCGGCCGCCACGGGCCAGTGCATTGCGAACAGCCGGCTGACTGCGGATGGACTGCAGGGCCTGAGTGTCCATGACGCCCAGACGCCTGAGCAGGCTCTCGGGCGTGTCGCTCGAGCGCGTCACTTCCTGTCGACGCAATTGAAGTTCAACCCCTTCAAGGGCTTCGGCCTGCAAAGCCAGGGATTCGATCTGCACGGGCTCCTGAATCAACCGAACCGGCAGCTGGGCCGGATCCGGCCCCAGGTTGGCCACCGCAAAGGCACCGCCGGTCCCCACCAGAAAGGTGGTCGCGGTCAGGGCCAGCAACTGCCGGGGGTGACGCTGAACCAGGGCTGCAGCGCTGTGCACCCAGCGGGACAGCCGGGGGTGTTCGCCGTCAATCCAGTCCAGCAGGCGTTCGGCCCAGTGCAGACCGTGGCTGAGCGCGCCATGGAGCGACCGACCGGCAGGTGCAGGCAGGGTCTGAAGTTTCTGCAGGAATGATCGGGGCGAAAACATCAAATGGTGGGACACTGAAACCGCAGCAGACCCTGGTGTGGGTGGCGCGGCCACCCCTAAAATGAGAACTGCGGCAAAGGCGGTGATTCTATCGTCTGGTCCCAAACCGACCTTGTAGAAAACCCTGATGAATACCCCCGCTGTTACAAAATACCCGGTCACCGATGCTGTAAAGAATGCTTTGGAACTCACTTTGCGGGGCTGTGAGGAGCTCATTCCGCAAGCAGACTGGGTGCACAAACTGGCCCGATCCGAGGCCACCGGCGTGCCGCTGCGCATCAAGCTGGGGCTGGATCCGACCGCGCCGGACATCCACATCGGCCACACCGTGGTGCTGGGCAAGATGCGGCAGTTGCAGAACCTGGGCCACCAGGTGATCTTCCTGATCGGCGACTTCACCAGCCTGATCGGTGATCCGTCGGGCCGCAACAGCACCCGCCCGCCGCTCACGGCCGAGCAGATCAAGGCCAACGCCGAAACCTACTACAAACAGGCCAGCCTGGTGCTCGATCCCGCCAGAACAGAGATTCGCTACAACAGTGAGTGGTCGCTCCCATTGGGCTCGATGGGCATGATCCAGCTGGCCGCCAAGTACACCGTGGCGCGCATGATGGAGCGCAATGACTTTCATGACCGCTTCAAGGCCGGCACGCCGATTTCGGTGCACGAGTTCCTGTACCCGCTGATGCAGGGCTACGATTCGGTGGCGCTCAAGAGCGATCTGGAGCTGGGCGGTACCGACCAGAAATTCAACCTGCTGATGGGACGCCACCTGCAGGCCGAGTACGGCCAGGAGCCGCAGTGCATCCTGACCATGCCCTTGCTCGAAGGGCTCGACGGTGTGGACAAGATGTCCAAGTCCAAGAACAACTACATCGGCATCACCGAAGACGCCAACACCATGTTCGCCAAGGTGCTCTCCATTTCGGACACCCTGATGTGGCGCTGGTACACCCTGCTGTCCTTCAAGTCGATGGCCGAGATCGAGGCGCTCGAAAAAGAGGTCGCAGGCGGTCGCAATCCCAAGGACGCGAAGGTCATGCTGGCCAAGGAAATCACGGCGCGTTTCCACAGCGCAGCAGCTGCCGACGCGGCCGAGCAGGACTTCATCAACCGCAGCAAGGGCGGCATACCGGACGACATTCCCGAAGTCACCCTGTCGGGTGCGCCCATGGGCATCGGGACCCTGCTCAAGGCGGCCGCTCTGGCGCCATCAACCACCGAGGCCGGCCGCTTGATCGACGGCGGTGGTGTTCGTATCGACGGGGTGGTCATCAGCGACAAGGGCCTGAAGGTCGCGGCCGGTACCTGTGTGGTGCAGGTCGGCAAGCGCAAGTTCGCCAAAGTCACCCTGACTTGACCGGCATCAAGCCGCCGATCGTCGTCTGGAGCCATGCTGACGCCATGAAAGCTGCTGCAGTCTGGCTGACCCCCCAACGCCTGCTGCTGGTCTCGGTGGTCGTGGCGCTGGTGACCATCGGCCTGAAGACCGGAGCCTGGTGGCTGACCGACTCGGTCGGCCTGCTCTCGGATGCCATGGAGTCGCTGGTCAACCTGGCCAGTGCCATTTTTGGCCTGATGATGGTCACGATCGCCACCCGTCCTGCCGACGAGGACCACCCCTATGGCCATCACAAGGCCGAGTATTTCTCCTCCGGGTTCGAGGGCATCCTGATCATCGTGGCCGGGCTGGGCATCCTCTGGACCGCCGGCCACCGGCTGCGGGATCCCCAGCCGATCGAACAGGTCGGCCTGGGCCTGGCGCTGTCGGTGGTCAGCTCGGCGCTCAATGGTTTGCTGGCCTGGGTGATGTTCCGTGCTGCGCGAGAACACCGCTCACTCGCGCTGGAAGCCGATGCCCGGCATCTGGTCACCGATGTCTGGACCTCGGCCGGTGTGGTGGCGGGTATCGCGCTGGTCAGTGTAAGCGGATGGCTCTGGCTCGATGCCGTCGTGGCCATGGCCGTGGCGCTCAACATCCTCAAGGAAGGTGCGCATCTGGTCTGGCGCTCCTCCCAGGGGCTGATGGACGTGTCGGTCGAGCCCGAAGTGCTGACCCAGATCCAGCAAGTGCTCGATGGATTTGCCCATCAACGGGGCGAGACGGCCATCATCCGCTTTGACCACCTCAACACCCGCAAGGCGGGACAGAGGCGCTTTGTCGATGTCCACATGCACATGCCTGCAGGCTGGACACTGGGGCGCGCGGCCGCACTGCGCACCAGCGTGGAGCAGGCCCTGATGAGTGCCGTGCCGGGCTTGCGCGCCACCATCCAGCTGCTGCCCAGCGACGTGGAGGCCCACTTTGATGACCCCAGGGATCTCAAGTGATCACGGTGCTGCAACGGGTGAGTGAGGCTGCGGTGCGGGTCGACGGCGAGGTCATTGGTCAGATCGGACAAGGCCTGCTGGTGCTGCTGTGCGCCGAGCAGGGCGATACCGCCCCCGTGGCCGACAAATTGCTGGCCAAAATCCTCAAGCTGCGCATTTTTGCCGACGAGGCGGGCAAGATGAACCGCAGCGTGCAGGATGTGGGCGGCGGCCTGCTGGTGGTGAGCCAGTTCACGCTGGCGGCCGACGTCACCGGCGGCAACCGCCCCAGTTTCACACAGGCGGCCAAGCCAGACGAAGGGCGGTGTCTGTACGAGCACTTCGTCGCGCAGGCACGTGCGGCGCATCCGCTGGTGCAGACCGGCCAGTTCGCGGCCGACATGAAGGTGGCGCTGGTCAACGACGGCCCCGTCACCATTCCGATCCGTCTGACTGCATAAGCTCATGCCCCGCCGATAATCGGGGCATGACTTCTCCCTCCACGTCTTCGGACGGCTTTGGTGCGCTGCGCCTGTCTTCGGCTTCCCTCTCCAACCTCGAACAACTGGGCTACACCCGCATGACGCCCATCCAGGCGGCCAGCCTGCCTGTCACCTTGGCCGGCCATGACCTGATCGCCCAGGCCAGCACCGGTAGCGGCAAGACCGCCGCCTTTGGTCTGCCGCTGGTCGAGCGTCTGCAAACCGCCGGTGTGCCCGGCGCTGCCGTACAGGCGGTGGTGCTGTGTCCCACGCGTGAGCTGGCCGACCAGGTCACGCAGGAAATCCGCCGTCTGGCGCGCTCGCGCCCGAATGTGAAGGCGGTCACCCTGTGCGGTGGCGTGGCCCTGCGTGGCCAGGTGCAAAGCCTGGAGCACGGCGCCGACATCGTGGTGGGCACGCCCGGCCGCATCCTGGACCATCTGGAGCGTGGCTCGCTGAGCCTGGCGGCGGTGCACACGCTGGTGCTGGACGAAGCCGACCGCATGCTGGACATGGGGTTCTTTGACGACATGGCCCAGGTGGTGCGCCAGTGCGCCAAAGACCGCCAGACCCTGCTGTTTTCGGCCACCTACCCGGAAGGCATCGACAAACTCGCGTCGCAGTTCATGCGTGCGCCGCAGACGGTCAAGGTGGAGGCACTGCACAGCGCGCACAAGATCCGGCAGATCTTTGTGGAAGTCAGCGAGAACGCTCGCCTGCATGCGGTGTCGCAACTGCTCGCACATTTCCGGCCCGAGCGCACCCTGGCGTTCTGCAACACCAAGCAGCAATGCCGCGATCTGGTGGAGGTGCTGCAGGCGCAGGGCTACGTGGCGCTGGCGCTGTACGGCGAGCTCGAGCAGCGCGAGCGTGACCAGGTGCTGGTGCAGTTCGCCAACCGCAGCTGCTCGGTGCTGGTGGCCACCGATGTGGCCGCGCGCGGGCTCGACGTGCAAGGACTCGAAGCCGTGGTCAATGTGGACGTGACCCCCGATCCGGAAGTGCACATCCACCGCATGGGTCGCACCGGCCGGGGTGATGCCGAGGGCTTGGCGATCACGCTGGCCAGCCTCGACGAGATGGGCCGGGTGGGGCGCATCGAGCAGTTTCAGGGGCGCGAGTCGCAGTGGCAGGCGCTCGAGAGTTTCAAGCCTGC
>CAYMMK010000053.1:0-17508 GCA_964391575.1 uncultured Limnohabitans sp.
GCCTGCAGGCGCAGGGGGCTGGCCTCCAGGGCGTCGCGTGCGGCTTCGAGCGTCCTTTCGGCGCGCTCGGGGGCGATGGCGCTGCCCGCCGCAAACACCAGTGTGCCCATGCAGCGATGGCCCGCGAGGCCCAGCGGCCCGTTCATCAGGCGCTCGTCCTGCGCATCCAGCAGGCCGCGCTCCAGCCACACCTCTGCAATTTCCAGATGCTGCTGGAACCGCCCCGACACAAAGGGTTGCTGCGCGTTGGGCAGGCCCAGGGCGGTCAGGTCCCAGGCCATGAGTTCGGCCGTGGGTGCGAGTTCAAAGCGGGCGAGGTTGAGCGCGTCGCAGCCGCTGTAGGCCAGCGCTTCGAGCGGCAGCCATTCCAGCCGTGCGCCGTCTTGCAGGCGGGCATGCACTTGCTGGGTGGCCAGGCCCGCTTCGCTTCTGTAAAAGCGCGTGGCGCCGGGCGTGGTCACCAGGCCGTGCGCGCCTGTGCCCACATTCACGTGCATGTCCAGCGTGTCTCCGCCCACCAGCCCGCTGGGCGGATGCACCAGCACGTTGTGGCAGATGGGGTCGCCTTCGGGGTAGAGGCTTTGCAGGATGCGCAGCGGCCCGTCGTGCGCAAAGCGGGCCACGCTGCGGCCACGTTCCAGGCCGTAGTCCAGGTGCAGGCGGGCGTCCCAGCTCATGTAGGCAGGCCGGCAACGTGTGATTCGTCGGGCTTGACGCTCACGCCGACGTTCAAGGCATGGGACTGTCCGCCTTGCAGGACGCCCCGCAATGGCGAGACATCGGAAAAATCGCGTCCCCAGGCCAGCACGACATAGTCGGGCCCGGGTCCCCCCCAGCCCCAGCGGTCGTTGGTCGGGTCCAGATCCAGCCAGCCTGCGCAAGCACTGTGCGAGAGTTCCGGCAGGTAGACCGAGGCCCAGGCGTGCGAGGCGTCGGCGCCAATCAGTCGCTCCTGACCCTCGGGCACCTGTGTGAGCAGGTAGCCGCTGACATAGCGGGCGGCCAGACCCAGAGAACGCAGACAGGCAATCAGGATGTGGGCAAAGTCCTGGCACACCCCCTGACGGGTCGATAAGGCCTCCAGTGCCGGTGTGTGGATGCTGGTGCTCTGGCTCACATAACGAAAGTCCCTGTGCATCTGCTGCATCAGGGCCAGCGCCGCCTCCTGCAGGGGGCGGCCCCGGGGAAAGCAGGCGCTGGCGTAGCGGGCGAAGCGCTCGTCCAGGGGGGCATGATGAGACCCGAAAAGGAAAGTGGCCTGTGCATCGCCGCGCTGTCCACTGCGGTAGCGAAAACTCTCGCGCACTTCTTCCCACGTCTGTGCACTGCGAAGGTTCAGTGGTACAGCGGTTTCAACCACACTGCGAGCCAGCACCCGCAGCGTCTCCTGCGAGGTGTCCTGGCTCCACCAGGCCTGCGGGTTACCAAAGGCGTCATGGCCCTGGTGGATCTGCACCGGTCGTGGCTCGACCTCCAGGTTGAAGTGCAGCACGCGTTGCAAGGCTGTGACGCGGGGCTGCAGGTGTGCAGTGTGCTGTGCATGCTCTACCGCCGGTCGGTAGTCATAGCGGGTTTCGTGTTCGATGCTCAGGCGCATGTCGTTTCAGTGGCTGATGCTGCGGGCAGACGGGGTGCTGTGGGTGAAGAACAGCGCCGACAAACCTTCCGAGATTTCCCGTGCTGCCTGGCGGTAGGCGCTCAGCAGTGCCAGCAGGGCATCAGGCTGGGCTGCATGGGCCGGCCACAGCGCCTGGGCTTGCACTGGCGCTGCCGGAAGGCGGGCGGCCAGGGTCCGGGTAGCCCCCCCGGCCAGATGTTCCAGGCGCATCAGCCGCGAGCGCAGGTTCTGGGCGACCCATCCCAGAGATCGCGGGTTGTCGGTGCTCAGTACCAGCAGTTCAATCAAGGCCTCGGCCGTACGGCTTTGCTGGTACTGGGCGTGAAAACTGATGGTGCTGTCAAACAGTGACAGGACCGCATCGAATCCGATCGGGTCCCGCAACAGCCGGGTTTCGATGGCGCATGACAGGACGCTGCACAGGAATTCAAGACGCTCGATGAGTCGGCCCATTGAAAGCAGCCGCCAGCCATCATCGCGGCTCATGCGGTCGGTCTGGGCGCCCGTCAGAGCAGCCATGCGTTCGCTGGTGCTTTGCAGGATGCGCTGGACCGTGGCAGCTGGCGGCAGACGGCTCAGGTTCAGACCGTCGCTGGCCGGCAAGGCATGGAAAAATTCCAGTTCAGCTTGTTCAAGCATGTGCCAGTGCTCGGGCGACAGACGCTCGCGCACCGCCGAGCCAGCCCGCAACAAGGCGCGCAGATTGAAGCCGACGCTGGTGGCTTCATCGGTATCCCACAGGCAGTGCACCAGGTTGCGCTCGAATACGCGCAAGGACTGGCTGGCCGCTGGAGTGGCCGCAGGCACCATGCCCTGGGATTGAACACACTGCGTGAGCCACTGCAAAAGACCCGGGCTGCGTGCCTCGTTGCCCACCGTTTCCATCACTGCCTGGGCCAGCCGCAAGGTGTTTTCGGTGCGCTCGCTGTAGCGACCCATCCAGAACAGGTTCTCGGCAGAGCGGCTGGTGACCAGCCTTTGGCGCGGGGTCGCAGCGACCTGGCCGAGCAGGCTCAGCGGATTGACCGCTTGGCGGTCGTGCGCCTGCACCCAGACATCGGCGCTGCTGCCGCCGCGTTGCATCGAAGCAATACCCTCGGCCGTCCCCAGACGGGCCAGGCCGCCGGGCAGGACCTGCCACTGGCCCGCTGCATCGACCACGGCAAAGACCCGCAAAATGACGGGCCGGTTTTGCAGGGCCTCTTCGTGCCCCATCTGATCGTTCCAGACCGGCTGGTGCGAGACAGGCAGCCAGGATTGCACCGTGTGGGCATCGGGGTCGCGCAGGATGCGGGCCACCCATTCTTCGCGCTCATGCCGCTCCATCTGTCGTCCTGGGCGCGGCTCGAAACCCTGCCGCTGGCCTTCACTGGGGTAGGTGGGCTTGACCACGCCCCCATGGTCCTGCCGGGCCAGCTGCTGCAGGGCCTCGGGCAAGGCTGCAGCCTCGCCGCACCACCAGCTCGGGATGGCCGGCAGCACCAGCTCCTCACCCAGAATGTCCTGCGCCAGCGCGGGCATGAAGCCCAGCAGTGCATTCGATTCGAGAAAGCCCGAGCCGGGTGTGTTGGCCACCAGCACCTGACCACGCCGAACCGCCTGCAACAGGCCTGGGACACCCAATGCGGAGTCGGACCGCAGTTCCAGCGGGTCGAGCCAGGTGTCGTCCACACGCTTGAGCACACCATGCACCCTTTGCAGACCTTGCAAGGTCTTGAGAAACAGACCTTCGTCGCGAACGGTCAGGTCCTCGGCCTGCACCAGGGTCAGGCCCAGGTAGCGGGCCAGATAGGCGTGCTCGAAATAGGTTTCGTTGTAAGGGCCGGGGGTGAGCAGGGCGATATGCGGCGCCTGGCCTTCGGCCACGGGGCAGCGGGCCTTGAGCCCGTCGATCAGTGCCTGGTAGGTGGCTGCCAGACGCTGAACCGGCAGCGCTTCAAAGGCTTCGGGAAACAGACGCGAGATGATCAGTCGGTTTTCCAGCAGGTAGCCCAGGCCAGAGGGGGCCTGGGTGCGTTGAGACATCAGCCACCACAGGCCGTCAGGACCACGGGCCAGGTCAAAAGCGGCCAGGCTCAGGTAATGCCCGCCCACAGGCGGTGCGCCGTGCATGGCGTGCAGATAGCCCGGATGACCCTGCACCAGCGCAGCCGGTAGCAAACCACGGGCCACCAGCGTTTGCGGCCCATAGGCATCGGCCATGATGTGCTCGAGCAACTGCATGCGTTGACGCACGCCTTGTTCGACCTGCTCCCAGGCCTCGGCGCTGATCAGCAGAGGAAAGAGGTCGAGGGCCCAGGGACGTTGCGGCTGGTCGGCCTGGGCGTAAATGTTGTAAGTGATGCCGTTGTCCCGCACCTGCCGGCGCAGGCTGGCCATGCGCGGGTTCAGGCCGGAAAGACCGTCGGGGCCCAGATGGTCGATGAATTCTGTCCACAGCAGTCCGGGGGGGTGGGCCTCCTGCGAGACGCCGCTCAGCCGGTTGCGCAGCTCGTCCCAGTGGCCCCGGGGGGCGGCCTGGGCGTGATCACGCAGCCAGTTCATCGGCGTGGGTGGGTTGTGGGCAGTGATGCGGGAAACCGGAACATCAGACATGCATGCATTGTCGCCTGAGCAAGATCGACCGCGCAGCGCCCGTACGACGTGAAAGCAGGTTGATGACGCAACATCCCCGTTGTCATCGATTCATCGTGCATACAGCGCGAGACATGCCAGTCATCGCAGATCCAGTGTGAACGGAAACTCGCGACTGGCGGGCACCCCCATGGCAGGCGCCAAAGCGGCCATCTGCCCCGGGGAGTGGCCCATGCGGAAAAAGCGGGCCAGACGCCGGCTTTCGGCCTCGTAGGCGTTGACCGGAAGAGTGTCGTAATTGCGCCCGCCCGGGTGGGCCACGTGGTACTGGCAGCCGCCCAATGACCGCTTCATCCAGGTGTCGACAATATCGAAGGTCAGCGGCACGTGCACCCCAATGGTGGGGTGCAGGGCCGAGGGCGGGTTCCAGGCCTTGTAGCGTACGCTCGCCACCCAGACCCCGGCCACACCGGTGGGCTGCAGCGGCAGGCTTTGCCCGTTGACGGTGACGCTGTGTCGCGAGGGGTTGAGACCGCTGGCCTTGACTTCGATACGCTCGAGTGACGAGTCCACATACCGTACGGTCCCTCCGATGGCGCCTTGCTCACCCATGACGTGCCAGGGCTCAAGCGCGTGGCGCAGGGTCAGAACCACACCGTCCACATGCACTTCACCCAGTCGGGGGAAGCGGAACTCGAAGTGCGGCGCGAACCAGGCCGGGTCGAAATGGAAGCCGCAGTCGCCCAGTTCGGTCAGCACATCGTCAAAGTCCTGACGGATCCAGTGGTGCATCATGAATCGGTCGTGCAATTCGGTGCCCCAGCGGGTCACGGGTGCGCTGTAAGGTTGATCCCAGAAGCGGGCGACCAGGGCACGCAGCAGCAGTTGTTGCACGATGCTCATGCGCGCATGCGGCGGCATCTCGAAGGCGCGCAGTCTTTTCCGGAAAGACCAGACGGGCCTGGTCATTGGCAAACGGGTCCTGCTGCCAATTGATGAAGTGCTTGCCGGGTTCGATGTGCAGGCTGTAGGACAGCACGCGGCTGCGGCTGTGCGGGGCCGGGCGCAGGCGCACCACCTGGGGGCCGAGTTGGATGGGGCGGTCGTAAAGGTACTCGGTGACGTGGTGCAGGGCAACGTGGATGGACATGGAAGGGCTTCGCAAAACATCGGGGACTGCATACACTGGGTGTCAACAAAAGCAAGACATGGGCCAGACAGGTCCTGTGCAGGGAGGATGGATATGGTGCGCAGCAGGCGCAGTCACAGCGCTGTCAGGCAGGACCTGTGGGCATGGGCTGCGCCCATGGCGGGCTTGGGCGTGACGCTTGGGCTGACCTTGCAGTTGCAGCAAGCGCATCTATGGCCCTGGACCCATTATGCGTTGCTGATTCTGTCGGGCGGAGTGCTGTCCCTGTGGGTCTGGCGACCCTTTCTGGCAAGGCCGCCTGCACCCTCCCGTGCGCTGGTTCTGCTGCTGGCCGCCGCTCTGTGGATGTCAGGCATGACGGGCCTGCGCGGCGGCCTGCGAGCCGCAGACACTCTGGCTCCGGCGCTGGAAGGGCAGGACCTCGACATCATGGCCGTGATCGCGTCCATGCCCCAATGGCAGCAGGCGGGCTGGCGCATGGAGGTGCGCATCGAACAGGCCCGCGACGCACAGGGCCGGGAGGTGAAGGTGCCCGAGCGCATCGTCCTGGCCTGGTACGACCGATCAGCCCGCCACGAACCCCTGGCCTGGGTGCAGACATCCGCCAGCGTGCCCCCTGTGCAGGCCGGCGAGCGCTGGCAATGGCGGGTGCGCCTGAAGGCGCCGCACGGTCACTTCAACCCCGGGGGCTTCGATTACGAGCTGTGGATGTGGGAACGGGGTGTCGGAGCCAGTGGCTATGTGCGCTCGGGGTTGCGCGATCCTCAGCCCCGTCTGCTGGGTCAGACGGGGCATCACCCGGTGCAGTGGTTGCGCCAGCGTGTGCGCGACGCCTTGCTGATGCCGACCGCCGACCCGCTGCAGGCCCGGGCCGTCCTGGCGGCACTGGTCACTGGCGACCAGGCGGTCATCGATGCTGCCCGATGGGAGGTTTTCAGGGCCACGGGTGTGGCACACCTGATGAGTATTTCGGGGCTGCACATCACCATGCTGGCCTGGGCGATGGCCGCGCTGGTGCGGGGGCTGTGGCGACTCGGGGCCTTGTGGGGCAGTCACGCGCCCCTCTGGGTGCCGGCGCCAACGGCCGGAGCGCTGGCCGGGTTGCTGCTCGCTGCAGCTTACGCCGTGTTCAGCGGTTGGGGGGTGCCGGCGCAGCGCACGGTCTGCATGCTGGCGGTGGTCACTGTTCTGCAGGTCTCCGGCTTGCGATGGCCCTGGTATTGGGTCTTGGGCTTGGCGGCCCTGGCGGTCATGCTGATGGACCCGTGGTCGGTGCTGCAGGTGGGTTTCTGGCTGAGTTTCGTGGCGGTCGGGGCCTTGTTGCTGTCTTCACGCGCACGCACCATCACGGTGCCCGACAGCCTTCCTCTGGTGCGTGGCGCCATCCTGGGGCGTGCCATGCGGGCGCTGGGCGACTTGCTGCGCGAGCAGGCGGTGATCACGGCCGTACTCACCCCCCTGGGCGTGCTGTTTTTCGGCCAGCTCTCATTCGTGGGCTTGCTGGCCAACCTGCTGGCCATTCCCTGGATCACCCTGGTGGTCACCCCTCTGGCCATTCTGGGCATGCTGGTGCCCGGCCTGTGGATGCTGGCCCAGGCCCTGCTTGAACCGCTGCTGCTGGTGCTCGACGCCATGGCCTCATGGCCCTGGGCGCGTGTGTATACCGCCCGACCGCCCCTGTGGCTGGCCCTGCCGGCGGTGCTCGGCGGGCTGTGGCTGGTTTGGCCGGGGGCGGCCCGGCTGCGCTGGTTGGGCCTGGCACTGGTCTGGCCTGCGCTGTGGTGGCAGGCGCCGCGGCCGGCCGTCGGCGCCTTTGAAGTCTGGATGGCCGATGTCGGTCAGGGCACGGCGGTGCTGGTGCGAACGGCAGGACATACCCTGCTTTATGACAGCGGGCCGCGCTATTCGCCCGAAGCCGACGCCGGCCATCGGGTGCTGATGCCTTTGCTGCAGTCACTGGGTGACCGGCTCGATGCGGTCGTGCTCAGCCACAGTGACACCGACCACATTGGCGGGGCGCTGTCGGTGCAGGCGCTGGCCAGGCCAGTGCGCTGGTGGAGTTCCATACCTGCAGACCACCCGCTGTGGACCGAACTCGATCGCCTGCGACCGCTGACTTTGCACACCTGCCAGGCGGGGCAGGCCTGGCTGTGGGACGGGGTGCATTTCGAGTTCCTGCACCCTGCAGGGCCAGCCGCTGGCAGGTCCACGCCCAACAGCCAAAGCTGTGTGCTGCGTGTGCAGGCCCGCCATGGGGCTGCGCTGTTGCCAGGCGATATCGAGGCTGCACAGGAAAAGGCCTTGCTGTCGCAGGGCCTGGCACCCGTGGATTTGCTGCTGGTGCCTCACCATGGCAGCCGGACTTCCTCTCTCGAGCCGTTCCTGCGCCAGTTGCAGCCGCGCTGGAGCGTGGTGCAGGCCGGTTACCGCAACCGCTTCGGCCACCCGGCGCTCAGTGTGCGCGAGCGCTACAAAGCTCTGGACCTGCCGCTGGTGGAAACCGCCCGCTGCGGCAGTGCTTACTGGCACAGCGAGCGTCCACAGCGGCTCGATTGCCAGCGCGAGCAGCAGCGCCGCTACTGGCATCACCCGGTGCGGGGTCCCTGAAACGCAGGTCCGCAGGGCACCCGCCCGGGGATGTGGGTACGCATCTTGCTAACCTTGTGATGTCTGAAAAGGCTTGCTTCATGCTCAAATTTGACGAGATGTTCGAGACGCAGCCCGACGGGAGCCCCGGCAACCGCGCCCGGGCCCACTATCAGGCCTATGCCCGCTGGCTGGCCGCCCAGGACCCGCAGCTCATGCGTTCGCGCCGCGAGGAGGCCGAGGTGATTTTTCGCCGGGTCGGGATCACCTTTGCCGTCTACGGCGACAAGGACGAGGACGGATCGGGGACCGAGCGTCTCATCCCCTTTGACCTCATTCCGCGCATCATCGATGCGGGCGAATGGGCCACCATGGAGGCCGGACTGGTGCAGCGCGTCAATGCGCTCAACCGCTTCATCCATGACATCTACCACGACCAGGACATTCTGCGCGCCGGCGTCATCCCTCGGGAACAGATCGAGGGGAATGTGCAGTTCCGTCCCCAAATGGTGGGCGTGGATGTCCCCAACAACATCTACTCGCACATCAGCGGCATCGATATCGTTCGGGCGCCCGATCCGCAAGGCCGGGGAGAGTACTACGTGCTCGAGGACAACCTGCGCGTGCCCAGCGGCGTCAGCTACATGCTGGAAGACCGCAAGATGATGATGCGCCTGTTTCCCGACCTGTTCAGCCTGCACCGGGTGGCCCCGGTGGCGCATTACCCCGACCTGCTGCTCGAAACTCTGCGTGCCAGCAGCCCGGCCACCACCGCAGAACCCACGGTGGTGGTGCTGACCCCGGGCATGTACAACAGTGCCTATTTCGAACACGCTTTTCTGGCCCAGCAGATGGGTGTCGAGCTGGTTGAAGGGCAGGACCTGTTCGTCAAGGACCGTTTTGTCTATATGCGCACCACCCGCGGGCCGCGCCGGGTGGATGTCATCTACCGCCGGGTAGACGATGATTTTCTGGACCCCGAGGTGTTCCGGCCTGGCTCCACGCTGGGCTGTGCGGGTCTGATGGAAGCCTACCGTGCGGGCCATGTGAGCCTGTGCAATGCAGCAGGTACCGGGGTGGCCGATGACAAGTCGATTTATCCCTATGTGCCCGACATGATCAGCTTTTATCTCGGTGAAAAGCCCATTCTCAACAATGTGCCAACCTGGATGTGCCGCAGGAACGAGGACCTGCAATACACCTTGGCCCACCTGTCCGAGCTGGTCGTCAAGGAAGTCCATGGTGCCGGGGGCTACGGCATGCTGGTCGGCCCGGCCGCCAGCAAGGCTGAAATCGAACGCTTTCGCGCCGCCTTGCTGGCCAATCCGCAGGGCTATATCGCCCAGCCTACCCTGAGCCTGTCGACTTGCCCGACCTTTGTCGACAGCGGTGTGGCGCCGCGCCATATCGACCTGCGACCCTTCGTGCTGTCGGGCCGGACTGTGCAGATGGTGCCCGGGGGCCTGACCCGGGTTGCACTCAAGGAAGGTTCGCTGGTGGTCAATTCGTCGCAGGGCGGCGGCACCAAGGACACCTGGATCCTGCAGGACTGAGGACATTCCCATGCTTTCGCGAACTGCCGACCATCTCTTCTGGATGTCCCGCTATATGGAGCGTGCCGAAAACACGGCCCGCATGCTCAATGTCAGCTATGAAACCTCGCTGCTGCCGCAATCGGCGGCGACCGCGCAGGCGGGCTGGGAGGGGCTGCTGTCGATCAGCGAACTCTTGCCCTCGTACCTGGCGCTGCACGGACAGGTGACACCACAGGGCGTGATGGATTTCATGGTGCGTGATGGCGACAACCCTTCGTCCATCATTGCCTGTCTGCGCGCGGCGCGGGAAAACGCCCGCGCAGTGCGGGGTACGCTCACCACCGAGGTCTGGGAAACCCAGAACCAGACCTGGCTGGAGGTCAACCGGCTGCTGCGTACCGGCCAGTTCGAGCGTGATCCGGGTCAGTTTTTCGAATGGGTGAAATTCCGCTCGCACCTCTCGCGAGGCGTCACTGTGGGCACCATGCTGATGGACGAGGCTCTGCATTTCATGCGCCTGGGCACCTTTCTGGAGCGGGCCGACAACACCGCCCGGCTGGTCGATGTGAAATTTCATGGCCGCAAGGCGCACGAGTACTTCGGCACGCCCCTGACGCCGGGCAGCACCGATACCGCCCAGGAGTATGACTTCTACCACTGGAGTGCAATCCTGCGCAGCGTCAGCGGCTTCGAGGTGTACCGCAAGGTCTACCGCGACGTGATCAAGCCCGAGCGGGTGGCCGAGCTGCTGATCCTGCGCGCCGACATGCCGCGCTCGCTGCATGCCAGCCTCAACGAGGTGCTGGCCAACCTGCGACTGGTTTCCAGCGATGCGTCCAGCGAAACCTTGCGCCATGCGGGCAAGCTGCGTGCTGATCTGGCGTACGGGCGCATTGACGAAATCTTGGCCACCGGGCTGCACGCCTTTCTGACCCAGTTTCTTGAGCGGGTCAACGCCCTGGGTGGACGCATCAGCCGGGAATTCCTGCTGCCGCAAAAGGTCTGAAGCGTCACGGGCGGCGCATATGCGCCAATGTGCGGGCAACTTCGCTGACCAGCGCCGGGCCCCGGTAAATCAGCCCGGTGTAGAGCTGCACCACATCAGCGCCAGCCTCGATTTTGGCCGCTGCATCCCGCCCCTCCAGAATGCCGCCCACACCGATGATCGGAAACTCCGGCCCGAGCGCGGCACGCAACTGACCGATCACCCGGTTGCTGGCCTCGCGTACCGGCGCGCCCGACAGGCCGCCGGCCTCCTGGGCGTGTTCCTGGCCGCTGATGGCTTCGCGCGAGAGGGTGGTGTTGGTGGCGATCACACCGTCCATGCCGTACCTGCGCAGTGTGGCGGCGATCACCTGAACCTGCGCGAGCTCCAGATCGGGGGCAATTTTCAGGAACATCGGCACCTGCCGGCCGTGCAGCGCGGCCAGTTCGGCGCGCCGTGCGGTCAGTGCGCCCAGCAGGGCATCGAGCGCCTCGTCACTTTGCAGGGAGCGCAGGTTCTGGGTGTTGGGGCTGGAGATGTTGACCGTGACGTAGTCGGCATGCGGGTAGACGCCACTGAGGGCCAGCAGGTAGTCCTCGGTAGCGTTTTCGATGGGTGTCGCCGCATTCTTGCCGATGTTCAGGCCCAGCAGGCGCCCCTGTTGGCGAAAGCGCGCTTGCTGCACATGCGCAATGAAAGCCTCGAGGCCCTGGTTGTTGAAACCCAGCCGGTTGATCAGGGCCTGCGCCCGGGGCAGCCGGAACATCCGGGGCCGGGGGTTGCCCGGCTGGGGGCGTGGGGTGACCGTGCCGACCTCGACAAAGCCAAAACCCATGGCTCCCAATCCATCAATGCAGCGGGCATTCTTGTCGAGTCCGGCGGCCAGGCCCACCCGGTTGGGAAACTCAAGGCCGGCCAGACGCACCGGATCGGCCACAAAAGCCTGCCGGTAGGCCAGCGCAAGTGGCGTGTTCTGCGTGCGGGCGATGAACCCGAGGGTCAGGTCGTGGGCGGCCTCGGGGTCCATGCGAAACAGGACTTGGCGGGCCAGGGCGTAGGGGATCAGCGGCATTGGATAATTCCTGCGATTGCATCCGATTGTCTCAGACCCTTTTCATACCTTTCCATGAACCAAGAAGAACTCAAGGCCCTGGTGGGCCAGGCCGCCCTGGACTATGTGGTCCCGGGCGAAATTGTCGGGGTGGGCACCGGCTCGACGGTGAACAAGTTCATCGAGGCCCTGGGTCCCCTGCGCGATCGCATTGCGGGCGCGGTCTCCAGCTCGCAGGCGTCGACGCAGCGCCTGAAGGCCCTGGGCATCCGGGTGTTTGACAGCAATGAGGTCGAGCGCCTGTCGGTCTACATCGACGGGGCCGATGAAATCGATCCCCGTGGCTGCATGATCAAGGGCGGCGGGGCGGCCCTGACCCGCGAAAAAATCGTTGCTGCGCTGTCGCAGCGGTTTGTCTGTATTGCCGATGAAAGCAAGCTGGTGCAGACGCTGGGCGCGTTCCCCGTGCCGGTGGAAGTCATTCCCATGGCCAGTGCCCAGCTGATCCGGCGCTTTGCGGCCCTGGGCGGGCAGGCCAGCGTGCGCCTGCGCGACGGACAGCCCTTGGTCACGGACAACGGTCAGCACATTCTGGACGTGCGGGGTCTGCAGATCGCGGACCCCCTGCACTTTGAAACCCTGGTCAGCCAATGGCCCGGGGTGGTGACGGTGGGCGTGTTCGCACACCAGAAGGCGCAGATCTGTCTGCTGGGCACCGCCACGGGGGTGCGCACGCTGACTTTCTGAGCGCTGCGGACCCCGGGCGAAGTTACTGCGCCTTGCGCAGCAGCAAGCGCTGGTCTTCGCCGATGGCGCAAGTGTCGATGAAACGCCAGCCCGGCTGCTGTGGCAATACCTGCAGGGCGCCCAGATGCGCCATGCCCTGACCCGGCCCCAGCAGGTGCGGCGCCAGGTAGACCAGCAATTCATCCACCAGTCCCTCGCGCAACAGGGAGCCGTTGAGCTTGAAGCCGGCTTCTACATGCAGTTCGTTGATCTCCATGCGGCCCAGTTGCTGCATCATTCGACCCAGATCGACCTTGCCTCCCGGGCCCGGTGCGTCCAGGATTTCAACGCCGGCGGCCTGCAGTTGCGCGCGTTGCGGGTGCTGCGGTGCGCTTGCAGTGAACACGATGATGCGTCTGGACCAGTTGCCGCTGCCCTGCGTGCCCAGCAGACGCGCACCCGCTGGCAGTTCCAGCCGGCTGTCGATCACCACCAGATGGGGCTGGCGTGGCACCTCCAGATCCCGGACATTGAGCAGCGGATCGTCCTGCAACACCGTACCGATCCCGGTCAACAGCGCACAGGCGCGTGCACGCCAGGCATGGCCATCGGCGCGAGCGGCCGGCCCGGTGATCCATTGGCTCACCCCGTTGTCCAGAGCGGTGATGCCATCCAGCGAGGCCGCCACCTTCATGCGCACCCAGGGCCTGCCGCGCTCCATGCGGCTGAAAAAGCCGATGTTGAGCTCACGCGCCTGCTCGGCCAGCAGACCCACCTCGGTCTGCACACCGGCGGCCTGCAAATAGGCCAGACCCTGTCCGGCCACCCGGGGGTTCGGGTCGGCGGTTGCGGCCACCACCCGCCCGATGCCGGCTGCAGCCAACGCCTGGCAGCAAGGGCCGGTGCGACCCTGATGTGCGCAGGGCTCGAGAGTGACCCAAGCGGTGGCACCCCGCACGTCATGTCCGGCCGCGGCCGCCTGCTGCAGGGCCATGATTTCGGCATGCGCCTGGCCGGCGCGCTGGGTGTGGCCTTCACCCAGGATCTGACCACTTTCGGCGGTGATCACGCAGCCTACGCGCGGATTGGGGGCCGTCAGCCACAGGGCCTGCCGGGCCAGTGCCAGCGCCCGGTGCATTGGGCTTGCGCCCTCGGCCCGCACGCTTGCGGGGGGGCGGTTGAGGGCCATCAGGGAGGGCAGGGTGGGTTCGGATTCCATCAACGCGAGGATACGCCAACCCAGCGTGGCACCTGCGCCACTTCACGCCAGAGCTGCAGCTCTTGCCGGCCATCGGCCGCAGGGTTGGGGCCTGCAGCCGAGCTGTTGCCCTGCCACTGCACGGTCACCTGCCAACGATCCAGGGGCAGCGCCTGTGGGGCGCTGCGCACCACTTGCAACTGGTAGCGTATGCCCTGGATGTTCCGGTCTTGCTCCAAGGGGCAGTCTGGCCAGCCCAGGGCGTGACATTCGAGCAGATCCTGGGCCAGCTGGCGGGCCCAGGCGCGCTCGCGGGTTTCGTCCCCAAGTTGCAGACTTTGCCAGCCCAGATGTGCAGCACCCGACAGGCCCAGCGCCAGCAAGGCGCTGGCCACCAGGGCTTCGAGCACGCTGGCGCCCTGCTGCCGTCTCATGGTGCCCCCGCATGCCAGCTGCCGGCGAGCCACTGCACCTGCCTCGCATCCATGCCGTGCGGCCAGGGCAGCCGCAGTGCCTGGTCAGCGAGCGTGGTCGGCACGATCAGGCTGCCCGCTGCCAGATCGAGCAAACCGGCCGGTGCCAGCAACTGGCCGTACAGCCGTCCGGCCGTCCATTGCGTGAGCCGTGCGGCCTCGCAGCCGGCATCGAGCACCACAGTGCCGTGGATTTCCACCCCGCTGCCGATGCGCGGGCAACGCACGCTGCAGGATTGCCGCGAGAACACCAGCAACACCGGCGAGGCCGGGGTCCCGAGGCTTTGGTGCCAGTCGGCCGGACTGTCCACCCAGTAGACGGTGCGCGGCGGCGAACTGCCCGGGTGCAGACCGGCGCGCGACTGGCTGTCCGAAGCCAGCCGCAAAGCGGCCTCGCTTTGCGCGCCCAGCGCGCCCTGCCAGGCGGGCATGTTGCAATCGCCGGCGGCCCCGCCGGCGGCCGCAGCATCCGGCAGGGGCAACAAGGCGGGCTGGTAGAGACTGTGTCCTACCCTGGCGCTGGCCGGACCCAGCCGGGCCGTGCCTTCGAGCTCCACCACATGCGGGCTGCGGGTGAGGTGGCGCATGGCGCGCGCTTCGATCGTCCAGCCGCCCGGCTCGGCCTCCCACAGCCAGTGCCGGCATTCCCAGCCCGGCGCAGGACGCTCGGGCGGGCAGGCACTGGCTGTGGCCGTTGACCAGAATCTGCCCAGCCCTTCGGTCTGTGCCGCCGCCTGCAAGGCTGCAGCCGCCCTGGCCACCCCGGTTTCAGCCGCCAGACGGGCCTGCAGGGCCTGCCGGCGGTTGTCGCCCGAGAGCCGTTCAAACCACAGACTGCGGGCGCCCAGGGCCACGGCCAGCGTGGCCAGCGTCACCAGCAGGGTCACCGTCAGCAAGGTCACAGCCCCACGCTGGAGCAAACCCACACGGCAGCCAGCGGGAAGGGTTGGCTCAGTCACGGCGGGTGCCCCCCGGGGGACATTCGCTGCCGTCGGTGGGCAGGTCATTGCGGATAAAAAGCAGACGCTCGATCAGCAGAGGGAACTGCGGCTGCCCGGCGGCATGACCACTGAGCTGCACCTGCACCCGCCGCATCAGCCGGTCGCCCTGGCGCTGGCACTGCAGGACAAACTGCAAGGCGCTCAGCCGCAGGCTGCCGGTATCGGTGATGGCGGTCCAGACGGCAGGCTGGCAGGCCGTTTTGTGTTGCAGTTCGCCCGCGCGCAGCCGAAAGCCGCTGCATTCGTTGTTCTCCCGCTGTCCATTGCGGTTGCGGTCATGGGCAAATTCGATCTGGGCCGGCCCGATTCGCAGCGCACCCTCGTTGCTGCACAGGGCATCGCTGCAGGGCGCAGCCAGCCGTTGCTGCCAGGCCGATTGCAGGTAGTGGGCCTGCATCAGTTCCTGTTCCATCAGGTCCAGGGCTGATTGCAAATCCTGCTGCACCGAGCGGGTTTGCCATTGCTGGGCCTGCACCTGCAACTGCAACCCCAGCATGCGCACGGCTGCAGCCACCACCAGCAACCCCAGCGCCAGACCCACCAGCAAGCCCGGCAAGGATTGGCCCGACTGGGCGCGCAAGGACAGGCCGGTCATGGTGTCAGCGCCAGCATTGCCTGTCCTGGCCCGGCCCGCCCGTCAGAACGAGACTGGCACGATCCTTGAGTTGCAGGCGCATCGGGTTGCAGGCCTGGTCCCGGGCCTGGGGCCCCACGCCAGTGGCCAGCAACACATAACCCCCCGCATGGGCGCTGGCAATCTCGAGCCGGTAGTGCCCATCGGCCGAGAGGGCCGACGTCCAGCCCAGCGTCGTCAGGCTGACGGCAAATTCGCCCGTCTGGCTGCGCCATCGGGTCTGTGCCAGGTGAAGGGCCTGCAGGCTGTGCTGGGCATCGAGACGGCGCATCCTGCGCAGGTGGTCGGCATAACTGGGCCAGGCCAGCGCCACCAGAAGGCCCGCAAGGGTCAGCACGACCATCATCTCCAGCAGGCTCCAGCCTGCATCCTGGCCATCGACGGCCGGCACGGTGCGCAACACTAAGGCGCGACCGGGCCCATGGTTGGGCTCCATCCTGTCCTCCCTGTCCTTTTTTTCAAACATTGTGAAACCGGCCGGGGCGTTTGTACAGGGCCTGTGCAGAAACCGTTGGGGCCGCTATGCTGGCAGCGGGGGGACGAACGGTGAAAACAAACATGAACAGGGCCGGTAAAACCGCCGGCTGGACCTTGCTGGAGGCGCTGACGGCACTTGCGGTGCTGGCAGTGGTGGTGGCCATGGCGTCGCCGGCATGGGGTGAATTGAGGGCACGCCAGCGATTGCAGGGCATGGCCCACCAACTGCTGGACTCCCTGCTATGGGCCCGCAGCGAGGCTCTGATGCGACAACTGAGGGTGGGTGTCTGCGCTTCAGGTGATGGACAAAGTTGTGATTCCGCCGGGCGCTGGGAGCAGGGCTGGCTGGTTTTCGAGGACCGCTTGGCCAATGGCAGGCGTGATCCGCAGGAGGGGGTGCTGCAGTTTTTCCCGGGCGATGCCAGCCGCTACCTGATTCGTGGCAACACGCTGGTGGCGACCATGGTGTCTTATACGCCCCTGGGGCGCAGCCAGTTGCCCACCGGCGCCTTTCAGGCCGGGACCTTGCGCCTCTGCGACCGGGTGGCCGGCGGCGGCTGGAAACTGGTGGTCAATGCCCTGGGCAAACCCCGTCTGGAGCGCGATGTTTCGGGAGAGTGTCGCGCCCTTAGCGACTGACTTCGTCGACCAGGGTCTTGAACTCGTCGATGTCCTCGAAACTGCGGTACACGCTGGCAAAGCGGATGTAGGCCACCTTGTCGAGCTTGCGCAGTTCGCGCATGACCAGCTCGCCGATGCGATGGGACGCCACCTCGCGGCCAGGCTGGCTGAGCAGCTTTTCCTCGATCCGCTCGATGGCCGCATCCACCTGCTCGGTGCTCACCGGACGCTTGCGTAGCGCCAGACGCATGCTGGCGAGCAATTTGGCACGGTCATAGTCGATGCGCCGGCCATCTTTCTTGACAATGGCCGGAAAGCTGACCTCGGGTTTTTCGTAGGTGGTGAAGCGCTTTTCGCAGGCACCGCATTGCCGGCGCCTGCGAATGAAACCCCCGTCCTCGCCCAGGCGGGTTTCCACCACCTGGGTTTCAAGATGACCGCAGAAGGGGCATTTCAAGGCTCGGACCTTGTTTATTGATAGACCGGGAAACGTGCAGTCAGCGCATGGACTTTTGCACGCACGGCAGCGATGTTGGCTTCGTCTTTGGGATGGTCCAGAACATCGGCGATCAGGTGGGCGGTGGCCCGGGCCTCCTCGTCCTGGAAACCACGGGTGGTCATGGCCGGGGTGCCAATGCGCACACCGCTGGTCACGAACGGTTTTTCCGGGTCGTTCGGAATGGCATTCTTGTTGATCGTCATGTGGGCGGCGCCTAAAGCAGCCTCGGCTTCCTTGCCGGTGATGCCCTTGGCACGCAGGTCCACCAGCATCACATGGCTCTGGGTGCCCCCGCTCACAATCCGCAGGCCGCGCCGGGTCAGGGTTTCAGCCACGATCTGGGCGTTCTTAACGACTTGCTGCTGGTAGACCTTGAACTC
>CAYMMK010000054.1:0-17195 GCA_964391575.1 uncultured Limnohabitans sp.
AACCTGCTGACCATCGGCGACTTCTACAAGGTGCGCTACGGCAAGTCGGTCGAGGTGCTCACCAGTGTGGCCATCGTGCTGTCCTATCTGGGTTGGACATCGGCGCAACTCACCGCTTTGGGCCTGATCATCCATGTCTTGTCTTCAGGGGCCATTGCCTTCAATTACGCCATCATGATCGGTGCGGCGGTGGTGCTGGTTTACACCGTGTTTGGCGGCATGTGGTCGGTGGCGTTCACCGATCTGTTCCAGAGTGTCGTGATCGTCATCGGCCTGGTGCTGGTGGCCCTGCTCGTGGGCGACAACGCCGGCGGGTTCGACAAAGTGATTGCGCAGGCCAGCGCCGAGGGTAAATTCGTGATGTTCCCCTCTGACATGGACGCGGCGGGCTGGTGGGCCATGGCGGGCGCATTCCTGGCCTTTGCTTTTGGTTCCATACCACAGCAGGATGTCTTCCAGCGCATGACCAGCGCCAAGGACGAAAAGACGGCCAAGCGTGGCACCCTGATCGGTGGTCTGCTGTATTTCGTCATCGCGTTTGTACCCATCTACATCGCCTATGCGGCCCTGGTTGCGCATCCTGAACTCAAGGATCTGTTCAATTCGGAAGATGCCCGCGAAATCCAGCGTATCCTGCCCGATCTGGTGCTGGGCAAAATGCCCTTGTGGGCGCAGATCATGTTCTTTGGAGCCCTGCTGTCGGCCATTCTCTCGACCGCCAGTGGCGCTTTGCTCGCTCCCACCGCCACTTTCACCGAAAACGTTTTACGGCCATTTGTGCCCCACATGAGTGATCGGCAATTCCTGCTGCTGCTGCGTGTGGTGCTGGTGTCCTTCACTGCATTTGCCCTTTTGTTTGCCTTGAACAGCACCAGCACGATGTACGAAATGGTGCAGAACGCCTACAACGTCACATTGACCGGTGCGTTTGTACCCTTGATGGCCGGTGCGTTCTGGAAACGTGCCAACACCCAGGGGGCCCTGTTTTCCGTGGTTCTGGGGATCGGTACCTGGCTGGGCGCCAACACCGTAGCTGCCGATGCCATGGTGCCTCCGAACATCATCGGGTTGTTCGCATCTGTGATCGGTATGGTGCTCGGTTCCCTTGCGCCCACATTGATTGCCAGCAAGGGCCACAGTATCGAAACCGCTTTGGGACAAGCGCAAAACGGTGCAGAACACAAACACTGAAGGGTCACTGGGCAGGCCGGCATGATGCAAATCAAACCGGCCCTGGGCCTATAATGGACGGTTTGTTCGTTGCCGTCCCTTCCTCATCAGCCATGCCCATTTACGCCTACAAGTGCGGGTCCTGCGGTCATGCCAAGGACGTCCTGCAAAAAATATCTGATGCCCCCCTGCTGGACTGTCCCGCCTGTGGCCGTGCCAATTTTCACAAGCAACTGACCGCCGCCGGCTTTCAGCTCAAGGGCTCGGGCTGGTACGCCACCGATTTTCGGGGGGGAGCCACGGCTGCCGCAGCCAGTGGTGGTGCTGAATCAGCCACGGCGACGGAAACCGCTCCGACCACTGCCGAGGCCACAGCTTCCACCGGGGGGTGTGGTACCTCCTGCGCTTGCCATTGACATCGGCTGCGACTGACACAAGCCATGAGCAAGAAACACCACAGCTTCAAGCACTACTTCATTACCGGCTTGCTGGTGTGGTTGCCCATGGGCATCACGGTCTGGGTGCTGACTTGGCTGGTGGGGGTCTTTGACGGTATTTTCCTGGCTGTTCTGCAGGCGGCTGACAGCCTGATCCCGGGCATGCACGCCTTGGCCGTGCAGCTGCGGGGAGTGCCTGGCCTGGGGGTGATCCTGGTGGCCCTGGTGTTCCTGGCCTCCGGTGTCTTTGTCACCAACATCTTTGGTCAGTGGATGTTGCGGCAGTGGGATGCGCTCATGAACCGCATTCCGGTGGTGCGCAGCATCTACACCAGCGTCAAGCAGGTGGCCGACACGCTGTTTTCCGGCTCTGGTCACGCCTTCTCCAAGGCCTTGCTGGTGCAGTACCCACGACAGGGTTCCTGGACCATTGCTTTTCTGACGGGCCAGCCTGGTGGGGTGGTGGCCGCCCATTTTGATCAGCCCATGGTCAGCGTCTACGTGCCCACCACGCCCAACCCGACCTCCGGGTTTTTTCTCATGATGCCGCGCTCTGATGTGATCGAGCTGGACATTTCTGTCGACGACGCCCTCAAGTACATCATTTCCATGGGTGTCGTGGCACCCCCGGCAGTTGCCAAGCCACTGCCGGAGGAGGCCGACCCCAATCGGCGGGGCTGAAGACCGATAGGCAGGTCTTCAGTCCTGAGCAACCGCGCCCAACGCCTCATCTTCTTGTGCAGCCTGCGGCTGCCGAACCCCGTTTAAAGCACAGGAGTGCAACCATGAGAACGACTTACTGCGGTCTGGTCAGCGAATCGCTGATGGACCAAACCGTGACCCTGATGGGCTGGGCCCATCGCCGCCGCGACCATGGCGGCGTGATCTTCATTGATCTGCGTGATCGAGAAGGCCTTGTGCAGATCGTTTGTGACCCCGATCGCGCGGACATGTTCAAGACGGCCGAGGGCGTACGCAACGAGTTTTGCCTCAAAGTGGTGGGCAAGGTACGCGCCCGGCCGACAGGCACCGAAAACACCAACCTGGTGTCCGGCAAGATCGAAGTGCTGTGTCATACCCTGGACGTCCTCAACCCCTCGGTGACACCCCCGTTCCAGCTCGATGATGAAAACCTTTCGGAGACCACCCGCCTGACACACCGGGTGCTCGATCTGCGTCGTCCCTATATGCAAAACAACCTGATGCTGCGCTACCGCGTGGCCATGGAAGTGCGCAAGTATCTCGACGAACACGGATTCATTGACATCGAAACCCCGATGCTGACCAAGAGCACCCCCGAAGGCGCACGCGACTACCTCGTGCCCAGCCGTGTGCACGATGGCCAGTTTTTTGCGCTGCCCCAGTCGCCCCAGTTGTTCAAGCAGCTGTTGATGGTGGCCGGCTACGACCGCTACTACCAGATCACCAAATGCTTCCGCGATGAAGATCTGCGCGCTGACCGTCAGCCTGAATTCACCCAGATCGATATTGAGACCTCTTTTCTGACCGAGGAAGAAATTCGCTCGATGTTCGAGGGCATGATCCGTTCGGTCTTCAAGAAAGCCATCGGGGTGGAGTTGCCGCACTACCCGGTGATGAGCTACGCCGATGCCATGTTCCGCTTTGGCTCGGACAAACCCGATTTGCGCGTCAAGCTTGAATTGACCGAGCTCACCGAAGTGATGAAGGATGTGGACTTCAAGGTCTTTTCCACTCCCGCGACCAGCAAAGGCGGCCGGGTGGTGGCCTTGCGTGTACCCGGTGGTGCGGAGATGAGCCGCGGCGAGATCGACGCCTATACCGAGTTCGTCAAGATCTATGGCGCCAAGGGTCTGGCTTGGATCAAGGTCAATGATGCAGCTGCTGGCCGCGAGGGATTGCAATCACCGATTGTCAAGAACATCCACGACGCCGCCATCGGCGAGATTCTCAAGCGTACCGGTGCCGTCAACGGCGACATCCTGTTCTTTGGTGCCGACAAGACCAAGATCGTCAACGACGCCATCGGTGCGCTGCGCCTGAAAATCGGTCATAGCGACTTTGCCAGAAAGACCGGCCTGTTCGAAGACCGCTGGGCACCGCTGTGGGTGGTGGACTTCCCGATGTTTGAACATGACGAGGAAGAAGACCGCTGGAATGCTGTGCACCATCCCTTCACCGCGCCCAAGGACGGTCACGAGGACTACATGGACACCGACCCGGGCCGCTGCATTGCCAAGGCCTACGATATGGTGCTCAATGGCTGGGAGCTGGGCGGCGGTTCGGTGCGTATCCACCGCGCCGACGTGCAGAGCAAGGTGTTCTCGGCCCTGAAGATTTCGCCGGATGAAGCGCAGCAGAAGTTCGGTTTCCTGCTGGATGCGCTGCAGTACGGTGCACCCCCGCACGGTGGTCTGGCCTTCGGCCTGGACCGCCTGATCACGTTGATGACCAAGGCCGAGTCTATCCGCGACGTGATTGCCTTCCCCAAGACCCAGCGTGCTCAATGTCTGTTGACCCAGGCTCCCAGTCAGGTGGACGAGAAGCAACTGCGCGAGCTGCACATCCGTCTACGCAATCCGGTGGCCGCTGCCTGAGCGCGCATGCCCCGGCTGCATGAACTGCAGTCGGGGTGCAGTCCGCACGGCGGGGCTGACTGTTCAGGGCAAACGCATCTGACCGGCCCATGGCAAGGCTGGGTCGGCCTCGTAATCGGCCACCACCCAAGCCCGCGAGGGGTGGTTGGCCATGTCTTGCAGAAACTCTCTGACCACGTTCACAGAAGCCTTGTCGAGTGCGGCATAGGGCTGATCCAGACAGGTGACGGTGGCCCCGCTGGCCAGCAGGGCCACCAGGGCGACCTTGCGCCTGCTGCCCGTCGAGAGCTGGTCGAGGCTTTTTTCGAGGTGATCTCGCAGACCCAGGGCTTGTATTAGCCTGGTGTGCAAGTCGTCATCCCACAGCGGCCATTGTGTTTGCCAGCGTTGCCATACAGACTTGGGCGTGAGATCCCCGTCGGCCAGCAATCGAAGGTCAAGGTAGCAGGCATGGGGGCCACTGCGACGGCCTGCGACCAGGGGCAAGGACCCGGCCAACATTTCAAGCGTGGTGGTTTTTCCGCGACCCTCATCGCCCGTCAGGGCAAACAGGCCCGGGCCGATGTGCAGTGTCAGCGCACCGGGCCCGTAAGTGGCCCGGGCCTGGTGCAGCGACAAAAGATCTGGGGTGGGTGTCAGGCGTTGGGTTTCCAGGGTCATCATGCGCAGGCCAACAGGTGCTCATTAGAATGAAATGATGCCTGATGCTGCGCCCGTCTACAAAATTCCCCAGTCTGTGCTGGTGGTGATTCACACCGCTGCTCTGCAGGTGTTGCTGATCCGCCGGGCCGATGCCGGCACCTGGCAATCGGTCACTGGCAGCAAGGACCAGCCGGATGAAGATTACGCACAGACGGCGGTGCGCGAGGTCCGCGAAGAGACCGGCATCGACGCACTGGCATCGAATTGCCTGCTGACCGATTGGGGGCTGGAGAATGTGTATGACATTTACCCGGCCTGGCGATGGCGCTACCCCCCGGATGTGAGCCGCAACACCGAACGCGTGTTTGGTCTGTGCGTTCCGCACGCCGTTTCCGTGGTGTTGCACCCGCAGGAACATACCCATTACCAGTGGCTCGATTGGCAGGCCGCTGCCGATGCCGTGTTTTCGCCTTCCAATGCCGAAGCCATCCTGCTGTTGCCACGCATGCTGGAGGCTCGTCCGTGAACCGTGTGCACCACGACCACCCGGTGCTCCGGGTGGCGACCTGGAATATCCACAAGGGTGTGCAGGGGCTGGGGCCGGCGCGTCGGCTTGAAATTCACAACATCGGGCATGCGGTGGAGCAACTCGACGCCGACCTGATTTGCCTGCAGGAGGTGCGTTTTGCCAATCGCCGGGAGCAATCGCGCTTTAGCCGCTGGCCTGAACTTCCACAGGCTGATTTTTTGGCACCGGAGGGCTATCAGCCGGTGTACCGTACCAATGCCATCACACGCCATGGTGAGCATGGCAATGCCTTGCTTTCGCGCTGGCCGGTACTGTCGCACCGGCATGAAGACATGTCCGATCACCGGTTCGAACAGCGCGGCTTGCTGCACGCCGAGGTCAAGGTGGCACACCAGACGGTACATGTGCTGGTTGTGCATTTGGGCCTGGTGCCGGCCAGCAGGGTGCGACAGGTGGAGCAATTGAAAGGCTACCTGATTCGTGAAGTGCCCGCGAAAGCCCCGGTGCTGGTGGCTGGCGATTTCAATGACTGGGGCCGGCGTATCACGCGCATGATGGCCCAGGCAGGCTTGCACGAATGGGTGGGTGAAAAGATCCTGACCTATCCCTCACGCCTGCCACTGGCCCATCTGGACCATGTGTATGCACGTGGGCTGCACCCGTTGGGCGCGACAGTCCCTCGTGGCCGCATCTGGCAGCGCATGTCCGATCACCTGCCTTTGCTGGCCGAATTTGCCTTGGAGTGATGGATGGCGATAGCGGCGAGTTTGCAGGATGGTCATCAGTTGCAACTCATCGAGGGGGCCAACGCTTATTTTGCGGCCCTGGTGAGCGCCATTGATCAGGCCCGCTCGCAAGTCCAGATCGAAACCTACATCTTCAACTTGGCAGGGGCGGCCGAGCAGGTCGCCCTGGCCCTCGAGCGTGCCGCCTTGCGCGGGGTTCGGGTGTGGCTGGTGGTTGACGGTGTGGGCACTGGCGCGTTACCGCACCCCTGGCCCGAACGATTCGACGCTGCCGGGGTGCAATGGCGAATCTACTCGCCCCTGGGTCGGCTGGGCTTGCTGATCCCCAGTCGCTGGCGCCGCCTGCACCGCAAGCTGGCCGTGATCGATGGCCTGGTGGCCTTTTGCGGTGGCATCAATATTCTGGACGACTGGCACGACCCCAATCACGGCCTGCTCGAGAGACCACGACTTGATTTTGCCGTCTCGGCCCGCGGAGCCCTGGTGCAACAGGTCCAGGAGGCGATGACACAGCTGTGGTGGCGCCTGCAGGCGGTCAGGCATGTGCGCCAACGCAACTTTCCGGAGGCCTTCAGCACATTCCGTGCGTCTGGCTTGCTGCACCCATGGACGGCCGACAGTCAGTTGGCCAGCTCGAAGCAGCTGGTGGCCCGGGCGGGCTTGCTGCTGCGGGACAATGTGCGCTTTCGCAGCCAGATCGAAAAGGCCTATTTGCGTGCGATTGGGCTGGCCCGCCACGAAATCGTGATTGCGAATGCCTATTTTTTGCCTGGACGGCGATTGCGTAAGGCGCTGACCCTGGCGGCCGCACGGGGGGTACGGGTGCGTTTGCTGCTGCAGGGTCGGTACGAATACTTCATGCAATACCATGCAGTCCGGGCGGTTTACCGTGTTTTGCTGGCGGCCGGCATCGAAATTCACGAATACCAGTCCAGTTTCTTGCATGCCAAGGTCGCTGTCATCGACCCGCACAACGACCGGCCCTGGGCGACCGTAGGATCGTCCAACCTGGATCCGCTCTCGCTCTTGCTGGCCCGCGAGGCCAATGTGGTGGTGGCCGACCGGGCCTTTGCCGCACAGCTCTACCAGCGGCTTGACCACGCCATTGCCCGCGACAGCCGCGCGGTTGACCCCCAGGTGTTCGAACGCCGACCCTGGCGTCACGGCTTGCGCGACCGCATGGCCTTCGGCCTGATGCGGCTGGCGCTGTTTCTGACCGGCAACCGTTACTGACAGTTATTGCAAACCCCCGGCGACAGCCTCATCCTTGATGTCAAACCGGACACAGCCACCTCACATGCGTTCGCTGTTACCATGGAAGCATGTTGATGAAAGCCCGAAAAACCATGAATGCTGCTGCTCACGCATCCTCTAAAGAAGAGGGTGTGCCAGTTTCTGTCAGGATCAGGGAGCGTGTGAAGGCGGCCCGCAAGCGCTTCCATGCCAATGACAACATCGCCGACTTCATTGAGCCGGGCGAGCTCGAAAAACTGCTCGACGAAGTTTCGGACAAGATGGAAGCGGTGCTCGACAGCCTGGTCATCGATACCGAAAATGACCACAACACCGGGGACACTGCACGGCGTGTGGCCAAGATGTATGTCAACGAGGTTTTCAAGGGCCGCTATGTGCAGGGCCCCGAGGTGACCGAGTTTCCCAATGCCGAGCATCTCAACGAATTGATGATCGTCGGTCCGATCACGGTTCGCAGCGCTTGCAGTCATCATTTCTGCCCGGTGATCGGAAAGATCTGGATTGGTGTGATGCCCAACGAGCACACCAATGTGATCGGCTTGTCCAAATATGCCCGGCTGGCCGAATGGATCATGGGGCGACCCCAGATCCAGGAGGAGGCCGTGATCCAGCTGGCCGACCTGATCCAGCACAAGACACAGCCCGATGGGCTGGCGATTGTCATGGAAGCCAGCCACTACTGCATGGCCTGGCGGGGTGTCAAGGACATGGACAGCAAGATGATCAACTCGGTCATGCGTGGCGTCTTCCTCAAAGACGCCAACCTGCGCCGCGAGTTTCTTTCGCTGATTCCTGGAAGGGGCTGAACATGCTTGTGCGCCTGCTCTATGCCAGCCGTGCGGTCGATCCGCGGCCGGAAATTATCGAGTCCATCCTGTCGCAGTCGCGTCAGTTCAACCCGACCAGTGGCATCACCGGTATTCTTTGCTACGGCGGCGGCATTTTCCTGCAGGCCATCGAAGGCGGTAGAAGTGCTGTCAGCGAACTTTATGGCCACATCCAGAAGGATCCCCGACACAAGAACGTCGAGTTGCTGCACTACGAGGAAATCACCGAGCGCCAGTTTGGCGGCTGGACCATGGGGCAGGTCGATGTCTCCCGTGTGAACACCAACATCCTGCTTAAATATTCCGAGCGTGCCGAACTCGATCCATACAGCGTCTCTGGCAGGGTCTCGATGGCGTTGCTCGAAGAGTTGATGGCCACCGCCAGCATCATCGGTCGCGCCTGAGTGGGCCCGTCGGGCTGTCGCCCGGTAGGCCCCGGTTTCAAGGACTCTTCACCATGCCCTTGCATGCACTGGCGCTGGTCGTGCTGGCGGGGTTTATTCACGCCTGCTGGAATATCGCAGCCAAAAAAGCGTCCGGTGATGTGCGGTTTTCAGCCTTCAGCGCGCTGGTCATGATGGTGTTCTGGGCGCCACTGGGTCTCTGGCTGGGCTGGCAGGAGGTTCCCCGCTGGACCTGGCGCGAGTGGGCGCTGGTCTGTGTCAGCGCAGTCCTGCATGTCATGTATTTTGTGGTCCTGCTGCGCGGCTACCGGCGCGCCGATCTGACAGTGGTCTATCCGCTGGCACGGGGCAGCGGTCCCTTGCTGTCCTCCCTGGTGGCCATCATTGTGCTGGGTGAGCAGGTTTCCACCGCGGCAGCCCTGGGGCTGGTCGCGGTGGTGGGGGGCGTTTTCCTGATCGCCGGAGGGCCTGCCCTCTGGCGCGCTGCCCATGACCAGGTCCACAGGCAGCGGATACGCACGGGCGTGCTCTATGGCCTGGCCACCGGGATGTTCATCGCCAGCTATACCGTGGTGGACGGTTATGCGGTGAAATTCGCCCTCATGTCACCGATTCTGGTGGATTACATGGGCAACCTGATCCGTCTGCTGCTGGTTGGACCGACCCTTCTGGTGGACCGGCCGGTTGTCGCGCAATTGTGGCGGGCGCAGTGGAAGTACGCCTGTATTGTCGGCATCATCAGTCCGGTGTCGTATGTGCTGGTGCTCTATGCGATGCAGGTGGCTCCGCTGTCCCATGTGGCCCCGGCCCGGGAAATTTCGATGCTCTTTGCAGCCCTGCTGGGCGGGCATTTGCTGGGCGAGCGCGACCGGGGTTTGCGTCTGGGGGGCGCTGCCTTGATTGCAGCCGGCGTGATGGCGCTGGGCTGGGGGCATTGATATGCAAGTGTTGGGATGTGATTTTTCGTCCAGCCCTGGCCGTCACAAGCCAGTCGTCTTGGCCATCGGAGAACTGCACGGCCACCGGGTACGTCTGCAGTCCCTGGAATTCTTCGAAACCCTAGCGCAATGGGGAGCGTGGCTTTCCTGCCCTGGCGACTGGATCGGGGGCTTTGACCTGCCCTTCGGGCTGCCCCGCGAACTGGTGGAGCACCTGGGCTGGCCGACCGACTGGGCCGCTTGCATGGATCATTTTGCCGGCCTGGAGCGATCAGAGGTGCGCGATCGGTTCGCAGCGTTTTGCAACGCCCGTCCTGCCGGCGGCAAATTTGCCCATCGGGCTACCGACCGTCCGGCTGGCTCGAGCCCGTCGATGAAATGGATCAACCCGCCTGTGGCCTTCATGATGCATGCGGGCGTGCCGTGGCTGCGCCGCGCCGGTGTGCATCTGCCCGGACTGGCCGAGGGTGACCGCAGTCGAGTGGCGCTGGAGGCCTACCCCGGACTTCTGGCACGCGAGGTGCTGGGCCACCAGTCCTACAAAAGCGATGACAAGGCCAGACAGACCCCGCAACGGCTGATGGCCCGGCGGCAATTGCTGGGCGTTCTCGAGCGGGGGCAACACCGTCTGGGCCTGCGCCTGGTGGCGTCACATGCCCTCATGAACCGGTTGGCCGACGATCCGCGCGGCGATGCGCTGGACGCCACCTTGTGCATGCTGCAGGCGGCCTGGGCCCTGTCTCGGCACCAAGCGGGGCATCCGCAGTTCGGCCTGCCCAAGTGTGACCCGCTGGAGGGCTGGATCGTGACGGCGTGACCGCGTGACCGCAAATTTGGTCATGGCGGTTGGCCAAGGGCAGACACCCTCAGACCTCTGCACCATCATTTGCGTCCCAGGGCTTGCGACAACAACTCGGCTTCCTGGATCAGCTCCGAGCCCATCTGGCGAACCCGGGCCTCCTTGAGGCGAACCGCCGGCCCGAACACGGCAATGGAACCCGCCACCTGACCCGAGCCATTGAAAAACGGCGCGGCTACCGCCACGGCCCCTTGGATCAGCGCATTGCGGCTGATGGCATAACCCCGTTTTTGAATCTGCTGAAGTTCGCGTATAAAGCGCACGGGGTCGATCGTCAGGCCCGATGCATACTGCGCCAGGGTCTGCACGTCCAGATCGCAATGCGCAAGGATCGCTTTGCCGCTGGCACCCAGCACGATCCGCTCCTGGTAACCCACGCCCCGTTTGAAACTCAGGGCCTGAGGGCTGACCAGTTCGGCAATGCACAGCCGCATGGGACCTTGGGGCACAAACAATGCCACAGTTTCGCCGCTCGAAGCCCACAGTCGCTGCATCATGGGCTGCCCAAGCGCTGCCATGTTGAGGCTGGAGGTCCACACATGGGCCAGTTGCCCGACAGCAGGTCCGAGTCTGAACTTCTGGGGTTCACCTTCGGACACCACAAATCCCGACTGAATCAGTGTGTTCAGCAAACGGTAAAGCGTGGGTCGGGACAAGGCCACGCGTTGCAGCAACTCGCTGGCCGTGATGGCGCGGTCATTGATGGTGAAGGCCTGCAGGATCTCCAAAGCTCTACCCACTGCGCGTACGCCTTCAGCATGGTTGTCTTTCATGACGCTCCTGACTCGATGGTCCTTGGCCAAGGGGTGGAGACGGGCTGCGGCGGCAGGCCTGGGACCTTCGCGAAGCAGGCCGTCAATTGTCCATCTGATGGACAGTACTATCATTTTATGGAACAAAGCTCACAATGAGCCTGAACCTTTAGCGTGTTGACGATCAGGAGTTGCACCGAATGCAAAAGGAAATGTCAGAAATCCTGACCCGCGTCGGCCCGGGGACCCGCATGGGCAATCTGATGCGCCGCTACTGGGTGCCCGCCCTCATGTCCAGCGAAATTCAACAGCCCGACGGTCCCCAGGTCCGCGTGCAATTGCTGGGGGAAAAACTGCTGGCCTTCAGGAACACGGATGGCCGAGCCTGCATCATCAGCGAGTTCTGTTCACATCGCGGAGTGTCCTTGTTCTTTGGCCGCAATGAAGACAACGGGATCCGCTGTGCATACCACGGCGTCAAGTTCGACGGCGATGGTCGCTGCGTCGAGGTGCCCGCCAATCCCAAGGCCTGTGCACATATGCACATCAGGGGCTATCCCTGTGTGGAGCGGGGCGGCATTGTGTGGACCTATATGGGGCCGGCGGACAAAATGCCGTCCCCGCCCGAGCTGGAGTGGTGCAACTTGCCGGCCAGCCATGTGTTTGTTTCCAAGCGTCTGCAGTATTCCAGCTACCTGCAGGCCATGGAGGGCGGCATCGACACCAGCCACGTGTCCTATGTACACCGTTATGAAGTCGACAGCGACCCGATGCACCAGGGCGTCAAGGCTCTGGACTACATCAAGGCGGATGGCAATGTGGTGTTTGAAATTGAGAAAACGTCGTTCGGTCTGACCCTGTTTGGCCGTCGCATGGGCGAGCCTGACAGCTATTACTGGCGCATTACCCAATGGTTGTTTCCCTGGTTCACCATGATCCCGCCGTTCGGCCACCATGCCCTGGGTGGACATGCGTGGGTTCCGATCAACGATCATGAATGCTGGGCCTGGAGCATCAACTGGCAACCCCGGCAATCATTGACGACCGATGAATACGAGGCCATGGCCGCCGGCAAGGGCATCCATGTGGAATACATGGCGCCCGGCAGCTTCATTCCCAAAGCCAACCGCGACAACGATTACCTGATGGACCGACAGGCTCAGAAGGACAAGCGGGCTTACAGCGGGGTTTTCGGCTTTTCGGCACAGGATTACTCACTGCAGGAAAGTATGGGTCCGATCCAAGACCACGAAGCTGAAAAATTGCTTCCGACCGATAAAGCGATTGTCATGGCCCGTCGCATGTTGCACGAGGCGGCCCTGGCGCTGGAGCAGGGCATTGAGCCACCGGCGCTGGACGCCCGTGAGCAGCGGGTGCGGCCTGCCGGGGTGCTCTTGCCCCGCGATGCCGATCCCGTGGCCTGGGCGAAGAAGCATCTTGCCAACGGGCTGGATGAACCCGTCTACACCGTCTGAATTCACCACGACCGACCCCGACAAGGAGATCCCATGACACACATCAAGCGTCGTCCGCTGGCCTTTATGGCTCTGGTTTCACTGACCATGGCCCTGTGCACACCCGCAGGAGCACAGGATTGGGCACCCACCAAACCGATTCGGATCATCGTCCCCATCGTTGGCAGCACCAATGATGTGCTCGCCCGCCTTGTGGCACCGAAGCTGCAGGAAGTCTTGGGACAACCGGTGGTGGTCGAGAACAAACCCGGCGCCGGCGGGAACATCGGCGCGGACATGGTCGCCAAGGCGCCACCGGATGGACATACCTTGCTCATTGGCTACAACGGACCCTTGGCCATCAACCCGGGCCTGTTTGAAAAAATGCCTTACGACCCGCAAAAGGACCTGGCGCCCATCACGCTGATGGTCAAGGCCCCGCAGTATCTGGTTGTCCATCCGGGCTCGGGAATCACCAGCGTCAAAGACCTGATTGAAAAAGCCAAGGCCAACCCGACACGGTACTCCTACGGCTCGGTTGCGCTGGGCAGTGCCTCGCACCTGACCATGGAGATGCTCAAGTCTGCGGCCGGATTTCACATCACCCACATTCCCTACAGGGGAGCGGGACCGGCTGTGAGCGACCTGATTGCCGGCAACATCCAGGCAGGCTTTTTTGTGCCGGGCAATGTCCAGCAATTCGCCAAGGAAGGCCGCCTGCGATTGTTGGCCACATCCGGACTCAAGCGATTTCCCAGTACGCCGGAGATTCCAACCCTCAGCGAATCCGGATTTCCTGAATTCGAGGCCACCTCCTGGATCGGATTTCTGACCACAGGAGGAACACCAGCGCCCATCATTGACCGGTATCACCGGGAAATCGTCAAGATCATCCGATCGCCCGAGATCACCAAACGGTTGATCGAGATGGAGTTTGAAATCGTGGCCACAACACCTGGCCAGTTTCGCGACTGGATCGGTTCTGAAATCAAACGCTGGGGCAAGGTCATCAAGGACACCGGCACCAAGGCAGAGTAAGGGCCATGGGGGCGCCACGGCTGGAAGGAAAAGCCGCCATCATCACCGGTGCAGGTTCAGGCATCGGAGCGGCTACCGCGATGCTGTTCTGTCAGGAAGGCGCATCCGTGCACCTGGTCGATGCGAATTCTGACGGCCTGGAAATGACCCGGCAAGCCATCGAAGGCCGTTGTCCGACGGCCAGGGTTCTGTGCACGGCCGCCGATGTCCAATATGCTGAAAGTGCACACGCCGTCGCCACGCACACTGTCCGCGATTGGGGCGCCATCGATATCCTGGTCAACAATGCCGCCATGCGGGACTATGCGCCTGCTGACCGGGTGACACCGGCCCAATGGCATGCGGTGGTGTCCGTCAATCTCGTGGGCCTGACCCACTACTGCCAGGCGGCATTGCCCCATTTGCGAAAGGCGCAGGGCGGCTGCATTGTCAACGTTTCGTCCTGTTATGCCATCAAGGGACGCAAAGGCATGGCCCTGTATGACGCAAGCAAGGCCGCTCAGCTTTCGCTGACGCGAACCCTGGCCTGCGAAGAAGCAGTACATGGCGTGCGGGTCAATGCAGTCTTGCCCGGCAGCACACTCACCCAATTTCATATCGACAGGGCCGCAAAAGCGGGCAAAAGCGTGGAGCAGCTCAAGACCGAAAGAAAGTCCACCTCGCTGCTGGGTCGCTGGGCAACGCCAGAAGAAATCGCCTGGCCTGTCCTCTGGCTGGCCTCGCCAGAGGCATCTTTCATCACGGGCAGCCAACTGGTGGTCGACGGGGGTCTGCACATCATCTGAGGGGTGGAACTGGCCGCTGGCGGGCGCGTTCAGATTGCATCTTGCAGTGGACCCCGACTGTCCGTAGGATGGTTCATGCATTCTTTCTGGCGGCCCCCATGATCATCACCGACGTTCGCACCCATGTCCTTTCGACCCCCCTGGACGAGCCCTTTGCCTTCTCGATGGGCTGGGTGCATCGCCGCAGCACCATGATTGTCGAGGTCACCACCGACGAAGGGGTGACTGGCTGGGGCGAGTCCCTGTGTCACGGCCTGCAACCCCCGGAGATTGCCCGCACAGTTGTGCAGTCGGCGCTCAAACCCCTGCTGATCGGCCAGGATCCGGCCCAGGTGGATGTTTTGTGGGAACGCATGTACAACCTGACGCGTCCGTTTGGCCAGAAAGGAGCGGTGCCCAATGCCATCAGTGCGGTGGACATTGCGCTGTGGGACTGTCTGGGGCGGGCAGCGGGCCAGCCCGTGTGCAAGTTGCTGGGCGGCGCATACCGCACCCGTGTGCAGCCCTATGCCACCGGTTTTTACCGCGTGCAGGGCCGCAGTTATCCCGAGGACGCGGTGGCAGAAGCCAGGCGGCATATCGCCAAAGGCTTCAGAGCCATGAAGCTCAAGACCGGTTTCGGTGTCGAGGAGGACATCCGTTACATCCTCGGGGTGCGCGAGGGCATCGGTGACGGCCCGGTGTTGATGATCGATGCCAATCACGCTTACAGCGTGGGCGCTGCCCGGCGCATTCTCAAGGCGATTGAGGGGGCGGGCATCCACTGGTTTGAAGAACCCATTTCGCCTGAAGACATCGACGGCTACCGCGAGTTGAAATCTCTGACCAGCATCTATCTGGCCGCGGGGGAAAACGAATTCACCAAAATCGGATTTCGCGAATGGATCGCCCGCCGCGCCGTGGACATTTTGCAGCCCGACCTGTGCTCGGCCGGGGGCTTTACCGAATGCCGCAAGATCAGCGCCCTGGCACAGGCCTGGCATACCCCGATCGTGCCCCATGTCTGGGCCTCTGGCATTGGTCTGGCTGCTTCGCTCCAGTTCATAGCCACCCTGCCGCCAGCCCCGCTGGCACTGCATCCTATCGAACCCTTGCTCGAGTATGACCAGTCCTCGCATCCGTTCCGCCAGGACCTGATTTTCGGGGCGATCCAGATGCATGACGGCATGGTCGAAATCCCCCAGACACCGGGCATCGGTGTTGAAATCAATCGCGAGGTGATCGAGAAATACAGCTCGGCTTGATGATGATCCTCATGGAGTCTGTGGGACCCAGTGATGATGTGACCATGCTAAGCTTGTTTGGGTAATGGTTCCTGGCAAATATTCAAGAATCATTCCAGAACCCTCACTACAGACCCCATGCTTCGAGTCAGTCTATGGGGTCGCAGTTCAAACGCTTCGTCCACAGGAAGCCAGCGGACGTACAACCATTTGTTAACCAGAACATGAGCACACAACACAGGATCGTCATTGTCGGGGGCGGAGCTGGAGGGCTCGAGTTGGCGACGCGTCTGGGTCACGCCTACGGACGGCGCAATCGTGCGCACATTACCCTGGTGGATAAAAACCGTACCCACATCTGGAAGCCCAAGCTGCATGAAATTGCATCGGGCAGCATGGATCTGGGGGATCATGAAGTCGACTACATGGCCCAGGCCCATTGGCACCATTTCACATTTCGAATTGGCCAATTGCAAGGGCTCGATCGTCAGAACAAATACATTGAATTGGGGCCGTATCTGGACGAAAACGGCCAACCTGTGACTCCTGCTCAGAAAATTGCCTACGATACCCTGGTGATTTGCATCGGGAGTTTGAGCAATGACTTCGGGACCCCCGGCGTCAAGCAGCATGCGCTGAAGCTGGAAACGCAGCACGACGCCAAGGCCTTCCATTCCAGAATGGTCAATGCCTGCATCCGTGCGCACAATCAGTCGGGTGCGATCCATAAACGGCAACTGCATGCGGTCATCATCGGTGCTGGAGCCACAGGGGTGGAGCTCGCTGCCGAGTTACATCGCACCACACGCGAGGTGGTTGCATTTGGACTTGACCGTATAGATGCGGACAAGGACATCAAGGTCAGTCTGCTCGAAGCGGCCGATCGTATCCTTCCGGCTTTGCATCCCCGACTTTCCAAGGCGACCGAACACCTCATCACCCGTCTGGGTGTGCAAGTCTTGACCGGCGCCAGGGTCATGGAGGTCATGCCCACCGGGATTCGGCTCGCCGATGGCCGGGAAATCGAATCTGAACTGGTCGTCTGGGCTGCAGGCGTCAAGGCGCCTGACTTTCTCAAGGACTTTGGCGGACTGGAGACCAACCCGATCAACCAGCTGGTGGTGCACGATACGCTGCAAACCACCCGGGACCCCAATATTTTCGCGCTGGGGGACTGCGCAGCGTGTCCTTGCTCGGATGCTGACGGCGGTCGCGCCGGCATTGTGCCACCACGTGCGCAGGCGGCTCATCAGCAGGCCTCGCACATGCTGGGACAGATCAAACGGCGAATGGCCAATCGACCTCTCAAACCCTACCGTTACAGAGACTTCGGTTCTCTGGTCTCGCTGGGCAAGTTCAGCACAGTGGGCAACATGATGGGTGGCTTGATTGGCAAGAACTTGATGATTGAAGGCTACTTCGCCAAGATGATGTACTTGTCACTGTACAAGTTGCACGAGTTGGCCATCCATGGCGTCCTCAAAACCGCGCTGTATACACTGGCGCGGTTGATCACCAAACAGACCAACCCGACGGTCAAGCTGCATTGAGATACGGGTAT